>JBBRMP010000355.1:0-1554 GCA_038230755.1 Cytophagales bacterium | reverse complement strand
CTTGCCTTGAATCAGGCATCCGATGATAATGAATAAGTTTTGGGTAGTTGACCGACTATAATCCCCATAATAGAGCCTAAATTTGTTGAGATGAGGGTGCATTTTGATGTCTTTTTTGTTCTGGTAAAACAAATCTACATCTTAATCCCCTCATTTTCAAATACTTATGCCTTTTGTCCAGTAGTATTAGATATTGTATACTTCTACAAATAATCTAAAACCTGATCGTTCAGTCAGCAATAACTACCAGCTCACAAAGCGAATTTTCCGTGTATACATCCAGTTATCATACGTAAGGCTTAGGTCGTTACACCGTACCTTTTGGCGGTTAAACAAGCCTGTTTCTTCATAATCTTTTGCCTATCAATCAATGGCTCCATTACCAAGCCAATATACCGGCGAGTTTTACACCGATAGTACCACGCGCACCCTCTACGCCACCGACGCATCGGCTTACCGCGAGATGCCCCTGGCCGTGGCCGTTCCTCGCTCAAACTCTGACCTTTCACTGCTGATTCGGTACGCCCGCCAACAAAAATTGCCACTGATTCCACGCACGGCGGGTACGTCGCTGGCGGGGCAGGTGGTGGGCAACGGTATCGTGGTCGATGTGTCGAAATACCTCAATAAGATCCTGGAAATCAACGCCGAGGCCCGTTGGGTACGCGTTCAACCAGGCGTGATTCGTGATGAGCTAAATCTGTTCCTGAAGCCCCACGGCCTCTATTTCGGACCCGAAACCAGCACCGCCAACCGGGCTATGATTGGCGGCATGGTGGGCAACAACTCCTGCGGTTCCAACTCCATAGTTTACCGTGCCACGCGCGAACACACACTGGCAGTGAAGGCATTGCTGACCGACGGGTCAGCGGTAGAGTTCAAAGCGCAATCGGCCTGGGATTATACGAAAGCCGTGGGCGAAGCCAGCCGCAAAAATGGAACTGCCACGCTGGCTGAACAGATTCTGCTGAAAACCAATGCTATCCTGAGCAATCACACCAACCAAACAGAGATACGAGCGCATTTTCCGAAACCATCCATTGAACGCCGAAATACAGGCTATGCGCTCGACGAACTACTTAACTGTGAGCCATTTACGGCAGGCGGTGAGCCGTTCAACTTCTGTAAACTCATTGCTGGCTCGGAAGGTACGCTTTGTTTCATGACCGAAATAAAGCTGAATCTGGTGCCGCTACCCCCCAAAGAAGGCGGCCTGGTTTGCATACACTGCCACAGCATCGATGAGGCGCTGCGGGCAACACTAGTGGCCCTGAAATACAAGCCCCAAGCCGTTGAGCTGATCGACGATATCATTCTGGAGCGAGCCGACAGCAACCCGGAACAGCGTAAAAACAGCTTTTTCGTCCAAAAAACGCCCGTTGGTGGCTTCCCTATCATCCTGGTGGTCGATCTCTCTCGCTCCACACACGACGAGGTCGTCACTGCCGCCGAGCAGATGGAAGCCGAGATGCGGGCGGCGGGCATGGGCTACCATTTTCCGTTACTCTTCGGCGACGATACCAAGAAAGTCTGGATACTCCGTAAAGCCGGTCT
>JBBRMP010000354.1:0-2138 GCA_038230755.1 Cytophagales bacterium | reverse complement strand
TTGCTGGCTATTTTTGGGGGTAACGGCCCCTTGCCGGTGGTGTCCATGATCCCGTTTTCGATGTACATGCCGGGGTAAACGGCGGGCTGTAACCGTTCGCGGATGACGCGTTCGATAAACTGGAAAAACAGAATATTTTTCTTACTCCGGTCCAGATGAATGGGCTGAAGCCGCTCGTTTTGCGACGCCCGGAAGTTGAACCCACCTGCGTAGTAGCTCGTGTCGATGTCGGTGAAGCTGTCGCCGAAGTTGTAGAAGTGGACGTTTTCGTAGTGGTGGGCGGGCTTGTCTTGCGGCGTAAGGGCCATGTGCCCGGCAATATTTTCCTCCCTGAAAGCAGGCAAGTTGGTCATATTGTACAGATCGCCGTAGGTGAACTGATTGGGAATCAGCCCTTTGTCATTCAGCTTACGCTGTATCGGTGGCGTAAGCCCGACCAGCAAAACAAGGCCGGATAGGAACAGGAAAAACCAGCGGAGGAGGGCGAGCATCATGGTCTCCTAAAATTGAAAATAGATAAACTGATTCGAGGTGAACACACCCAGGAAATAGCAGGCCAGCGCCAGCAGGGGCATCAACACCCAAAAGGCGGTGGTGGTGGCGCGGGGCACGTACTTTATCCAGGCATTTTCGTACAAAAGTAGGCCAATCAGCGCGGCGCACAGCCAAAGTTCGGGCGGGGCCAGCGGCGTTTGGGCGGGTACCGACGGGTTGAGCGTGAACACCTTTTTCAATACCACAAAGGCATCGTCGGTGGTGCGGGCGCGGAAGAAAATCCAGGTCAGCGTGACCAGCCCGAAGGTGAGCACCTGGTTGATCCGGTGCCGAACCGACCCGCCAATGCCCTTCAACTGGTAAGCCGACGAGGTATCTTCCTGAATGGGCAATGGCTGCGCCGATGGTTTAATAAACTGACTGATAACGAGATAGAGACCGTGCAAGGCTCCCCATATTACGAATTTCCAGTTGGCACCGTGCCACAGCCCGCTAAGGCCAAAGACAAACAGCACGTTGAGGGCCGTGCGCGTGGCACCCAGGCGGTTGCCCCCCAGCGGAATGTAGACATAGTCGCGGAACCAGCTCGATAACGAAATGTGCCACCGCCGCCAGAAATCGCCGATGGACGCGGCGAGGTAGGGCGTGCGGAAGTTTTCGGTCATGCGGATACCCATCACCTGCCCCGCCCCGATGGCAATGTCGGAATAGCCCGAAAAGTCGCAGTAAATCTGAATCGAATAAAACACGCTGGCCAGCAGCATGGTCGTGCCCGACGATTTGTCAACGTCGAAATAGGCCTGATCCACCATCAGCGCGAGGCGGTCGGCGATGACCACCTTTTTCACGAACCCACCCGCCATGCGCAGCAAACCCATCCGCACCGTGGGCCAGTCGAAGGCATGGAAGGCGTTTAGCTGCGGCAGCATATGGCCGGGGCGTTCGATGGGACCGGCCACGAGTTGGGGGTAAAACAGCACGTAGAGCGAGTAGACCCCGAAATTGCGTTCGGCCACCTGCTTACCCCGGTACACCTCGATGGTGTAGCTCATGGACTGAAACGTGTGGAACGACAACCCGATGGGCAACACCACGCCGGGCAGCCAATCGCCGAGGAGGGGCACCGAACTCTGCCAACCCAGCAGAGCCAGCAGGCTATTGACGGACTGGTTGATGAAGTCGAAATACTTGAAAAACGCCAGTAGGGCCACATTGGCTACCAAACTGATGATGAGCAACGCCTTCCGCCGGGAGCCTTCAGATCGTTCGATCCAGAGCGCGGCGAAGTAATCGATCAGGATGACCACGCCCAGAATGAGCAGGTACGACGGGATGAAGGCGGCGTAGAAATAGCAGCTTGCCACCAGCAGCAGCACCCACCGCCCCTGTTTCGAGAGGCTGTAGTAGCTGAGGGTGACGAAGCAAAAAAAGACGAGAAAATGAAGTGAATTGAACAGCATGCGAACGTTGGCAGCGAGGGTCGTGGGGCAGGGCGGGGGCTCTTGCGGCCCACCAGCCCCGGTTTTGGCACCTCAAAAGTAAGGTATCACCCCCGAACGATTGGCACCCCTGCCTAAATGACCCACCACTGGCCCATCGATCAATTTATTACACCACCCCGCCAATCTTCATCTTCACCGGGT
>JBBRMP010000353.1:0-2588 GCA_038230755.1 Cytophagales bacterium | reverse complement strand
TACTACTCCGATAATCTCTTTCGCTCCTCGTTGGTCAGACTATCGTACCCCTGCGCGCTGATCTTATCCAGGATCCGGTCGACCTCCTGTTGGTGCTGGAATTTATGACCATTATACCGTTCATCGACGGTCTCTTTTTCGCGGGTGGTCAGTGAGAAACCACGGACATACAGCCAGTCGGGGCGGCGGGCAATCACCAGCAGAAACACCAGCGTGGGCAAAGTCAGCAGCAGCACAATCGGCCAGTTATACGTGAGTACGTCGGGTTCGATGGCGCAGATGGTAAGTACGCCCACTACCCCACCGCCCAGGTGCGCATCGTGACCTATATTATCTCGTGCGGCTTTGATGCCGTAGATGGAGTACAGGCTGTAGGCCAGCCCAAAGAGCCAGGCAGGCATACTGAACGGCATAAACAGGGGCCGGATGTTAGCACCGGGGTAAAGCGCGATCATGGCAAAAATCAGCCCGCTGACGGCACCAGAGGCTCCCAGCGCCCGATACCCGTCGTCGTTTCGGTGAATAAACAGGGCCAGCAGGTTACCGCCAATGAGGCTCGCCATGTAGAGCAGCAACAACTGTACTGGCCCCGTCACCCGTTCAACTGACCCGGCAAACGAGTAGAGCGCATACATGTTGAACCCCAGATGCCACCAGTCGGCATGGACAAACCCCGCCGACACCAGCCGGTAATATTCCCCGTGCTTTCGGATACCGTCTACGGCAAAGAGGTAGCGATTCATCAGGCCTTCGTTAGAGAAAGCCCGGTACGAAATAACGATTGTCAGGATGACCAATAGCAGGCCAATTCCTCCAGAAGATCCCATTGGTCAAGTTCAGTTTCTACGACGAAATAACAAAAAAGCATTGCTTTTCACTCGTTATTGGTTGGTCAGACTCTGATTGGGCTGTATACTTGCACCCGCAAGTCAATTTTGTGCCGCCCGTTTTGGGCGAACCAGCACCCATTGATTTATACAGATGAGGGGAGAGACCAGGCTCTTTGAACCCCAGGCAACCTACCACCCGGCAAGGTGCTAATTCCTGCCCACAGCAATGGTGCTCGTGGGAGATATAAACGATCTGACTGTATGCCTGAAAATCCGTTTCAAGTTTAACCGCGCTGGCGGACCGGTCTAACACTCTGTTCGACAGTCACTTGACTGCGCCATGAACTTTAGGTATTAGATTTTAAACGTTAACCCCCACTTAACATGCCACAATTCGAAACCCTCCAGCTCCACGCCGGGCAGGAAATTGACCCGACCACCAAAGCGCGGGCCGTACCCCTCTACCAAACCACCGCCTACCAGTTCGACGATTCGGCGCACGGGGCGCGGCTGTTTGCTCTCCAGGAGTTTGGCAACATCTACACCCGCATCATGAACCCCACCACCGACGTGTTCGAGAAACGCATGGCAGCACTGGAAGGGGGCGTGGCCGCGCTGGCAACGGCATCAGGGCACTCGGCGCAGTTTCTGGCCATCAACAACATCACCACCGTCGGCGACAATTTTGTGACGACGTCTTTTTTGTATGGTGGTTCGTACAACCAGTTCAAGAACTCGTTCAAAAACATCGGCGTGGATGCCCGCTTTGCCGATGGTGACAACGCCGCCAGTTTCGAGCCGCTGATCGACGACAAAACGAAAGCTATTTACCTCGAAACCATCGGCAACCCCAGCTTCAGCATCCCCGATTTCGAGGCGTTTGTGGCCCTCGCCAAAAAACACGACCTGCCCATCATCGTCGATAATACCTTCGGCGCTGGCGGGGCCATCTGTGCGCCCCTGAAACACGGTGCCCACATCATTGTGGAATCGGCCACGAAATGGATTGGCGGCCACGGGACAACTATGGGCGGCGTGATTGTGGATGCCGGCACGTTCAACTGGGGCAACGGCAAGTACCCGCAGTTTACCGAACCGTCGGCGAGTTACCACGGTCTGGTGATGAACGACGTGTTTGGCATGGGCGGGCCATTTGGCAACATCCAGTTCATCATCCGCGCCCGCGTCGAGGGGCTGCGCGATTGGGGTCCGTCGCAGAGTCCGTTCAATAGCTGGATGCTGATTCAGGGCCTCGAAACGCTCTCGCTACGGGTGGAACGTACCTGCGAAAACGCCCTCGCGCTGGCCCAGTGGCTGCAACAACATCCTGCCGTTGAGCACGTTAACTACCCCGGCCTGGCTGGCGACCCATATAACGCACTGGCCAAAAAATACCTGACTCGCGGTGCTGGTGGGGTGCTGTCGTTCAAGCTCAAAGCCGGTCGTGAAGCGGGCGATACGGTCGTTAATTCGCTGAAGCTGGTGAGCCATGTTGCCAACGTGGGCGATGCCAAAACGCTGATTATTCACCCCGCCACCACCACCCACTCGCAGTTGTCCGACCAGGAACAGCGCGGCGCGGGCGTGGCTCCGGGCATGTTGCGCGTGTCGGTGGGCATTGAACACATCGACGATATCAAAGCCGATTTCGAGCAGGCCCTGGCCCGCGTGGAAGAAGGCGTACTAATTAAGTAGGCTTCGCAGGCGGTACGCCCCCCGCCCTGAAGGGTGCCTGCTGGCGCAAGAGTGAAGGCGAAT
>JBBRMP010000352.1:0-2717 GCA_038230755.1 Cytophagales bacterium | reverse complement strand
TAAAGATATGCATTCCGTTACCGTTTACAAAATCCGCAGAGTAGCTCTCGCTGCTCTGTACGCCATGATTTTCTGGCTCGCAGGGTGTAAAGACCCCCTCGAAACGACGTTGCCAAACGCTGGCAGCAACGCGGCTCAACAGAAGTCGTACCTGACGTTCAAGAGTTTTGATGAGTTCAACAAAACCATCGACAAACTCGCCCAACAGTCACCTGCACAACGACAGGCTTCGGTATCCTCACAGGGTTTTATCTCGCTTCGCACCTTATTTGATAAAGCCATAGCTGAGGAAGCCGCCAATTACGAACGCGAGGAAAAATTATATTTAGACAATCCCAAAGCGGTAATTGTGCACGAACGTTCAGCAACAGCCTTGTTATTGGCAGACATGGTCATCTATGATTCGCAGTATGGAGGCATAGTACTCAACTTACCAAATCCCAAAATGGCTGATGTCCTTAACAAAGACGGCATCGTTGCTATAGGTAACGGATTATATCGGTTTACATACGATGCCGTCAAGTCTGCTCCACGCATCGACGATGAATCACGCACAATCGGTTTGCTCAAAGCAACAACTAAAACCGACAAATCTAATAATGTAAGCGTAAATACTGTTTCACATTCGATAAAGCTCTTGCCTTCATCAAATGCTCGATATAACAACCGGTCATGCGAGGGTGTCCGTGCGGATGGAAGTGGCTACCTCAAATGGCGAATGATTGCTTACATTGACGAATCTGCCTCTACAGGGTATGAACTTGATTACAATTCATACAATCAAAACACAGGGGCTTATAACATCAGTAGTGTTTGGTCTTGGGCTTCTGTTAGCATCATGGTTAGAACTCTTGAACGAGGAGCTTTCGGCTACTGGTACGACCGGGATAGTACATTGCAAAAGCTTGTTGGTGATTTCACTTTGACTGGCGGTTCGTCCACTCCGTCTGGCACTAATATCACCGCGTTGGCGAGCCCTATTGACAGAGAACCTGGAAGCACTCTTACAAGCTCCTGGTACACTCAATTATATAGTGCTACTTACCAATATAGTGCCCCAAGCTGGTGGCAGTATGCCAACATTAACTCTAACAATCCTCCTAGCGGCACTGTGATAATACCACCATCAATAGCTAGCAATTCCATGTTCAACTTTTTCTGGAGAGGTGACTACAATTGTAATTGTGATATTGGTTACTAAAAGCACACTATCAGGGGGCTAGGTGTTTTCTGGTCCTCTGATTAATCTCTTCCCTTTATGCGATTGCTTCCATTGATGACCTTACTCGCCCTATGCCAGTCCGTTGCCGCCCAATCGAGTCTAACACTTCATGGTTTTGTGCAGGATGGAGGGACTGGCGAGAGATTGATGGGTGCTACCGTAAAACGAGTTAGTATTAGCAGTGGTGTAACGACTAACAAATATGGTTTTTTTAGTCTCTTAGCTCAAGACTTTGATTCAGTAACCGTATCCTTTGTCGGCTATCAATCCCAAAAATTCAGTGTCAACGCCGTTGGCAATAAATCATTGACGATTTCTTTACTGCCTGTCAGTCAATTGCTTGGCACCCTCATCGTTCGCCAATCAACGGGAAAGGACACGTATTGGGATGCCACGATGGGCCGGTTCACCATTCCGCTTGATTTAGTCAAGAAAGGTCCAGCATTGTTTGGTGAAACAGATATTCTCAAAACAATTCAATTTTTACCAGGTGTCCAGGCTGGCACGGAAGGAACTGTAGGCCTGAATGTGCGCGGGGGTAGCCCCGACCAGAATCTTGTGCTACTCGACGGAGTCACGCTCTACAATCTTAACCACCTCTTTGGTTTCTTCTCCGTCATTAACACCGATGCCGTGGCGCAGGCCGATTTTCTAAAGGGTAGCATTCCGGCTCGCTATGGAGGGCGGCTGTCTTCTGTTCTGGACATTACCATGCGCGAGGGCAACCTCCAACGCTGGAAAGGCAGTTTCGGTCTTAGCCCCATTGCTGGGCGACTTACAGTGGAAGGACCACTTAAAAAAGGCGTGAGTTCAATGCTGATCTCAGCCCGCCGCACCTGGCTTGACGCACTCATTTATGCAAGCAGCAAAATCGCTGGAAGCAGCAGTAGCACGGGCTACGGTTTCTACGACCTCAATGCCAAAATTAACTATAAACTCTCTGAAAAAGACAGGCTTTACATGAGTTTCTATGTGGGGCAGGATGCTTTTGGCTCGAAACTAACGGTAAGCGATGCCCAATACAGCAACAGTTTCAACTGGGGTAATCAGACGCTGGGCCTGCGCTGGAACCACGTCTACACCAGCCGGTTGTTTGGCAATCTAACGGCCAACCTGACCAACTTCAGCTATGGTATCAATGAGGAATACAAGGCTAAGAAATACTACGTCAACCGGGTGTCGTCGGGCATCCGGGATCAGTCCTTGCGCACCGATTTCGATTATTTCGCCAGCACGGCGCACAGCGTGAAGTTTGGCGGTAGCTATACCCACCACACGTTCAGCCCCGAAATAAAACAGTTTGCCGCTTCCACCGCCGACACTATCTACCAACCTACACAGCCAGTTCAGACCGACGAGTTTACCGCCTATGCCGAAGATGACTGGACCATTTCGCCTAAACTACGGGCCAATGTGGGGGTTCACTACGCTAATCAGTTTGTGAATGGGCGGGTCTGGCACTCGCTGCAACCCCGCATTAGTGCCCGCTATCTAC
>JBBRMP010000351.1:0-2864 GCA_038230755.1 Cytophagales bacterium | reverse complement strand
TGAATAAGTTTTGGGTAGTTGACCGACTATAATCCCCATAATAGAGCCTAAATTTGTTGAGATGAGGGTGCATTTTGATGTCTTTTTTGTTCTGGTAAAACAAATCTACATCTTAATCCCCTCATTTTCAAATACTTATGTCTTTTGTCCAGTAGTATTAGTAATTGTTTTTATCTAAATACCCAACTAAACCCGCAATTCGATTATCCGTGTAACCAACGCGCTTATCCCGAATCGACTCGGGTAAGAAGGCTGGGCCTTCAGTCCTGTAGGAAACCAATTGATTTGTAGCATTATAACTTAATGACAATGCCTGACTCGTCGGACCAGGATTAGCGTATGTAACGGTTTTTAACCGAAAAAGGGGCGTGGGCTGGTCTCGGTGATCAGTGCAGGTGAGTGCCGTGCTGAGGATGAAGACCAGCGATAGCCAGCCCAAAAGCGAGATGTGTTTCATGAGCAAAGAGAAGAAAAGTTAGTTTGCGAGTAAACCTATAAAGATTGTCGAATAATCAATTTTTTATTAATTATTAAGTTATTACATGGCTGTATATTTTGCTTAGCACAGGTTGTACTTAAAGTTAGTGGTCTGTTCATTAGGTGGTTAGTCTAAAACGGAAATTCACTGCCCCAGCTATGCCCAAGACTATTTTTGTGCGGGTCAATGCCATGCGGAAGGCGGAGAGGAAGCACTAAAGAATGCATTGCGGTATCGCGGCGTGCTGTCAGGTCGAGGACCTAACAGCACGCCGCGATACCGCCACTCGCAATTCACAATTAAAACCCCTTCCCTTCCGTCACCATCTTCCAGGTGTCGGTGCGGAAGGGGACGGCGGGGAAACCAGCCTTGTTGTAGAGGTTTACGTCGCCGTTGTCGTCGGCCCAGCCGTAGCGGACCGCCACGGGTTTGGCTACCGAGTCGGCGTGGACGATGACGCTGTCGCCCTTGATTTCGGCGCGGGCGTAGTAGAATTTTTGGTCGTCACCCGCCACTTCAAAACCCATTAGGTAGCCGTATTTGTCGGGCGTGGTCAGACCCGTGCCGACGCTGGTGAAAGTGATGGTGGCCTCATTTCCACTGATAGTCAGCGACTTATATTGCGGTCCGGTCGAAGTCAGGGTTTGTTTGTACGCCACGCGGCGGGCTTCGGCGGCAAGGCGTTTGCCCACGTCCTGCTTGTTTGTCGGGTGAATATCATTGGGATTACCAATGTCTGACGTGACGGCCATGCCGGTGTTGGGCAGGCTGAGGGCCATCGTTTGGGCTTCGCGGAGTTCGGCCCAACTGCTGCCTTTCTGGCTGTTGCCCCCGCCGCTGTTGAAGTTGGCCAGTTGCACAAACAGAAACGGAAAGTCGTCGCCCCACTGCTTCCGCCAGTCGGTGATCATGAGCGGAAACGAGGTCCGGTATTGCATGGCCCGCCCCGCGTTGCTCTCGCCCTGATACCAGATTACCCCCCGCAACGCATAGGGCACCAGCGGTTTTAGCATGGCATTGAACAGCAACGTCGGATGCGCATTTGGCCCGTTTTCGGTCGATGAGGGGAAAACCTGCGCCACCCGATAATGCCAGTTGCCCGCCAGCGGCACTGCCCAGTTCGCGCCGGTCAGGGTCATGTCGTCGGCTTTAGCCATAAATCCGCCGCCCCCACCCGTGTCGGTCAGGCGGACGGCGATGACGTTGTTGCCGGGGGTCAAAACGCCCACCGGAATGGTGTAGTTCCGGGGTTCATTGTACGCCGCAACCGCCCCCACCAACTGACCATTGACAAACGTGGAATCATGATCGTCGATACCGCCCAGATTTAATTTAACGTTTTGTAAATCAGCATTTTCTGGAACGACAATGGTTTTTCTGAACCAGACCACACCGTCCATATTGCCCAGTTTCGCGTCGAATAGCACGGGTAGTTGCATCGTTGGCCAGGTAGCGTCGGCTAGGCTCGTTTGGCGGTAGGTGGTGGCTTCGGTGGAGGTTGGCATTTTGCCCTGTATTTTCTCGATCAGGCTCGTCAAGGCCTTTGTTTTCTCCGCCGCCGATTCACTCGCTTTGCCAATGGCATCCAGACTTGGGCGTAGCGCCGCATCCGACGCGATGGCTTCGCGGCTGGTCCAGGTTTCGGAATGGGTGCCGCCCCACGAACTGTGTACTAGCCCGATGGGTACGTTGAGCGTCTTTTGCAGGTCGCGGGCAAAGAAGTAACCCACCGCTGTGAACTTGCCCGCCGTTTGGGGCGAACAACTCGACCACGTACCCGCCACCGCGCTTTGGGGTTCCGTAGCCGTAACGTGAGGCACGTAGAACTGCCTGATCGTGGGGTAATTCGCTTCGGCAATCTCCGCCTTCCCATTCTTCGCCGCCGACAGCGGCCACTCCATATTCGACTGGCCCGAACAAAGCCACACCTCGCCCACCAGCACGTCGTCGAGCGTGGCCGAGCCTGATTTGCCCGAAACGGTCATCGTGTAGGGACCACCCGCTGCCACGGGGCTGAGGTTGATCTGCCACCGCCCCGACTTATCGGCTTTGGCGGTTTGGGTTTGGCCCGCCATCGTCACCGTCACCTTCTCGCCGGGCTTGGTCCAGCCCCAGACCGGAATGGGCTTCTGCTGTTGCAGCACCATGTGCGAGGCAAACAGATCGGGTAATTTGAAGGCCTGCGCTACCACCTGAGCAGTGACTAGCCGGGTTGTCAGCAGCAAGAACAGTAAAAAGAAAAAATGGGTAAAACGCGCCATACGGGTGAAAGTTTAGGGGAAATTGGGGTTAACGCAGACAAGGAGTTCTAGGCTTAAAAGGACCGCCACTGCCAATTTACCATGCCGCCAACCACAATTCTTATCACCACACCACTGGGTAACGT
>JBBRMP010000350.1:0-2964 GCA_038230755.1 Cytophagales bacterium | reverse complement strand
GGACAGATTCTTGAGTTGAATCAACTGCCCTGTCACCCTGAGCGGAGTCGAAGGGGCATAGCGCGAAGCCACTAGCGCCAGCCCTTTTTACAAAAAAAAGTCTACACCAACGCCTTTTTCTGCTCGTCAATCGCGGCGAGCAGTTTGTCATAGGGTTTGATAAACTTGTCGATGCCTTCGGTTTCGAGTTGCGTGGTGAGGGATAACAGGTCGATGCCCAGTTCCTTTACCCGGGCTAATACCTGCGTGGCATGGTCCATATCGTTTTCCAAACGGGCTTCAGGCTGACCGTGGTCGCGGTAGGCTTCGAGGGTTTCCAGCGGCAGGGTGTTCACCGTGTTGGGACCAATGAGTGCCTCCACATATTTCACGTCCGAGAACGCCGGGTTCTTACTGCCTGTGCTGGCCCAGAGTACGCGCTGTGGTGTAGCCCCCTTGTCGCGGAGCTTCTGGAACCGGTCAGAGCTGAAGACACGTTTGTAGATTTCGTAGGCTTTTTTGGCGGAGGCAATCGCCACTTCACCCGTCAGGTCACCCGCCCCTTTTTCGGCAAGCATCGGGTCGATCAGCACGTCGATACGGCTCAGAAAGAAGCTGGCTACCGAGGCTATCCTATTGATGGGTAGTCCTTTAGCGTCGCGGTCTTCCAGTCCGGCAATGTAGGCTTCGGTTACGGCTTCGTAGCGTTCCAGCCCGAAAAGCAGCGTCACGTTGATATTGATGCCTTCGGCGATGGCCTGCCGGATGGCGGGCAGGCCGGCTTCCGTTCCCGGAATTTTGATCATCACGTTGGGCTTGTCAACGGCCTGCCAAAGTTCCATCGCCTGTTTGATCGTACCGTCGGTGTCGAGGGCCAGCCGGGGCGACACCTCCAGACTTACGTAGCCGTCGGCACCCTTTATTTCTTCGTCATACACGGGCCGGAATATGTCCGCCGCGCGTTTGATGTCGCTAATGGCTACGCCGTAAAAGATGTCGTCGTTCGATTTGCCTTCCTGCGCCAACTGCCGGATATCGTCGTCATAATCGGAACTGCCGCTGATGGCTTTCTCGAAAATGGCCGGGTTCGAGGTCAGTCCCCGCACGCCGTCTTCGTCGATGAGGCGTTGCAGCGCACCGCTGTTCATCAGTTGACGGTCGATGAGGTCGAGCCAGATGCTTTGCTCGAAATCGTGGATTTTTTTTACGCGGTTGGTTTCCATAAAGTAGGTTCTTGTCCGTAAGTCAACAGCAGTAAACCCGCTGTGGTGCCGAAGGTTGGCGGATTCTTATTGAGGGGGCGTCGGTTTGTGCTTCGGCGTAGCCCCCCGCCGAGCGAAACAATACCTCCAAAACCACCCTACCTTTGCCACGCCCCCTTTTACATTATCCGTTATTCGTTTCACATTGAAGAAAATAGCCATTTTTGCATCCGGTTCAGGGAGCAACGCCCAGCAAATTGCCCAGTATATTGCTGGTAATGAGCCTATTGAATTAACGTTAATCCTGACCAATAACCCAAACGCCGGGGTCATTGACCGGGCGAGGCTTGGGTTCGACTGTGGGCTAAACGTCCCCGTTTTGGTGTTCGACCGGCCCACGTTCTACCAGACCGACCGGATCATTAACCTGCTGGAAGTGCAACAAATCGACCTGATTGTGCTGGCAGGGTTCATGTGGCTTGTGCCGCCTGCGCTGGTGAAAGCGTTTCCGGGGCAGATCATCAATATTCACCCCGCGCTGCTCCCTAAATTCGGCGGTAAGGGCATGTACGGGCATCACGTTCACGAGGCCGTGGTGGCTACGGGCGAAACCGAAACGGGCATCACCATCCATTTCGTGAATGAACACTACGATGAAGGAGCCATCATTTTCCAGGCCACCACACCCGTTTCCCCCACCGACACCCCCGACGATGTAGCCCGGAAAATACATATGCTGGAATACGATCATTACCCCCGCGTTGTTGTTGAGGTTTTAGGCCGGACTCCGACGCGGATACCGTATTAACAGTTGACACTCGTCATCGCGTTCTTGTCATCCCGACCAGTCCGCCAGTCAGGACGATAAAAAACACCAATCCTTATGAAAAACCCACTTTACTTCCTCCTGTTGCTCGTTTTTCTGCTCCTGACGGGCTGTTTCCACCCTATTATCCCAATTTCGACCGGCCCCAAATACCCCGTCGACGTGTTCTACGCCGATCAACAACCGGGCCGACCCTACGACGACATCAAGCTGCTTTACATCAATCAGGAGGTGCCTATTCAGGCCAACCAACGACGGAGCGACGGGCGGATGATGAAACGGGGTAATTCCATGCTCGAAAAAGATGCGCTGCTGGCCAAATTGACCCTGCAAGCCCAGCGCCTCGGTGCCACCGCTCTGCTCAACGTGACCTATCAATATTACACCACCGCCACCGTCAACGGCTATAGCATGGAAGGCCTTGCCGTGAAATACCGGGGCGAACAGGAAGCGAATTGACGTACCCCGAAGTGATAGCTTAGGGCGGCGTTCTATTTCACCTCGTTGATGAACTGCACTGACCTGTTTGCGAATTGTTGGGGATCACTAAACCAGGGGTCGTGGCAGGCGGCTGGTATGGTGCATAGTTGCGCATTGGGGAAGATTTTGATATATCGGTAAGCCCAGTCTATAGTACAGTCTTCGGCGTCACCGTTGAAAAGCAGTACTGGCATCGTTACTCGTCGCAGGCTATCCAAAATGGGGGCCGTGGCCCAGCTCACTTTTGGCTCCGCACTCTGTGGCCCAGCGAAATGGTCCACCGTTTTTTCAATAGGAATGGTTTCTCTCTGTATGCTCTCTTGGTTTCGACTCACCACTAGTACTCTTCCAATTTAATGAATGAAGTAAAGTAGATAGCTTTGCGATATGGGCCAAATCGCTATACCGTTTGTCTTGTCGGAAGCCGACCAGCTAACGCTCACTCAACTGCTTAGTAAAGGTAAAGACTCCGTGCGC
>JBBRMP010000349.1:0-3016 GCA_038230755.1 Cytophagales bacterium | reverse complement strand
GACAGGAAAATTGAATCAACTTTTTGAGATGTCTCTAGCCGCCTGTCACCCTGAGCGGAGTCGAAACGGTCCGCCGCTGCGGGGGCATAGCGCGAAGCTTCTCTGGCGTCAAATCCCCTCACACCTCACCATTCACCAACTGCCGGATAGCCGAAATATGGGCCAGCAGCACGGTGGGCACCACCACGGAAGGCAGCCACACGAACGGGAAATAGAGGATGGCAATGTTGGGCTGGTCGAAGGCCAGTTGCTGCAATGGTGATGGTACAGACAGGGCCGCCGTAGCCACAATGTTGATGAGCAAACCCAGACAAAGTAGGTTCCAGACCAGCAAAACGGGCGTCGGCAGGGTCTTCCGCACGAAGCCGAAATAGTAGACTACGGGTGCTGTTAACCCCGACAGGATGTCGACATTCCGCCCCTCGAAGGTCATCAATTCAGGAATGGCTTTGCCCACGAAAAGCCAGAACAGCACCACCTCCACCGGCACCCGCACGATGTGCAGCATCGTCAGTCGGTCCAGCCGGAGCGAGTCGATAAACTGCCGTCCGGCTTTTGTGGCAAGCAGGCCAATCAAGAGCAGCAACGGCGGAATGACCAGTGCCGGGAAACGGGGTGGCAGGCTGTTCGTTTTCAGGTAAAAGCCCGACAAGCCAATGCTGCCCTGAAGTACTAACCAGCCCAGCAGCACTGACAGGGCCATTTTTGAGTGGTTAGCCGCTCGCCAGAAGAGCCAGATGGTAAGCAGGGTGGTCAAGCCGAAAACGAAACTGACGTGCGGAGGAACCCGGTAGAGCATGGTTGATAGTATGGTGGTTAAATGGCCCGTAAATAGCGGCAAAATTTGACCGAAAAAAAGCCCCGACCATAATCAGCCGGGGCTTCCTGTCTGGCAGACGGTCTGCCGTTGCGGCGTCCGCTTGCCACACTACTCGATGAGCACTTTCTGGCTCGCCCGCCGTCCGCCACTCACGACGTCAACGATGACTATGCCCCGCACATGGCCCGGTAGCACAACCGCTTCGGTGTGTTCGCCACCTGTACCCGTAATGGACTGCGTGGCCCGCACCGCCCGGCCCGTCAGGTCACTCAGCCGCAGACTGGCCACTTCACCCAATTTGGTCTGGAAATGCACCGTAAAGCGGCCATTACTGGGGTTGGGCGCAATCCGTAGCCCCAAATCAGCCACCTCAACACCTGGCTCGGCTACGCCCATCCGTGCCCCACAGGGTTCACCACTGAATTTCAGGCACTGCCGCATATCTGCTTTGGTAAAGCTGCCAATGGTGTTCACGTAGGGCATCCAGTCGTATGGCATGTCCTCACTCCCGTCGCTCCAAACGGCGTATTTGCAATTACCCCGGACCACGACCCGTACTTTCACGTTGGGATCGCCTACTGCCCGGTAAGCCACGTCCGTACCCTCGGTGAAGGCCGCACAGGGACCACCACCCCCACCGCAGCCACTGAGGGTAAACGTTTGGTTCGCCGTTTGATTGGCGCAACCGGCTTTGCTCATCGTCAGCGTGTAGGTGAAGCTGCTATTGGCATTGGGTAGGTTGAACGAAACCGTCGGGCCATTGCCACTGATGCCGTTGCCGCTCCAACTGTAGCTTACCCCGCCGCAGTCAACCCCGTTGCAGCCCGCTGTGAGCTGTACACCCTGCCCGCAGGTGGGCGTGGCTACGTTGCTACTCACGCTGGGGGCGAAGTTGCAGTTGGGCGGGGGCGTGGTCGTGCAAGTCTCACCGTTAAACTTAAGGCACTGGCGCATGGCCTCTTTGGTAAAACTGCCAATGGTGTTCACGTAGGGCATCCAGTCATAGGGCATATCCTCACTGCCATCGCTCCAGACGGCATACTTGCAACCGTTCCGCTGCCGCACAACCACTTTCACGTTGGGATCACCAATGGCCCGGTAGGCCACGTCAGTCCCCTCGGTAAAGGACGAACAGGCATCGGCGGACGGCTGAACGTCATTGACCACTCTAAAAGGTAGCTGTACCGTTTGGGTAACGATACGGTTGCCTTGTCCATTGGTCAGCACAGCCCGATACGTACCTGTTCCTGAAAAAGTAGTACCTGTAGCGACGGTGTTGGCCAGATCAAAGCCAGTGCCGTTGTCCTGTACCCATTGGGTGGCGTAGCCCGATGCGGCGGTGGCGGTTGTGCCGTCATCGCTGATAGACAGTAACTGCGGTAGGGTTCCTGTTCCGTCCACCGTTACGGGGACAATGTTGTTGTTAGCCAGTAGCGCATTGAGGTTATCAAACCAGGCATTGGCCGCCTGCGCCAGACCATCGGGTCCATTCTGGTTGTTAGGATCGCGGCGACCAAAATGAATTACATCGTTGGTGCGCCGAGTGGTCACACTGACGTCGGTGTCAGGGCCTTGGAATACTTGGCCTAAATTGTTTGTCGATACAGCCTGACTTTGCCCATCCCGAACAACAAGGCTGTACTGGGGGTCCGAACCAATATAGTTTTGAGTTTCGCCAAAATAAGAAGTTTTACCAATAACCCAGGGAACCGGTTTACCAAAATCCAGCCGCGTTTGCTGAATAACAGCTTGCAGCCTGTTTCTATAATCTGACGCATTATCGACAGCTCGATTACCCCACGAAACGCGGTTAGCTAAAGCTTCCACATCAGTCTCTCCCTGTAGCCACAAAACGGATCGTACACCAAAACTAGATCCATATAGGTTAAGTGCTGCCCTTAACAATCGGTAAGGGGCACCTTGTGAATATTTGGGTGGATTTGTAATACTGCCTGGCCGACCTAGCGGTTGTGATACACCGTCTTTTGAACCCTCCCAGGCTTTAATTTGTGTACCACCGAACGCTGCGTTATAGAAAGCAACTGGTACGTTGTATCAGGGCTTTCTCATAAAAATGGATAAGCGAGTTAAGTGCTTAGTTTTGAGGCTTCTCAAGACGTCAATGCCAATGCACTTACCCACTTGCCCCCACCAAGATAAAGCTTTTTTTACCCTCCTCGAACAATATCCTCAACT
>JBBRMP010000348.1:0-3037 GCA_038230755.1 Cytophagales bacterium | reverse complement strand
TCCTAAACCCTTAACCTTTTCTACTTGAAAAACTAACTTAAACTCATTCTTGTTCCAAGAACCCAACTGAATGGGTAGATTTTTTCAGTTACTCATTCTCAGGCAGTTGCGCCTGATCCTGACTGACTGTCCAGAAGTACGTTATCGTACGATCTGTGTTGTTTACCTGACTCGCCCATTGGCTGGCTTCGTGTTGCTTTAATTTCGCCAATTGGCCAGAAACAACCGAAGACGCGTTGACAAACTCGGCACGGTCGGCGGCTGACAAATTCAGCAGATCAACCGGATTTTGATTGTACATCGACACGACATTCATATATGTCTGCCAGGCCGATGTGTGGCTGAAGCGGTTGGCACGCTGCTCGATAAAGCGAGCAAATTGTTTTTCCGATCCGTTAACCAGCAGGGTAGCTGCCGATTTGTTGGCAGCCGGACTATCATCAGAGATGGTGGTAGCCGCGTTTGCCGTGGTCGTGATTGCTAATCCAAGAATCAACGACGCAAAGATAACACGCGATTTCATTGTTTTGTTCTATTTGGTATTCAGTAATAGAACAGACCTACACCCCGATAAGTTTATATTTGGCAGGGCAGCTATAGGGGTATGTCAGCATATTATTCTGATTTTTATGATTGAACAGGCCCTAAAAAGGCAAATATTGTCCCGTTTCTGTAGCTTGTTCGGAATAAAATTTGGCATAACTTCTGTCATGTATATGAATTGTACTTTTTCAAGTTTTTGAAAAATTCTTTAAATAAGTCAATTATTGGTTAAAATTATTCATGGCCTGCTGTATGCCCATAGTACAAAAAGCCAGTGCCGCATCACCGGCCCGGTCAAGCACCTCTGGCAAAAGCGCTAATTCGTCGTTGGGAAACTGACCGAGCACGAAATCGATCTGCCGTCCGCGCGAGAATGAGTTGCCAATTCCGACCCGCAATCGGGCGTATTGTTGCGTAGCCAGCACCTCGTCAATGTTGCGCAACCCATTGTGCCCACCCGCCGATCCTTTGGGCTTCATGCGCAGCTTGCCAAAGTCAATGTCCTTATCGTCGGAGATGACAAGGATGTTTTCGACCGGGATATTTTCCTGCTTCATATAGTAAGCCACCGCCCGGCCACTCAGGTTCATGAAGGTGGTGGGCTTAATGAAAAACAGTTGCTTGCCCTTGTGCGTCCACGAGGCCGTGTACGCTAACCGGTTCATGGTGAAACTGAATCCGTGTTCCGCAGCCAGCCGGTCCAGTACCATAAAACCCGCATTGTGGCGGGTGAGGGCGTATTCAGGGCCAATGTTGCCCAGTCCAACCAGTAAAAATTTCATAGATAAGCGAGTATGAAGGAGGCAAATTTCATGAATTCGGCGGCTTATTCGGAGAAAATACGCGCGGAAACCTACTTTTAACGTATGAATCAGAAACGCCTTGTGTTGGCCAGTCCATTGCTGGAAATCGTGATCAGCCGACTGTGTCAGGAACTCATTGAAAATCACACCGACTTTTCCGATTCGGTGGTGTTGGGCCTGCAACCACGCGGCATCTATTTTGCCGAACGGGTGGTGCGCGAACTGAACCGGACGCTGGCGGGCCGTTATCCGGGTCATGAAGTGCCGCTTGGTTATCTCGACGCCACGTTTTACCGCGACGATTTCCGCCGCCGCGACGCACCCCTGCGCCCCAATACGACTCATGTGCCGTTTTTGATTGAAGACAAGCGCGTGATCCTGATCGACGACGTGATGGCCACCGGACGTATGGTACGGGCCGCGCTCGATGCCATGTCGGCGTTTGGGCGGCCCCGTAAGGTGGAGTTGCTGGTGCTTATTGACCGACAGTTTAACCGCGACCTGCCCATAAAACCAGATTACGTGGGGCAGCGTGTGCAAACCCTCGATACGCAGCGGGTGCTGGTGGAATGGACCGAGCAGGGTGCCGAAACGGACCGCGTGTGGCTGGTGGACAAGGTGTAAAGGAGGTTTAAGGGCCAACAGAAAGCGGTCTGCCACCGGCAGACCGCTTTCTGTTGGCCCTTAAACTACTAACCAAGACCACTAATCAGTGCCTTCCCGAACGTGCCTGCACAAAGGTGCCGTCGGCAGCGAAACTTAGTTCAACTAACTGATTTGTCGCTGTTTGGATGAATACTTTGAATTGGCCTGTCGTACTTTTTCCGGCCAGTTTAATGCTCGAGCCGGCGTAGTTGGTCGTGATGTAAGTCGTTACGTTCGTGGGTAACGCGCTGGCGGCTACCACGCTGTAATTGCCTTTTACGCCCCGCACGATTTCCTGGTTAAACGTACCGTCGAGGTTAAAGAGCAGGGCTTTTCGCACCCCGGCCTGTGTAATCATAACCACATAACCCCGGTTGGCATCTTTGGCCGCCACGTCGACGGTGGCCCCGGCGTAGTTGGCCGTGATGTAGGTGGTAATGGTGGCGGGCAATGCACTTACGGCCACTTTCGTGAGGCTATCGTGCGGGAATCCATGCCCACCCATTCCGTGGCCGCCCGGTCCACCCCGGAATGTCAACTCTTTGTTGAATGTACCGTCGGCGTTAAAGAGTAGCAGGCTGCGTTGCGTGGCGGTGCTGATAGCCACCAGGAAATTACCCTTGTCGTCTTTGGCAGCATAGCTTACTGTTGAGCCAGCGTACGTCTTGGTAATGTAGGCTGTTACTGTAACCGGCAATGCCGTCACGGCTGTCTTGGTGAGGTTGTCGCGGCAATGGAAACCGGTGGTGTCGCTGGTAAGCCTGGCCGCCGAAAGCGTGGTGTCAGGCGTAACGTTCGACCCCGTATTGCAACCCCAGAGGGCTAGTCCAAACAGGGCCATGAAGCCCAGAACCTGCATCTTTTTCATCGTTGTATTGTGTTGGTTTTGTACAAGATTACGGCCTGTAAGTACCCGTCAATAATTAGTTTTCATTAAACTTTTGGAAATTTATTTTCCAACTAATACCTATTTGAGCCAAACATCGATTAACAGCATAGAAAAGGGTATCCTTGGTCATGTAATCGATTGGGTCAATTTGCTCTTT
>JBBRMP010000347.1:0-3077 GCA_038230755.1 Cytophagales bacterium | reverse complement strand
AGGTCAGGTAAACCGACTGAAAACGATAAAGCGAGCGATGTATGGTAAAGCCAATTTCGAGTTGTTACGACTGCGGGTGTTAGCTCGAAATTGGACGGCTCCCCCAAATTGACGCTGAACCAGTTTACTCCGAAATACTCACTCACATCTAAAGCGGAACAGTGGGGATGCACAGGCAACGACATTGGGCCATGCTTCATAAATGAATGGCACAATGAGAGGGAAAGGCGACGCTGGTTATATGCCAATAAAATGGTACGGTTGTCCTTCAAAATGAAGTGATTTTTTCAGGACGATTTCACAAGTGCCGCCCGCAAAATTAGACAGGTCCGCCAGTAAGGTGCAGACACGGATGAAGCGAGCAACAGGTATTGAAGGCATTCTGCTAAAGATATAGGAATACATTTTGACGGTCCTAAATGGATCAATCTACGTGTGTTTTTGTTAACTTCACCAACAAATAAATCGTATCCTACTATGGTCGCTTCGCAACGATTGTCTTCTGCTCAACTGGCTTTGTTGGAGATGTTTAGCTTCGAAATGAGCGATACCGAGGTGTTGGCTATGCGCCAAACACTAATGCAGCACTTCCGGCAACGACTTGAAGACGAGGCTGATGAGGTAATGCAGCAAAAAGGGCTGACCATCACACAACTCGAAGACCAAATGAAGTTTGATAACCGCACTGAGCGGCTGGGCCAAATCAGAGGCCGTCAGTGAAAGTCGTGATTGATACCAATGGCCTTCTACAGTCGGTGCCCCGAAATGGCTCTTATCGCTGGCTCTATGATGCGTTTGCTACCGGGCAGTTCACCTGGGTCGTCAGTAACGAAATTATCCTCGAATACGCTGAGATGACAGCCTACTTTTTCAGTCCTGTCGCTGCCGAGTTGGTCACCTCGCTTTTACTGGCTGCTCCCAATCACGTTCGGCAGGAACCTTATTTTCGATTCGGGCAGGTCAACGATGATCCCGATGATAACAAGTTTGTGGACTGTGCCATTGCTGCTGGTGCCGATTGGCTCGTATCCGACGACCGCCATATTCTGAACCTGCTTCGCGAAAGAGACCGATTCCCTCCGGTTCAGATCTGTTCGTTTGCGGAATTTAAGCAAATTCTAAGCCGGTAAGTCTTCAGGGAGTAACGCGAAAAAGTCGTCGCAGTTAGTCTGAACGTGGTTTTGGGGGGCTTCCTTGTACTGAAAAAATCACTTGTCAACATCAGGACAAATCAGTGTGACCCGTCCTAAAATCGCCCGATTGTGCAGGCACTATTGAATACCAAGGACAACTTGAAATAGGCAGCTTGTGCCATTTTCCTATTTCCTATCTTGGCAGGGCTTCAGCCTTAAGCTCATCAACATTACTGGTACTAAGTAGTCCTTCCTGAAATCTGAGCTGGAATGCAGAATGCCTCACCGAGGCAATTGTTGAATACACTGGCGATCTCCCCGAGAATCCCGTATAGAAAAATCTTTAGACCCCTCTGCATTCCCTGAAGTCTTTGTATATCTATACTCAGTCATCAAAATGGAAAAGCAAACTACAGCCCTACCTATTGTCAATCCACATGCCGCTGGTATTGATATCGGCTCCCGCGAGCATTGGGTAGCCGTTGACCAAAACAAAGAAAACGTACGTTCCTTTGGCGTCTACACTCAAGACCATCAACGGCTCATTGATCATCTGCGGCAACATGGCATTACTTCGGTGGCTATGGAGAGCACAGGAACCTACTGGCAAACCCTGTTCAACGCTCTACAGCAAGCTGGCTTCGTAGTACTCTTGGTCAGCGGCAGCCAGACTAAAAATGTGCAAGGCCGTAAAACAGACGTCATTGATTGTCTCTGGATTCAGAAACTGCACTCCGTGGGGTTATTATCAGGTAGTTTTTTGCTGAGCGATGCGCTACAGGAGCTTCGCGTCTACTACGATCATCGCCAGCATCTAATTGAACAGTTGGCCACCTACACCCACAAAATGCAGAAAGCCCTCCGGTTGATGAACTTGCGCTTAGACGTAGCCATTCGGGACATCACCAGTAAGTCAGGCCTGGCCATCATCGAAGCCATTTTAGGAGGTCAGCGCGACCCCCATGGGTTGGCCTCTTTAGTGGACATCCGGATGAAACGATCCAAAGAGGAGATCGCTCAATCGCTGCAAGGGAATTGGCGGCAGGAATATCTTTTCGAATTGAAAGCAACCCTGAGCTTTTACCGTCAATACCAGCAGGCTTTACTCGACTGTGATCAAGTGATTGAACAGGCTCTGCGACGGAGTATTCCGGCCGAGTTGGTACTCCAACCAGCCCCAAAAACTCCCGACACGGCTAAGAAGAAAAGTAGCAAGAATGCGCCGTCCTTTGCCATCTCGGGACTGGCCTATCACTATTTTAAAACGGATTTGTTTGCCATATCGGGTGTAAGTCATAGCACGGTACTTTGCCTATTGACGACCTTGGGCCAGGATATTCGTAAATTTACATCAGCCAAAAGCTTTGCCAGTTGGCTACGGTTGGTGCCCAACAATAAAATCAGTGGGGGGCGCATCATCAGTCATCGTACGCCCACGGGCAAATCCTCCATCGCCATCGCCTTACGGCAGGCCGCTAACTCCATTGGTAACCAAGCCAATCATGACCGGGCCGCCGGTGCGGTTGAGTCCTTTTTTCAAACGCATTGCTTACAAGAAAGGTCGAGTGGCGGCCATCACGGCTACCGCTCGCAAGCTGGCAGTGATTATCTGGAATATGCTGACCAAAGAAGAACCATATAAAAAGGCTCAAGTTAAAGCCACTGTTCAAAAAACAAGGGAAGCGGGCTTACGGCAAGTGCAACGGCGTTTAGTGGCTTTAGACTTAAGCCAGGATGAGTTGATGAAGTTGTTTGCAAAAGCCTCTTTGTCAGTGGGATAGCTATTAGTTGTATAGAAAAGCATTGACACCCGATTGTGCTGGTATCTTTCCTGTACAGAACCTTTAGCGTGGAATAACTCGACCGCACCGCCGGTGCGTTCGAAAACACGTCTTTTCTTTACGGGTACTTTCGGGTTTGTCCCCAAATGTGCTTGAAATCCTT
>JBBRMP010000346.1:0-3125 GCA_038230755.1 Cytophagales bacterium | reverse complement strand
TGTCACCCTGAGCGCAGTTGAAGGCGGTCCGACGTTTCGGCGCCACTCGCGAAGCCATTTTACAGTTCCCCCACCACATCCCCAATTTCAATGCCATAGGCACAGCGGAAATGGGCCAACGGGCAGGCAGCGTAGCCGTGGAGGTTGCAGGGCTTGCAGATGAGCAGTTCGCGGGCTTCGACGGTGCGCGAATCGTCGGCGAGGGGGCCGAAACCGAAGGCGGGCGTGGTGGAGCAGAAGATGGCCGTGGTGGGGGCGTTCATGGCCGAACAGAGGTGCAACGGAGCCGAATCGTTGACGTAGTTCATGACCGCGCCCTGCATCAGTGCCGCCGACTGCAACAGGCTCAGTTTGCCCGACAAATTCACCACACGTTCGTGGTTAGCCTGTTGCCGGATGGCCTCGCAGGCGGCCTTATCCGTTGGCCCACCGAGCAGATAAATTGGACCATCATGGTGCAATTCGGCAATCACTTTCACCCAGCCGTTGGCCGGAAATTGCTTCGTAAACCAAACCGACGTGGGGGCAATGCACACGTACCCGGCTGTTTGATAGGGCAATACGGCGGCATAATCGGCGGGTGATGGGTAGAGTTTAGGCCGCGGCTGGCGGGTGCCGAAGTTACCAAGCGGTCGTAGCAGATCGGCGTTTCGGTCTACTTCGTGGCGGGTTGGGCCTTCAATGTCGTCTGGATTACCCCCAATCTGGTGCGGCACCCGGTGCGTGAACCAGCGCGAAAACGGATTTTTGTCGAACCCAATCGTGGTGCCTGCGCCCGACATGGCCGTGAGCAAACCCGTGGCCCCGAAGCGTTGCAGGTTCAGCACCACATCATAATGGTTAGCCCTGATTTGCTGGCTTAATTCCCACAAACTGCGGTATTTCTGTTGCTTCTTTTTCCAGATAAGTACCTGATTCAGAAAGGGATGACCCGTAAATAGGGATTCGTTCCCCTGCCGCACCAGCAGGTCAATGGTGGCGCTGGGATAGTGGTCGTGCAGTTGTTCGAGCAGGGCACTGGCCAGGATAACGTCGCCGATAAAAGCGGTTTGGATGATGAGGAACCGGCCCGGCATGGATAAGGTTATTTTAACAAGTTACACCCGCAAAGTTAGTTGCGTACTCATACCATTTGCCTTTGGACGATTTTCAATTGCACACGTTGCCGAACGGCATTCGTATTGCCCATAAACAGGTTCCCTACACGCAGATTGCCCACATCGGCCTGATGCTCGACATGGGTAGCCGCGACGAACTGCCCCACCAACAGGGCCTTGCTCACTTCTGGGAACATATGGCGTTTAAAGGCACCGAACACCGGCAGGCCCACCACATCATCAACCGCCTGGAAAACGTAGGCGGCGAACTAAACGCCTATACGACCAAAGAAAAAATTTGTTTCCACGCCTCCCTGCTAGGTGTTCATGCCGAAAAAGCCATTGACCTCCTGGCCGACATCACCTTCCATTCCACCTTTCCCGACAAGCAGATTGACCGGGAGCGGGGCGTGATTCTGGAGGAAATGGCCATGTACTACGACTCGCCCGAAGACGCGATTCAGGACGATTTCGACCAGCTTGTGTTCCCTAGCCACCCGCTGGGCTATAACATTCTCGGCACCGCCGACACGGTCAACTCGTTTACGAAAGACAGCCTGCGCGAGTTTATCGACCAGAACATTGATACTGAACGCATTATCTTCTCATCGGTGAGTAATATGCCGTTTCAGAAGGTGATCAAAATGACCGAAAAGTACCTCCGCGACGTGCCTGCCAAACGGGCGGAGCGCATCCGGCAGGCACCCACGGGCTACGTACCCACCAGCGGCCAGATGAAACGGCCCATCACGCAGGCACAGTGCGCCTTTGGCCGGACCGCCTACTCCCTCCCCGACCCGAAACGGTTGCCGTTTTTCATGCTCGTGAACCTGCTGGGCGGCCCCGGCATGAACTCGCGGCTGAACATGAACCTGCGCGAACGCTACGGCCTCGTCTACTCCATCGACGCCAGCTACACGCCTTATCTGGACAGCGGCTACCTCGGCGTTTACTTCGGCACCGACCCCAAACAGATTGACCGGAGCCTGACGCTGATTCAACGCGAGTTTAAAACATTGCGCGAAAAACCACTGACTACCAGCCAGTTGCACAATACAAAAGAGCAACTGATGGGTCAACTGGCCATGGCCGAAGAAGGCAACAACAGCTTTATGCTGATGATGGCCAAGAGCCTGCTCGACATTAACCGCGTGGAACCACTCTCTGATATCTTCAACGAAATTCAGGCCGTTACCGCCACCCAATTGCAGGACCTAGCCGTGGAAATGCTCGACGAACAGGATTTCAGCACCCTGCTGTTCATGCCTGAAAACTAAACAGTTATGACCCTCCGCAATGCACAGGACACCGTCGATGAGTGGATAAAAACCGTCGGCGTTCGCTACTTCGGTGAGCTGACCAACATGGCCATCCTAACCGAAGAGGTGGGCGAACTGGCCCGGATTATCTCGCGGCGTTACGGCGAACAATCGGAAAAAGAATCGGATAAAAACCGCGACCTCGGCGACGAAATGGCCGACGTGCTGTGGGTGCTCATCTGCCTGGCCAACCAAACCGGCATCGACCTCACCGACGCCTTCGCCAAAAACCTCGACAAGAAAAACACCCGCGACGCCACCCGGCATCTCGATAACGAGAAGCTACGGTAGGTAGCTTTATCATGATTAAAGTGGTATGTTCGTCAACGTAATCTTGTGTCCCAATGGAAAATTTGCTTGCCCGTGTTACGCTGAATCCGGCAGTCAGTCAGGGCAAACCCACCCTCCGGAATATGCGGTTTACGGTGCATATAATTTTCTATTTGATAATGTAAGACTACACATACTTAAAACTCACCTTTGCCCGGTTGGTTCATAGCATTTTTCAGGCCGTCTATAAAGTTTCTATACGACGAATCAGCTTTCCAAATATCATCGTATTCACTACGGTATACAGGGCTTTCTCATAAAAACTCGTGGGGCTAACTTTAGGCTGATGGTTGCCACAAATCGTTGCAGTGTAGCTATAGACAGGCTCAATGGTACACTAACCAAGTTGTCTGAAGTATACTTTACTGGTTGCCGTGTT
>JBBRMP010000345.1:0-3251 GCA_038230755.1 Cytophagales bacterium | reverse complement strand
GATGATGTACGGACAAAAGGACTTTATACCAGCAATTTCCTGACAGGCCGTTTATTGTCGCAGTTGAATCGTCCGGCTCCAGTGCCGCCCAAGATGACTCACCGGCTCAACGACCGAGAATCGACATTTATTCGCTGGGCCTGTAGCGAATTGACCTACGTTGAGATTGCCGATAAAATGTGCGTCAGTGCCCGCACCGTAGACGGTTACCGCGAAGCTGTTTTCGAGAAACTACACGTAAAAACCCGCGTGGGCCTGGTGATGGAAGCTATTCGGTTGGGGCTGAAGTAATGAGCGACTGAGTGAATAGTTTGGAACGCTACGCGCGTGTTTTTGAAGGATATGCGTAGCGTTCCAAACCATTCACTCAGTCGCTAACTCACTCATTATTTTGGCCGAAAGCAGGCAGAGGGGAATGCCGCCGCCGGGGTGGACGCTGCCGCCTACAAAATAGAGGTTGCTGAACTCGTGCGAGAAGTTGGCGTGGCGCATGAACGCGGCAAAGCGGTTGTTGCTGCTATTACCATATAACGCCCCCTGCGAACTTGACGTGCGGAACTCGATGCTGCGTGGGTCCAGCACACTCTCCGTTTCAATGAGCGGGCCAACGTCTACCCCTAACACGTGGCTAAGTTTACGGATCACGTTCTGACGCGCCTGCGCAATGATCGCGTCCCAGTCCTGACCGGTGTTATTGGGCGCGTTGAGCAGGATAAACCAGTTTTCGCGGCCCGGTGGGGCATCATCCGGTTTTTGCTTACTGGTGATGTTAAGGTAGATCGTAGGGTCGTCAGAGAGGCTCGGTGGGCCGTTTTTGCCGAAAAGCTGGTCGAACTCGGCGCGATAGTCGCTGCTGAAAACGATGTTGTGCAGGTCCAGTTCCGGGAATTGGCGATTGACCCCCCAATAAAAAATGAGGCCTGAACTGGACTTGGGCTGGCGCAGAACCCGCTCCGGCTGTTTGGCATCGGGCAGCAGTTTCCGAAACGTATTGACCACGTCCATGTTGGAAACGACGATGTCGAAGGGTAGCGTTTTATCTGCTACCCGCAGACCGGCCACTTGCTTTCCAACTGTGTCAACGGCGTCTACTCGCGTGCTGAAATGAAACTGTACGCCCAGGTCTCCGGCCAGTTTCACAAGGCTGTTGGTAATGCTGACCATGCCCTGCTTCGGGAAAAACGCACCGATGTTGTACTCCAGGTGGGGAATGATGTTGAGCGTGGCGGGCGTTTGGTAGGGGTCCGAGCCGTTGTAGGTGGCGTAGCGGTTGAAGAGCTGCACCAGCTTGGGGTGCCGAAAACGCCGTTCGTTGGCTCCGTTCATAGTACCGAAAACACCCAGTTTGGGTAGGTTTAGATAACCGCGCAGGGCATCGCGCCCCAGCCAGGTACTTAGCTTATGCAGTGATTTTTGGAGGAACAGCTTTTCCGTTACGTCATATTTTAGGGCACTGTCGGCCAGGTGGTCTAGCAGGTGCTGACCGGGTTCGTTCAATACGGTTTCTATCTCGCGGGCAAAGCGGTCGTGGTCGGCCCAGGCGGTGAGGCGGGTGCTGTCGTCCCAGAAATAGCGGCAAGTCTCGTCGAGGCGGACATACTCGAAATAGTCGGCGGGGTTGCGACCAGCCAGCCGGAAAAGGTCATCGACCAGTTGCGGCATGGTAAACAGCGACGGCCCGGCATCGAACCGGTACAGACCTCCGTCGGGCGCGGCATTCTCGAAGGTAGACAGTTTACCGCCGGGGTAGCTATTGGCCTCGAACACATCAACGGTATAGCCTTTTGCCGCCAACCGGATGGCCGAGGCGATTCCTGCAATACCAGCGCCAATGATGGCTGCTTTCATTCCCTTACTGTCTCGCGTAGTAATTGAGTGTTACGTTGGGGGCGCTGGCCTTTTCGCTCAGGGTGAAGTAGCCTTTATTATCCCGGTCAAAGCAAACGGCTTCACCCTGCGGCTCAACGCGATAGGGAAGGTCGCGGGCCGTAGTACGCTGTAGGGCGTCGGCCACAGACTGCCCGGTGGTACGCGCCCAGTGGTAGACACCCGCATAGGTACGTAGTAGGATTTCCGAGCCGTCGGACGAGAACCCGCCACCCGTTACGTAGGTATAGGGCAGTTCGCCGAGTGGTTCGGCGGTCATGACTTCACTGGTACTTTGGGGGTAGGGGAGGCGGTAGAGATGCACCTTTGCCTCACGCTTCGATACAATATATAAATCCTTTGTCTGGGGGTCCAGCATAAGTGTTTCGGCATCACGGGCACCGTCGGGGTATTTGAACTGGATGCGCTCTACCGAGCCGGGAGCATCGGTCATGTTCTTAGGTTCGGGCAGCCTATATATAGCGTACTGACCATACTGCGCGTTGTTATCGCCAATTTCGGCAATGTAGAGGTAGTTAACGTTGGCTTGAGGACCAGGGCCACTGGTCATGTCTTCCCAGTCGCGGTTGGTAGTGCCCGGTATGGCCAGTTTACCGCGCAGTTTGCCATCATAACCCAGTAGCGCCAGTGCGGCGGGGTTGCCGCCATCCTGCTCCACCCAGATGGCACCGGGCATGGACCGACTATCGGCAATGCCCGATGCTTCGTCGATTTGACCAGGGTCTACCTTCATCATGGTTGGTTCACTACTAAACTGAACCGTTGGGATAGTGGGCTGACAGGCGGCAAGGACGACAACACAAAAAGTAACAAAAGAATATGGGTGCATAACAGCTAAGGATAGCAGGCAAGATGGCGTGTGGCACGCTGCCTTGATAAAGGACGGACAAAGTAGACTAATTGTTGTGAAAAAAAATTGCCACGTACTGAAAGTTGCCTCAATACCAGAATAAATGAGGTATTTCGTTGAGTATGCAGGGCTTTCTTATAAAAAAGCAGAGTAACTCAATCTTACAACTTTGTTGCTTACGCGCGGCCCTTCGACTGCGCTCAGGGTGACAACGACCTTGAATCAACTCAAGAACTTGCCTTATTCTCCTGTCACCCTGAGCACAGTCGAAGGGCCGCGCGTAAGCAATTGACAGCAAATCGCCTCTACACAGTTTTTATAAGAAAGCCCTGGTTGAGTATGTAACTTGGGTAGATTAGCTTTGTCCGCTGAGTAGAGTCGTAATTGTGCTTAGCTCATTTTACAATCAAACCTTTCTTGTTACATGACAAACCCCTAATTGACACGCTGGAAGGTAATTGCAGCAGTGCTACTCTTACTTCTGCTGTCACTGGCATCATTTGCGCAGGACATG
>JBBRMP010000344.1:0-3465 GCA_038230755.1 Cytophagales bacterium | reverse complement strand
GAGATTGGCGATTACATCGACACCTATTATAATAGGGTGCGCAAGCACTCCAGCTTAAACTATTGCAGTCCTGTTCAATTCGAGTCTAAACATATCTCTCAGAACTAGCAAGAGACTGTCCGCTAAAACCCGACCACCCCATCTGGCCAGTTTCAGTGCAATGGTATACGCAGTAGCAGGGGACTACTTCAGCGTCGCTGCCTACTCAAATGCACTGGCTTCACAAGTGCAAGGTTTTACACTTGATGCCTATAAAATTTCTGATTAGTCACTCACACTGTGATCGGTTCAGATCCTGTCAGTGATGATTGATAAAGTTTCGCTCATTTATAATTCTCCCCCCAATGAACCGACTGCTACATACTTCGACCGTGTTGGTATCGGTTTTGGCGGGCCTACTGCCCGGCTACAATCTGGCGGCTGGTCAGGGAAGGGCGAAGGGATTGACAACGGTCAGCCCGGCGATGCGGGTAAAATCGGAGGAGTTGTTCGTGACCAGTGTGAGACCATGCACGAGGGCCGTGGCGGCAATGAGCAGGTCAGGAAGTTTAATGCGATGCAGTCGCCGAAGCAGAATGGTCTGGTCAACGACCGCATCATCGACGGGCAGCAGCAGCGACCGGCGCACGAAGGTTTCCATCCGAAGCTGTTCGGCGGGGTCAGGAAAACGAAAGCCAAGCAATTCGATTTTGCTGATGGCTGAGAAGCAGACAACGGGGGTCATAGCCCGCTGCATAAACGCGACGGTAGGTGCGGGTAGTCCGCCTTTAAGCAGGTAAATAACCGCATTCGTGTCTAAGATATACGCTGTTTCCATGAAAGGTAGTCCGGTGGCAATTGGCGGTATGGATTGTCGGCGGGGTTGGTTCGGATTCGGTCATGGGCAAGGTCTCGTTCATCCCATTCGCCCCGAATTTCGGCTAAATAGTCCTCAAACGCGGTCACGTCGAGATTCGGCATGCAGCCATAGAATTGATCGAAAAACAAGGGCTGAACCGGAGTGGATTCAGTCGGCACGGGGGCGGAATCCTCCACGCGAACACGCTCCACGAAATCCATTGATTTCAGGAGTTCCAGAAAGTGGGTCATTTTCTGGCGGTTGCTGATGTCAATATGAACGGTCATAAACAAGATTTTTAAATGACAAAGTTACACGATCCGGGTAGAGCGCAACAGGTCCCGAACCGGCACATTCCGCAGGCGGGCAAGGGCCGTCAGGTAGCGCAGCCGACGAACCGTAAGCCGTTCGCTTTTTTCGACCAGGGCCAGCAACTCGGCCTGTTCCGGTTCGTTCAGGCCGGTTTCCTGCCGCTGCTGGTTGAGCGAATGCAGTTGCTGGGCCTGTCTGGACGAAAGCCCCCGGTCGATTTTCTCCAGCAAAGCCGCTTCGTCGGGTCGGGGGATGACTCCGGCGCGTTCGCAGCGAGAGTACACTGCCAATGAAGTCATCGAGGGCGCGGCTATCGAGCCGCTCCACCTCGCGCAGTAATGTATCGATCTGAGGGTTCATAACGCATTGGTTACCTGATTAATAATGACAAAGATAAACATTCCAAATCCAGTAAACACATGAAACGACTGCTCTACATCTTACTCCTGCTGCTGACGGCGGCAACGGGTTTTGCACAGACCGGCAGCGGGGTTTTCGGCAATGTGGGGGTGCATTCCGGTGGCCACATCGGAGTCTATAACACCCTGACCGCCGTAACGGGCTACGTGGTTACGCCCCGCGCCGAACCCACCGCCAACATTAGCTGGCAGCCCGGAGCCACCCACGTCGGCACATCGGACGTGAGCCACACCAACGGCTACGCCGAGACCACCGGCAACACGGCTTTTACCTTTCCCATTGGCAACGGGGCCACTTATCGCCCGGCGGGAATCAGCGCACCTGCCACCGCCGGCACGTTCTCAGCCTCGTATTTTGGCCAGAACGCCAGCGCGGCCACCCTGCCCACCGGCGCACCCTTCAGCACCACCAGCCTCGGCACGGGGGTAACGGGCGTAAGCAACGTAGAGTACTGGGACATCAACGGCCCCTCGGCGGTGAACCTGACCCTAAGCTGGAGCGTGGCCAGTGGCCTGAGTGGCTTAGCAGGCAGCAGCCTCACCGACCTGATTATTGTGGGCTGGAACGGCAGCCAGTGGGTCAACCTGGGCGGCACGGCCACCGGCACCCTCAGCATCACCGGCACCATCACAACGACCACCGCCATCACGCCCAACACCTACACCGCCTACACTTTTGGGAGTGTGAGCGGTTGCGCCGTACCCACCGTGGGCGGCACGGTAGCGTTTGGCGGGCAACTGCCCGTTTGCACCAGCAGCAACGTGGGCAGCCTGACTCTGACGGGCAACACCGGCAGCGTGGTCAAATGGCAAACCAGCACAGACAACGGCACCACCTTTATGGATATTGCCGGTACGTCGGGCCAAATCTGGTATAATTTCGTGAATGCCCAGAACGGCCAGCAGTACCGGGCGGTGGTGCAAAACGGCCCGGGTTGCGCGGATGCCAACGCTGCATTGGTCACGATTACCACCAGCAGCAGTGCCTGCACCTCGCCCACCTGCGACAATCAGGCGGGCAGCATCGCCATTAATATCACAAGTCAGGGCAGCGGCTCCAACCTCACCGCGCAGGTGGTGGCCGTTGACCAGTCGGACATCATCCGGGGCGTATCGGCTCCCGGCAGCAACAGCATCGCGGGCGTATCGCCGGGCGATTATTTAGTATATCACCTCGTGTATGACAACACCCAGGCTGCCCCCACGCTCAGCGTCGGTACGGCGGTTTCGGCGGTGGGTGGTGGTTGCGTCCGCTGGTCCAACGCCATTGCGTATAAAGTGTGTCCGGCCCTGCCCACCGTCGCCATCAACGGCCCGGCCCCCGGTAGTACGGTCGCGAGCCTGAACCCACCCATTTCGGGAACAGCTACCCCCGGCAGCAGCGTCACCATTACGGGTGGTCCCGGCAGCACGGGCGGTCCCTGCATCGTGACAGCGGCCAGCGATGGCAGCTTCACCTGCACGAGCCTGACGTTTGTGAATGGCCCGGCCAGCGTAACGGCCATTGCGGGTAATTCGGGGGGCGTATCGTCGCCAGCCGTAACCAGCTTTAATGTGAATGCCTGCGCCAATGCACCCGTGGGCGGCATGGTGGCTTATGTCGGTCAACTGCCTTTGTGTAGCACCAGCAACGCCGGTAGCCTGACGCTGACGGGACAAACCGGCAGCGTAACAGGCTGGGAAACCAGCACCAACGGCGGCAGTACCTTTACCGCCATCATAGGCACGGCGGGTCAAAACTTCTATACGTTTATCGTAACTGTTTAGGTAGGCAAATTCAAGTCAATTATCTGACAATCAGCAAGTTACTAATTTTTCTAATTTATGAGTTAAACTAAGCAAAAATATTAATGTGCTGATAATCAACTACTTGACTTTTAGACATTAAATACTTTT
>JBBRMP010000343.1:0-3478 GCA_038230755.1 Cytophagales bacterium | reverse complement strand
CTGGCCCGCCTCTACGACCCCGCCGAAGGCCGCATTCTCCTCGACGGTCACGACATCCGCGACTACAGCCTGGACGATTTGCGGCGGAACATCGGCGTGATTTTTCAGGATTACATCCGCTTCAAAATGTCGGCGGGGACAAACATTGCCGTGGGTGATATTGACGAACGGACGAATCAGCCGCGCATCGAGAATTCAGCGCAACGGAGCCTGGCCGACTCGGTCATTGCCAAACTGCCCGACGGGTATCAGCAGCAGTTGGGCAAGAGCTTTAATAAGGGCGTAGAACTGTCGGGCGGCGAGTGGCAGAAAGTGGCATTGGGCCGGGCTTATATGCGTGATGCTCAGTTGATTATCCTCGACGAACCCACCGCTGCCCTCGACGCCCGCGCCGAATACGAAGTCTTTCAACGGTTCAACGCCCTCACCGAAGGCAAATCGTCAGTGATTATTTCACACCGCTTCAGCACCGTCCGAATGGCCAACCGGATAGTGGTATTAGAAGGTGGCCGCCTTGTCGAAATTGGTTCGCACGAAGAGTTGCTGGCCCAAAATGGCCGCTACGCCGAACTGTTTGCCTTGCAGGCAAGGGGGTATCAGTAGAGTCTTCATCAAAAACCTACCGCGTCAACACCAACCGCCCCTGCATGGGCGGCAGCAGCGGGTCGGGTCGGATGACGTAGGTATACACGCCGTCGGGGAGGTCGGTGCCGTTATGGCGACCGTCGAAGGGGGGCTGGTCGGGGCCGGTGGCGTGGAAAATGGCCGCGCCCCACCGGTTGAACACCGACACCTCTATGGTGGGGAAGGCCGCTATGTTCGTGACAACCCACTGGTCATTTTGCCCGTCGCCGTTGGGCGAAAAGGCATTGGGTACGTAGATCTGATTGATGACCTCGATGCTGATTGACGCTGTGGCCGTACACGATCCTGCATTCGCTACAGCCAATACATACGTCGTGGATTGCTGAATGCTACTAATCTGTGCCACAGGCGTTTGTGTACTTGTCAGCGCTGTGTTGGGCGACCACAAAAACCGAACCGGATCACCCGTCAGCGTAGGCTCAAGCGTGAAGGAATTGCCCCGGAAGGTGAGCATCCGTTCGGGCATGTCGATGGTTGGGATGGGGTACACAATGGCGGTCTGACTGACCACCACGGCGAGGCATTCGGGGGCGGGGCGCAGGCTGTAGGTCAGGACGTGTTGACCGATACCGGCGTTGGCGGGCGAGAATTGACCACCCGGCGACGTACCCGGCCCCGCAAACGTGCCACTGCTGGGTTGCCCAACCAGGGTAAACGGGCTGGCTTTGGTACCGCAAAAGGGGGATACCTGACCAAAAGTAGGTGATACGGGAGCGACCGCCGAGAGGGTAAGTGGTGGGGAAGTAGCCCGGCAACCGTTGGCATCGGTGACGGTAAGGCTGTAAATGCCCACATCTTTAGCGGCGTTTTGCGCCCCGGTTTCGGCCAACGGTTGCCCGTTTTGCGCCCAGCGGTACAGGATGCCCCCGTCGCCGGTGAGCAGCAGCGTTTCAGTCGGGCAAATGCGATCAAGGCCGCTGGCTGTTGATAACCGGGCCACGACGGCAGGGGCGCGGACCAATTTGATTACATCGCTGCGTACCTGGCAACCCAGCGTCTGGTGGGTTAAAATGGCTTGATAGTTGCCCGGTTCCTGCGTCAGCAGCGAGTCAGCCACCTGCCCGGCCAGAAGTTGCCCATCACGGAGCCATTTGTAGGTTACCTCCGGCGTTTCGGAAAGGTGCAAACTAGCCGACCCGTCGGTGGCGCATAACTGGCCAGTGGCGGTCAGCGTGGGCTTGGTATTCAGTGAGTTAACCGTCAGGCTCTGGGTGCTGCCTACTTTGGCACAGGCGTCTTTCAGCGATACCTGCACCGTATATTCACCTTGATCCTGCACCGTGAGGCTACTGCTGCTGGCGTTGGTCAGGTTGATGCCGTCGCGCTGCCATTGGTAGTTCCAGGCGGGGTTGTAGGTGGCCGACAGCAGGGCCGACTCGCCGGGGCAAAGGGTGGTTTTGGTGGCTGTGGCGCTTGAGTTCAGGATTTGTGCCGCCGGATTGGGGGCCTGCGCGGGCGGGCAATCGACCACCAGAAACTGGAAGTCGCGCCGCACTTCGCCAATTTTCTGGCCGTTGCGGTACTCCTCTATTTTAACGGCAAACACAAACAACCCCAATTCCGTGGGCGTCACCGAAAGCTGCCCTGTATGCACATCGATGCTGAGGGCCGGGGTGCCGGGTATCGAATTGGTGGCCGAATAGCCTCCTGCAAAGCCAACCGTGGGGTATGGCCCCGGTGCGGCGGTGCCCGTGGTGGCGGCGTTGAGCGGGGCCGACATGCTATAGCGCAGTTCGTCGCCGTCGGGGTCGGTGCCGCCAAAGGCGTAGGTAACTGGCTCACCCAGACACAGGTACTCGCCATTGACGGGCGGAAATGCTGGCGACGAATTGTTGATGTATTTGCCCGTGGTGCTGAGGGGCGGAAATTCGAGGTAAAACGTAAAGCCGGTTTGCAGTGGGTTACTCAGGTTGTTGATGCCGCCGTTGCGGTTGCGCGTCTGATTCGACAGGTAGTATCCCTGTGTATCCGTGTATTGCGCCGGCGAAAGCTGGATATCGGCGGTGAAGGTGGCCGTAATGAACTTCAGGCTCCGTTGGGTCGAGCAAAACGAATTGGCATAAATAATGGCCGACCGCCGCCCCGACTCATAAGCCGTGATGATGGTCATTTGCCCATTGTCGCGTTTGCGGTAGATGCCCAGAATGGCCGACGTGGTGGTGCTGGCCCGCACGTTGTCTTCCAGATAATTGACCACCGTGACCCTGAAATGCCCCGGCACGTCGCCCACGGCCCGCATTTCCAGATGCCCCCCTGCCTGGTGGGTTGCCCACACGGCCATCGGACAAAGCAAATTTAGAGCTAGTAAGAGCGGGTAAATCAGTCTGGGCATACGTCAGTAAGCGAAGGCAATAGCCAATTTACTGTCAAAACCGGCATAGAAGAAGGGGCTGTAACACAACCAAATTCGTTGTGTTACAGCCCCTTCAATACATAATTCTGGTGAGCCGATGGCGGCTCATCACGCACACCTCGTTATTAGTTTTGCGTGATGATCGAGGTGTTGTTGTTGCCCACCATCTCCACGTTGGCCATCTGGCCCGGCCCGCCCGGCAAACTTACCTGCGATACGGTCAGCGTGTTGCCATTGCCAAACTGCTTGGCTTCGGGCGAGGAACCGTAGGGGCTACCGGTAATACCCTTCACCGTGTTCAGGTCGCCGGTTTGAGTAATGTTGGTCGTGTTGCCATCACCCACCTGCCAGAGCTTAGCCGTGTTGGTGTTACCGTCCTGCTTGATTTTGGCGTAGTTGTCGTTCGACAGGGCCGGACCACCGGTAAATTGACCCAGAAAGTCGCCCTGATGAATCTGGGCGACGTTGCCCATCCCTGTG
>JBBRMP010000342.1:0-3534 GCA_038230755.1 Cytophagales bacterium | reverse complement strand
TACGAGTGGCTCAAACCACATCATTATGATAGCAAAGAAATATTCGATCAAGCTTTAGGACACATTTTGAAAAATATAGGCTCAGAATTCGTCATTAACTTCACTTAAAAAGTGTCGATTATTCTCAATTAACTACTTATAAAATGGCTTCGCGCTCTGATTGCCAGGCGCGAAGCCATTTTATGTTATCCATTTTTCACTAATACCCTACCGCACCAATGTCAAAATCTTGCCCTCGGCGTGGTCACAGAGGTAAACCTCGCCGGTGCGGTCTTCGCCGAAGGACGAGATCGTGCCCGCCCGGTCGATGAGCACTTGATTGGTAGCTTTGTTTTGGCCCGTTGGCGTAAGCGCCCATACCTTGCCGCTCACGTAATCGGCGAAGATGTATTTGTTTTCGAGGTCGGGCAGTGCTTTTCCTTCATAAACCACCCCACCCGTAATAGACAGGTCTCCGTTGGTGTGGCTGTACTCGTGGATGGGGCTGATGAGTGGATCGGTGGCCTTTTCGTCGCCTTTAAACGGGTCCAGTGCCTCGCGGATGCGCCAGCCATAGTTGCCGCCTTTGGTGACCACGTCTACTTCCTCGATCTTGTTCTGGCCTACGTCACCCACCCAAAGCTGCCCTTTTTTGTCGAAGCTAAACCGCCACGGATTGCGCAGGCCGTAGGCGTAGATCTCTTCGCGGAAACCGTCCTTATTGCCCACATACGGGTTATCTTTGGGAATGCCATAGTTGCCCTTATCGGTACCATTGACGTCGATTCGCAGCATTTTACCCAGCAACGAAGCCCGGTTTTGGGCGTTGTTTTGCGGGTCACCGCCACTACCACCATCGCCGGTGCTGACGTAGAGATAACCGTCCGGCCCGAACAGGGCGCCGCCACCGTTGTGGTTAGCGTAGGGCTGCCGGAACGTAAACAAAATCGTTTCTGAAACCGGGTCAACCTGCGTAGCGTTTGCCGACGATGCGGTAAATCGGCTGATCACCGTTTCGCGCGGATGGCCGTTACCTTCGCGGGTGTAGTTGACGTAGAAAAAGCCGTTCTGCTTGAAATTAGGGTGAAATGCCAGGCCCAGCAGCCCCATTTCGCCACCGTAGGCTACGGCCTTTTTAATGTCGAGATAAGTCGTGGCTGTCGTGGCGTTGGTAGCCTGATCAACGAGTTTAATGCGGCCCGCCTGTTCCAGCACAAACATGCGGTTAGTGCCATCGGGCGCGTACGTGTAGAGTACGGGCGCGTCGAATTTCAAGCTCGGATGGGCGTCGACTACCCTAATAGGAGCCGCTGCCATAACTGCCGACGCAGCCTTATCGGGTGCTTTTTCGGACGTGCAAGCCCACGAGAGCAGCAGCGAGAAGCCGGAGGTAGCCGCCAGTGAATAGAGTAAGGTGAGAACCGTTTTATAAATCATGATCTGAATAACGTAGTTGGATGCTTTATCGTTGGCAAAAGACGGGCCAACGCCGACAGCCGAACTATTTGGTACTCCTTTTGTTCGGAAATTACCCAATACACCCTACTTTACCAGCGTACCAACGATTACCGACTGTCGACCGTTGTTGGCAGAACACCCCACTTTGGGGAACGCATCACTCACGCACATGGCCACCCCGCTCATCCAGTTTCTCGACAAGTTAGCCGCCCAGCAGGGTGAATACCAGTACCGCCTCCCCTCGCGCCCCGACGCCGGGGTGTTCATCGACCAACTGATGCGGCTGCTGTTTCCCGTCACGCAGGATTGCCAGTCGGCCACGGCCAATGTGGGCGAAACCTACCAACAGCTCAACACCCAGTTGTTGTGTTTGCTGCGCCCCCTGCAACCCAACCTCGGCACCCTGCCCGAAGCCATTGCGCTCCGCTTTTTCGACGCCCTGCCCGGCATCCACGCCAATCTCCTCCTCGACGCTCGGGCCATTGCCGACAATGACCCGGCGGCCATCAGCATCGAAGAGGTTATTGCCATATACCCCGGTTTCTACGCCATCGCCGTCTACCGCATCGCCCACGTCCTGCTCCAGGCCAGTGTACCCCTCCTACCCCGGATGCTGACCGAATACGCCCACGGCCAAACGGGTATCGACATTCACCCCGGCGCACAAATCGGCCCGTCGTTTTTCATCGACCACGGTACGGGCGTCGTCATTGGTGAAACGACTATTATCGGCGAAAATGTGCGTGTGTATCAGGGCGTTACGCTGGGCGCCACCCACGTAGCGAAGTCATTGGCGCAAAAAAAACGCCACCCGACCATCGAAGACAACGTGGTCATCTACGCCAACGCCACCATCCTGGGCGGCCACACCGTGGTGGGTCACGACTCGGTCATCGGCGGCAACGTCTGGCTCACCGAAAGCGTCGAACCGTACTCACTGGTCTATCACCAAAGCCAGATTGAGGTAAAGGCGATTTTGCAGTAGGGGTAAGAATGCAAACAGTAGCTAGCATTATATATGCCGCTCTGTAGCAGAAACGTTCTCACCAACCTGATTACAGTAATGAGTGACTGTGTATACTTACAACTTAATTGGTTGACTGACAAGTGGGCTGGTTAAGTGGAAATAGCTAAAAGTTAATAATATTCGTAACTGTTTAGGTAGTCCACTGAACTGATAATCAAGTACTTGCAAAGTTAAAAATCGCAAAAGTATTTAATGTCTAAAAGTCAAGTAGTTGATTATCAGCACATTAAGATTTTTGCTTAGTTTAACTCATAAATTAAAAAAATTAGTAACTTGCTGATTGTCAGATAATTGGCTTGAATTTGCCTACCTAAACAGTTACTCGCTGACAATAGACAGCATAGCCTGATCTACCGTATCCGCCGAAAGCAGGCTATCATGCTCCGTTTGAAGAATGGTGAAAACGCCATTGATAAAATAAGGCAATCCGTTACAGTCCTGTATAATTTTTTGAAAATAAGCGGGTTTACTCGCTGGGTTATCGCATTGAAAGCTTGATAGATATAGGCATTCGCAGAGGAGAATAGAGTCTGCGTCGCTCATGGGTGGTAAGTGATATTCTTTGGTGTAATTAAGCGGCTCCCCTGTGTAGCTATGGTCACGTCTTAACTTAGTCAGTACGACATTCATACCTATGGAGCCACAGAATACAAACCGAATCCGGCTACTGTCTTTCAACGAATAGTGAATGTTTCGCAACAGGTCCAAAAACGCCATTGCATCGTTTGCCTTTCCATCAGTGATCCAAGCCCAAAGCATAATCGGTAGCTCATCGAAAATGAGGGTTAACGTCTCGTCTTTTTCGGCTTGCCTGTCAGCTAGATCTTCAATGCACGCTCGAAACGCAACATCCCATTTTGTATCGAATTGCGGCAGTGCCAAACTGAATTCGATGTCCTGATAAGTTATATCGTAACTGTTTAGGTAGGCAAATTCAAGCCAATTATCTGACAATCAGTAAGTTACTAATTTTTCTAATTTATGAGTTAAACTAAGCAAAAATCTTAATGTGCTGATAATCAACTACTTGACTTTTAGACATTAAATACTTTTGCGATTTTTAACTTTGC
>JBBRMP010000341.1:0-3546 GCA_038230755.1 Cytophagales bacterium | reverse complement strand
GCTCTATCACAATAGTTTACTTCTGGATCGTTTTTTTGCCATCTTACCGGAGGGGACTAAACTAACCAAAAATGACCCGCAGGTACGCCAGTTGTATAGTTTCGGCTGTTTGGCCGCTTAATTATTGACGAACCATTGAATGGTAAAGGCTGACTAAAATTGGGTGTGCCATCTGGGTTAAACGTGAAGGGCTGCATTCGGATAGACCGGTTGTCGCCGCAACCCTGACCGGGGGCGGCGTTGGCGTGATACACAATCCAGTTTTCTTGCGTTCTGGGGTTCCGGCTATCGGGTGTTTGGAAAAAACTGTTGTGCCCCACGCCATATGTACCGCTGCTGCCATAGGGACCAAAAACAGGGTTGGCTGACTTTGCCCACAAGCTCATATCGAGCAAATTAGCGGTTGATGAGGCGGCTAACTGGCCAAGTGCGTAGAAGTCGGTGCCACAAAAGCTAGCCGAATAGACCAGAAAAACCTTGCCGCCATTAACCAGAAACTCCGGCCCTTCATTCACACCAAAGCCCTGCTTCTCCCAGGCATAGTCGGGAAACGACAGCCGGACACGCGGCCCATCGGCGGTGTAGGGGTTGGTCAGTTTGCTGATATAAATGTTCTGCGGACCACCCAGGTCATTTTCCCAACCCGACCACGCAAAATAAAGCTGCCCATTCAGGCTCAGCAGCGTTCCGTTGATAGCCCATTTGTTGTCGGCCAGGGCCAGTTGACCCCGGTCGGTCCATGTGCCGGTGGTGGGGTCGGCAGACCCGTTTTCCAGCACATACATGCGGTGGTTTTTGTCGTTTCCATCGTCGGCGGCGTAGTAGATATACCACTTCCCGTTCACCAGATGCAGTTCTGGTGCCCAGATGTTACGCGAATTGGGGCCGGTGGTGGGCGGTGTCCAGACCGTTACGGGCCGCGCCGCACTCAGCCGACTCATGCTGGCCGTTTTATAAATCCGCAGGCTGTTGCCGGTGGTGTGCATCACATAATAAAACCCACCATTGACCACCACCCAGGGGTCAGGGCCAACGGCCAGAATAGGGTTTTTGAATTTACCAACGGTATCGACCACCACCACAGGCGGCGTAGGCGTAACGGGGTCGCTTGGTTTCTTGCAGCCGTAGCCACCCAAAAAAACGAGCAAAATAAGTGTTGAGAGCAGGTAATTTTTCATAACGGAAATCATTGGCTGAAGGTAAAGCCGTAGTTATAAAGTGTTCGAGCATATCGTTATTGAGCACAAGGCAGGACTCACCTACCCATGCCAGCAATGAACGGGGATACTTCGTTGAGGTTGACTACGTTTCTGCCGCGCAACCCCTACAGCCATGAGATCTTTATCTGGTTGCCTTTAACCGGTAGCCGGGGTAACCCGGACTTTGAACTTTCCCTATGCCAATGCCATTTCTTTTTTCTCGCCGATCTGCTGTCGCCACATGGCGTAGTAGAGGCCTTTGTGGGTCAGCAGTTCAGCGTGGGCACCCTGCTCAACGACGTGGCCTTTTTCGAGCACGAAAATGCGGTCGGCGTGGAGGATGGTGCTCAGGCGGTGGGCAATCAGGATCGTGATGCGCTGTTGCGAGGTAGATAACTCCCGAACGGTGTTGGTGATCTCTTCCTCCGTCAATGAATCCAGCGCCGACGTAGCCTCGTCGAAGACCAGCAGGGCGGGTTGGCGCAGCAGGGCGCGGGCAATGCTGAGGCGCTGTTTTTCACCCCCTGATACTTTCACCCCACCTTCACCAATAACCGTGTCGAGGCCGTTTGGGGCGCGGGCCAGCAAGCCGTCGGCGGCGGCCTGATGCAGGGCGCGGAGGCAGTCGGCATCGGCAGCGTTGGGAGCCACAAAGAGCAGGTTCTCGCGGATGGTGCCGGCAAAAAGCTGCGTATCCTGCGTCACAAAGCCGATTTGCTCGCGCAATTCGTCCAGGTCAACGTCCGCACCGGGAACGCCGTTATACAAAATCTGGCCTGTTTTAGGTTGGTAAAGGCCCACCAGCAGCTTCACCAGCGTGGTTTTGCCCGAGCCCGACGGCCCCACAAACGCGATGGTTTCGCCCGTTTTCACGTCGAACGAAATACCCGCCAGGGCGGGCGTATTGGCCGAAAGGTGCTTGAAATGGACATCCTCAAAGGCCAGGTCGTTGATACGTCCCACCGCCTGTGGATGCGCTGGTTTTTCGTCGCGGGGCGTGTCGAGAATGCGCTGGAAATTGGCCAGCGACGCTTCCGTTTCACGGTATATGTTGATGATGTTGCCCAGTTCCTGTAGCGGCCCGAAAATGGCGAACGAATAGATGAACAGGGAGAAAAATTCGCCCACGGTGATCTTACCCTGCACCACCAAAAACAGCATCAGTAACATGATGGCGTTGCGCAACAGGTTCACAAACGTGCCCTGAATGAACGACAGCGACCGGATGTAACGGACCTTTTTTAGCTCCAGTTTCAGGATTTTGTTGGTGGTGCCGTTGAGCCGTTCGGTCTCCTGTTGGGCCAGTCCGAGGCTTTTTACCAGTTCAATGTTACGCAGGCTTTCGGTGGTCGATCCAGCCAGGGCGGTGGTTTCGGCCACGATGTTTTTCTGCACTACTTTGATCTTTTTGCTCAGCAGCGAGGAGACAAAACCGAGTAGTGGAATGGTGAGAAAATAGGCTGGGGCAATGGGCCAGTAGACCGTGCTGGCGTACCACATCACAAACACGATGCCCACAATAGAAGTAAACAGCACGTTGACAAACGACTGAATCAGCTTCTCGACGTCGGTACGTACTTTCTGCAAGATACCCAGCGTCTCGCCCGACCGCTGGTCTTCAAATACCTGATACGGCAGTTCGAGCGAGTGTTGCAGGCCGTCGGAATACATCTTTGCGCCCAGCCGCTGCGTGATCACGTTGACGTAATAATCCTGGAAATTCTTGGCAATGCGGCTTACCATGGCCACGCCCAGTGCCTGCAAAATCAACAACCCCGCCCCCTTCTGAAGGAACCCCCAGAAGTTGATATCGCGCCAGGTGCCGCCGGGCTTAACGACGTACTGGTCAATGATTTTGCGGAAAATGTAGGGATCGAGCAGGGAGAAAACCTGGTTGATGGTAGCCAGCACTAGGGCCAAAGCCAGCAGGCCCCAATAGCGGCTCAAGTACGTATACAATAACTTCATAAGAGACGGCAGTCGGTGTTTATTGGCGGTGGACTGAGAATGGCCACCTTCTTTTGTGAACCAGTAAAGTGCCGAAATAGTGACAGTTAGGCGGGATACTACGTCAAGGGCAATCCTATGCTGTAAGCTCGGTTCGTTTTTTAGGCTCACGAACCACATTTTCAAAGTAACCCTCACCAGCGCGGTGAGGAAACAACAAAGCTGCCCTACAAATGGACTGTTTGAGATGGTCGTCAGAGAAGGGACAGTGTTCTTGCTTAACTTTCGTTGTTATGGCAAGTCCCAACAAACCAACCCCTCCCCGTCGTAAGTTCGACCAGGCGTTCAAAGCCGAAGCCCTGCGCATGCTCGATGAAGGGCAGTCTGCCGTTCAGGTAGC
>JBBRMP010000340.1:0-3591 GCA_038230755.1 Cytophagales bacterium | reverse complement strand
GTAAGGCTTGATATCACTTTGATCGGGTATAAAAACGCACATCAATAGTGTGATTTCGCACAATTGTAAGCTCATAGTTTATGAATAACTTTTATGTAGAACTCTCACAATCAACATGTTACGCCATAGTGGGAATTGCTGTTCCAGATCTGATGTTATGTCATGAGAATAATCTTAGAAACCATGTTTGTTAAAACAGGATGGATAGTCAGGAAAAAGTCAATTAGTAATCTTACTCAGTGTGTATTCTTCTGGCCCTTTTGCTGATTCGGTTGCAGCTGTTAAGACAAACTCTCGCTCGGACTTTTCAGTAATTTGAGGATAAGAATAATAACCTGCCTGGATAACAAAGTAGTATTGTCTGTTGGGCTCAAAATGCAGCAGATAAGACTTATTGTCAACAATAAAGCTCAAACTATCGCCGACGGGCTGAATGAATACCCAAGTGCGTGGTTTAACTCGGATCGGGTTATTAGGGTCAACAGTCGTTTTCAATTCAGCACTTTTGAGCATTGTATTTAAGAGGTGAATTTTAGTTGAGTTCAACGGTTGAGCTTTGCCACTGAGACTCAGTAAGCAGAAAATGGCTATAGTTCCGACCAACGTCTTCATGACAATTCTGTTGTATAAGTGTGATTATGATAAACTGAAATTTACATCGTCAACACCTCCGCTACATTCATAGTAAAGCCAACCAAAACATCTTCACCGGAAATTGTTTCGGCAAACGCCTTTGTAATCGGTTCAGAACTAGGCCGATAAATAGTTGTGGTTTGCATCTGAGGATCAACGAGCCAACCCAATCGAACGCCGTTTTCGATCCACTTAGTCATCTTGTCCTGTAACTGCTTCAGCGAGTCCGATTCTGATCTGACTTCAATGACAAAATCAGGGCAAACGTGTGCAAACTTCTTTAATTCCTCCGGCAATACGGCCATCAATCGCTGCTTGCTGATCCACCCAACGTCAGGTGCCCGCATGGATGTATCAGGCAGCGTATAGCCACCGTTTAAATCTGACACACGACCTGTTTTGGTCTGACGATTCCAAACGCTTATTTCTGTGTGAAGCTCGCCGTTGGTAAAGCTTCCGTCTAATCCGGTTGGTGGCATGATGATTATGTGTCCTGTCTCGTCGCGTTCGATACGCAATTCCGGGTTAGCTAGGCAAAACGAGTACAGCTCATCGTCAGAGAAAACGTTGATATTGGGCGGTATCGAAAGCGTGATCGTACTCATTGGAAGACCGTTTATTGAAGCATATAAAATGGCTGATCGGTCTGCCGATTAGCCATTTTATATGCTTCATCCTCTTACTTTTCGTGATACTGCTGAATGATTTTGTAAAGCGCTTTTTGCTTTTCCAGTTCGGGGAAAAACTCGAATAGCTGAACGTGCAGGTCGTAATCCAGGGTGAGGGCCGTTTCCAGGTTGAGCAGGGCCTCGCGGTAGCTGCCGCCGTAGATTTGGTAGACCACGGCGCGGTAATACAAATCGGCCTCTTCGGGTAGCTCAACCAGGCCCATCTGAACGATGCCGTATGCCTTGTCGTAGTCGCCCTGATCAAACGGAATCAACGACCACATCAGGTACACGTCGGCGTTGGACGGGTCTACTTCGGCGGCTTTTTCAAACGCCTCGACACTCGATACGACGTTGCCGATTTTGTACTCAGTCTCGGCCAGAATAACGTAATAGTCGGCGTTGTTGTCGTTGAGTTTGATGGCCTTCTGCAAAAACGGAATGGCCTCATACCACTTGCCCAACTCGCTCATACACACCCCGATACCGTACCAGGCCTCGTCCCAGAGGGCATCAATCTTGGTGGCTTCGCGGTATTCTTTGATGGCTTCGGGCAGGCGGTCCTGCCGTTCCAGGCTCGCGCCCAGATGCGTGTAGGTGTCGGCGGTGGGTTCCTCGTATTTCAACGTCAGCCGATAGGATGCTTCGGCTTTGTCGAACTGCCCCAGGTTCATGTACGTGTTGCCGAGGTTGAAATGCGCCGACGCAAAATCGTCTTTGATCAGAATCGCGTAATCATATGCCTCTGCCGCCTCCGCATATTTCGTCAGCTTGCTGTAGGCAATACCGAGGTTGTACCAGGCATTGAACGAGTACGGATCTTTGTCGATAAGTCCCTCATAATAAGGGATGTTGGCTTCGAGATCACCGTTGATATCGAGGCAAAACGAGAGTTCGTAGAGGGCGCTTTCGTTGTTGGGATTCAGGTCGATGGCGCGTTTGTAATAGGCTACGGCTTCGTCGAATTTGCCCCAGTTCTGATAGCTCTGCGCCATCTGGAAATACACGTCGTCTTTGTCGTCGGTGCGTTCCAGCATGTCGGTCAGCACCTCAATAGACTCTTCAAACCGCCCCGCCATGTTGAGCACCGTGCCGCGCATGTACTGCACGTCGAGGTCGCCGGGGTTAAAGAGACCGGCTTTATCGAGTTGGTCTATGCTTTCGTCAAATCGTTGATAGTTGGCCAGAATCTGCGCCCGGTCCAGCATCAGTTCAAGGGCGTAGGGGAAATTGCCAAGACCTGATTCGGCAGCCTGAAAGGCCCGGTCGAGGTCGGCTTCGTTGAGGTAATGTTCAACCAGGCGCTCGTATACGTCTAGGTCGAAGTAAAAATTTTCTTCGCTGGCGAGCATTTGCTCAAAGCGCTGAATGCTCTCTTTGATGTCGCCAGCCCGTTCGTCAAACTCTTGCTCCATGTAGCTGTGTCGATTCTCGAGCAACCGCTCACGATTTGCCAAAAAAGCGGAATGCGTAAGCTGTTGTCGTACCGCAGGGGATAGGGGACGCACCACAGGGGCGATTTATCCGATGTTGTTATGAAATATACGTAGAAAAACACAAACCCAAGCAAGGGGGTTCAAAAAATGGCCCCCTACCCGCAGCGGCGGACCGCCCCGAAGGGGGAACCTGCTGGCGCAGCTACTCATGCGCCAACAGGTTCCCCCTTCGGGGCGGTCCGCCGCTGCGGGTAGGGGGCTGCTAGGGGGCTATTCTTTTTAGTGTCGCATCCAATGCACGGTACTGAAAATCGATGACCTGCGCAATACGGTTGCCGGGGTAGTAATAATGGTGACTGGCACCACGGGCTGTTTCGGGCGTGATGAGGGGCACGGTGCCCGTTAGCCACGACCGCACAGCCTCTACGCGGGCCAATATGCCAGCAAGCCCCGGTGGCACCCGGATAGTAGGTGGACGCTTACCCAACGCGTTGGCGAGTCTGGTGAGAAAGTCGCGGTAGGGGAGAACGCCCGCGTTGAGAATAAACCGCTCGTTGACGACGTTGCTGTGCAGCAGTTTCACGATGGCCTCGGCCACGTCGAGCACGTCGACGTAGTTGATGTCACCCTCGGTGTAGAACCGTTTCTCGTCGTGAACATACTTGATCAACTGGGTGCTGCTCCGGGTCCAGTCGCCCTTGCCGAGTACCACAGTGGGGTTGACCATCACCACTGGCAAGCCTTCGGCACTGCCCCGCCACACCTCCAGTTCGGCCCGGTACTTGGTTTTGGCGTACGCCGAATTCAGGGGCGACTCTTCCCATTTCTGGTCTTCGGTCAGCACAATGGGCTGG
>JBBRMP010000339.1:0-3600 GCA_038230755.1 Cytophagales bacterium | reverse complement strand
TCCGACGGGGAGCGCAACCCACACGCCCATATCATGTTCACCATGCGCCCTGTCGAAAATGGCAAATTCGGCAAAAAACTGAACGGCTATACCGATGGCTTACTCGATAGCAAACGCTGCCTTCAAGACATGCGGCATTCTTACGAAAGCATTCTCAATGACGCTTCGGAGAAAGCGGATTCCGAGATTCACTTCGATTTGCGGAGCTTGAAAGACAAAGGCATCGAGCGGCAACCGCAACCCAAAATCGGGCCGAAAGTCACCCACCTGGAAAAACGCGGCTACGAAACCGAATGGGGAAAAGAGGTGCGCCAGGTCGCCCACCAGAACAACGCAGCAGCGGCCTATGCTGGCCACAGCTTGACCCATCAAATCAGCTACCATACGAGCCGTGCCGTGGACGCGGTGCGCGATGATGTGGCGTACAAATATTATGAAGCCGCCTACGGCGAGAATAATCACAAAGATTGGTACGGCAATGACGAACGAGACCGGGGCGGCATCGACCGCTAAAGACGAGATTCTGAAAAAATACACCAAGCAGCCTTACCCGGCCCTGGTGAAACCGGCCCCGAATGCGGAACCCGACGAGACCAACGAAAACGAGGATGGGCGATACCGTGCTTTAGTACAGCACATGGAGAAGCGGGGCAATGCCCCCAGGTTTCGCATAATCGACCGTAGAGGGCATATCTACGGGTGCGGCTACGCCTACCTACTCGGATGGTTCTACACACCCCCTGAAACGCTCTCTATTCAAACTACGACGCACGTTTTCACCCTGACAGGGAAAGGGCTGGAAAAGATCGAGCAGTCGTTACTGCGCGAAAAAGTCAAGGAGTTGCGGGAATTTTACCCTGGCCAGGATCAGGAACCGGAACCTGGGCAACCCATCATCACCAACCTGGCGATTTCCAGCCCGTTCAACAAAATAGAGTGAGAGCGATATAATCTCTATCGTGCTTTGCCTTTAGGGGTCACGTTAAACTCTTGCAATTGACCAAGGGTTGCCGGTTTCTGCATGGTGTCATCTGCACTGAAATTTGCTATACTGCACGCACGACCTAATTCATTCAGGTTGATTACACCATCTTCGGCGATCAATTTGTATAAATCTGGTCTTTCTTGTTTTAAGCGAGTTGTGATTGTAAGCAGCTCCCCGGAATCAAGCTGGTTATCTCTTATAGGTCGCTTAAATCGCTTATTGTCTGTACCACAACCATCGGCAGCCGAAAAAAGAGCGTCGGCATTCATACGGGCGATTCTAGGAGATTCCATATAACTATGTATGGCTGCCTTCATACTGCCATCACGATCATTTTGGTTCAGATTGTTCATCTCTTCACGAGTGACGTGGTAATTAACGACTTCACCTGTCGTTTTGTCCTCATATTCAATCGGAACAATTATAACTTTTTTATCATCTTCAGGCATTGGAATCTCCCTTAGTTATTTCCCATATGATACAATGTAAAGGTTAATTAGTCGTCAAAAACTAATTAAAAAATTGTTACTTTATGTGAATAGTCTATTCGACAAAATAGCAGAATAGATCAGCGGCCTTTTTCTTGGCTCTGCGTCGGGGTGGCTTTCTGCTGCGCCTGGCTCGGCTCGGCGGCTTTGGTCTGCATTTCGGTTCGGGCCTGGTCGATCTTCTGCGCTCCTCGCTGCAGTTCCTGCTTCGACTGCTGGTTGGGAAATACCGTTTCGTTTAGCTGGGGTTCGCTCGTGCGGGGCTGCTCGGCCCGTCGCGCCGGGGTCTGCGGGCCGTAGCTGTCGGTTTTCAACTGCACGTTGTTATCTTTCAGCGACTGCACCAATTCTTTAAATGCTGTCTGGTCTTTGGCCGATGCGTTTTGCATCAGCTCTTCGATTCGTTTGGATGCCATTTCGGGAAAGCGTTTGCCTTCCCGAAATTGGTCATTAATTCCTACAAATCACAGTCTATCGGCGGGTATCCGTATTTCACGCAGAAGATATTGATTGAGCGGATGCACTGCCGGGATACTTCCGGGATTTCCGCAATCTGGCCAGTGGCCACCTGGTTAAGCAGCCATGCGGCCTCCTTCCTGGCCACCCATACGGCCTCGGCCTCGCTCAATTCGCGGATGGGTGTGTCGTCGTCGCGCACCGGGTAGGGAAACGAAACAATCTGTGCGGTTTGGGGCTGATTTAGCATGTTTCAATTGTACCATATTCTCTGTCGGTTACATGCGAAATTTTGATAATAACTTCTATCATCATCAAGTTTTTTTCGTAATCATAAATTAGCTATCTTGCATAAACATCACAATATTCCACCTTACATGAACACTAATCAAGGTAGAACGCGCGTCATTAGATCAGAAAATATATTAGCTGAACTGATAAAGTTTGGAGAAACATTTCGGGTCGTACTCTACCGGAAGAAAAATGGCTGAGTTGGCAGGAAACAAAGAAAAGCCGAATTTTGGGGTCGCTAAACAAACCAAAATTAGCTCTTCTAATGAACCCGAAGGTCTTTGCAAAGGTAAAAAAATTTTGACCTTGTACCCCTGGCTACTAATCTGGCTCGCCAAAAATGTTTCGTTGGAGCCGTTAGCGGTCTGATTCAAGCCAAGAATGTACACCTGCCTCAAATAGCCAAACACTTCAATCAGACTCGTAGTGCCGAAGCTAATGAACGACGGTTGCAAGCCTTTCTAACTGACTATAAATTTGATTATGAACGCATTGCCTTGTTGATGGTCCTCTTTATTCCGCGCGGGCGGGTGACGCTTTGTTTAGACCGGACTGAGTGGTCCTTTGGCCAAACACAGGTAAACATACTGATGCTCACAGCTCGCTGTGGCGAAGTAGCTATCCCCTTGTTGTGGGAACTACTTGACAACAAAAGCGGTAACTCGGCGGTGGCCGACCGGGTGGGCTTACTCGATAAGGCCATTGACTTGTTGGGCATCCAGCGCATTGGCCTGTTGGTGGCTGACCGCGAATTTGTGGGGGCCAACTGGGTGCGGTACCTCAAAGAAGGCCAGATTCCGTTTTGTCTGCGGTTGCCCAAAACGCACCCGGTTCGCCTACGCAATGGCGAAGTGTGGCCCATCGAGGAGTTACTGGAGAGCAAATCGGAACGCTTCTATGAGCAGGTGTTGGTGGATGGGCAGTGGCTAAACGTGCATTTGAAGCGGCTCAAGGGCAAGGAACTGCTTTACTTAGTGGGTACGTTTCCTCCTAAACAGTTGGGTGATTTATACCGTCAGCGCTGGTCGATAGAAGCGATGTTTCAGTGCCTGAAGAAGCGCGGTTTTGATTTAGAAGTAACTCACTTGCAATCACTTGGCAAGGTAAAGAAGTTGATAGGTCTGGTGAGTATGGCGTATGGATTTTGTGTGATAGCGGGTCACCACTATCACCGCAAAGTAAAAGCCATTCCCCTGAAGAAGCATGGCTACAAAAGCAATGGTTATTTTCGCAAAGGCAAGGACAAGTTGGAGGAGTGGCTGGCTGATAAAGCGGTGGCTTTATGGGATGAGTGGTTGGCCAGTTTAGACCGTGCTTACCGCTGGCTGGAGTTACGACTCGCTTTCTTTCAGAGGCACCCTAAAATCTTCCGGTAGAGTA
>JBBRMP010000338.1:0-3620 GCA_038230755.1 Cytophagales bacterium | reverse complement strand
TCCTTCGTTAAAGACGGGTCAACGAGCTTTTGAGCGTAATGCTTGATGTAGTTGCCGCCTACTTTCACACCGGCCTTCACAAACTGGCTGGCACGGGCAACCTTACTGGTTGGGACGGAGTTTTGGGTTTTCATGATGAAGAAAGCAGTCGATAGTAGGGAGTCGGGAGTCAATAGTCGGCTGACGCGAGATCACGCCTGTGTCAGCCGACTATTGACTATCGACTCTCCACCATCGACTTATTTCTTCATCATGAAAACCCAAAACTCCGTTCCAACTAGTAAGGTTGCCCGTGCCAGCCAGTTTGTGAAAGCCGGCGTGAAAGTAGGCGGTAACTACATCAAGCATTACGCCCAAAAGCTCGTTGACCCGTCTTTAACGAAGGAAGACCTGCACGCCGACAATGCCGCCGATATCTACGACGCCCTCAGCGAACTGAAAGGCTCGGCCCTGAAAATGGCGCAGATGCTGAGCATGGACCGGGGGATGCTGCCCACGGCCTACAGCGATAAATTCGCCATGTCGCAATATTCGGCACCGCCACTATCGGGGCCGTTGGTGGTGAAAACGTTCCGTACCCTGTTTGGCAAAACGCCCGGCGAGATGTACGATACGTTCGACATCAACTCGGTCAACGCGGCCAGCATTGGGCAGGTGCACGTGGCTTACAAATACGGCAAAAAGCTGGCCGTGAAAGTGCAATATCCCGGTGTGGCCGACTCCGTTACGTCTGATCTACGTATTGCTAAACCGCTGGCTGTAAGACTGTTAAACCTGGATGAACGCCAGATCGACCGGTTCATGGGTGAGGTAGAAAGCAAGCTGCTGGAAGAGACCGACTATGACCTTGAGCTGAAACGGTCGGTGGAAATTTCGGAAGCCTGCGCCCATATTGAGGGCCTTGTTTTCCCGAAATATTACCCCGAACTGTCCAGCAAGCGGGTGCTGACGATGGATTGGCTGGCGGGGCTGCACCTGAAAGAGTTTCTGGCTACCAACCCCACGCAGGCAATCCGCAATAAGATCGGGCAGGCCCTTTGGGACTTCTACGATTTCCAGATTCACACCCTCCGGCAGGTCCACGCCGATCCGCACCCCGGTAATTTTCTGATGCGGGCCGACGGCACGATGGGCGTCATCGACTTCGGCTGCGTGAAGGTGATCCCCGATTTTTATTACGACAATTACTTCCAGCTCATCAACCCCGACACCATCAAGGATGAGGCGCTGACGCAGGCCATTTTCACCAACCTGGAGTTTCTGGTGCCACAGGATTCGGCCAAAGACCGCAAGTTTTTCTCCGGCCTGTTCATGCAAATGATCGACATGCTGGGTGCACCTTTTGCCGTAGACGAGTTCGATTTCGGTGATGATGAGTACTTCAACAAAGTGTACGCCTTCGCCGAGCAACTATCGAAACTCCAGGAGCTACGTTCCTCGAAAGTAGTACGCGGTTCGCAGGACGGTCTGTATGTAAACCGGACGTATTATGGCCTCTACGCATTGCTTAACGAACTGAAAGCCAAGGTGATAACCAATAAGCCTGAATGGCTAAAGCCGAAGTTAGCGGTTGTTGCCTAACATAAACCGGATGTCAATCCGGACTTGAACGTACCTAAAAAGCCGCCCGCCAGACAATGATCTGGCGGGCGGCTTTTTAGGTACTCCATTAGTTAGGGTAATTAACCGCCCGTTTGTCGTTTTCATGAAGTATGGCATAAAAGCCAAAATCAAACTTTATGAAAACGGCCATTATCGTCACTATCGCCTGTTTGCTGGCCGCCTCCGGCGTCTTATACAGTCAGGCCCCCGGCGATTGGGAAAGCCTCTTCGATGGCAAGACCCTGAACGGCTGGAAAGTGGGCAAAAACGCCGACACCTTCAGTGTGCAGGACGGGGCCATTGTAGTGGCCGGACCCACCGCCCATTTGTTCTACGAAGGCCCCGTGGGCAACCATTCGTTCAAGAATTTCGAGTGGAAAGCACAGGTAAAAACCATGCCCGGCTCCAACTCAGGCATGTTCATTCACACCACGTTTCAGGAGGGAGGATGGCCTGCGCAGGGCTACGAAATTCAGGTAAACCAATCCCACACCGACTGGCGCAAAACGGGTAGCGTCTACGGCGTTCAGGACGTAAAAGAAACGTTTGTGCCTGATAATGAATGGTATACCGAGGCCATCACCGTGCAGGGAAAGCAGGTCACGATCAAGATCAACGACAAGGTAATCAACGCCTACACCGAACCCGATAGCCTGACCAACAGCACCATCAAACGCCGACTGAGCCGGGGCACGATAGCCCTGCAGGGCCACGACCCCAAAAGCAAAGTCCTCTACAAAGACATCATGATCCGCATCCTGCCCGAATAATCTTCGGAATTCAGATCGACGTCGAGAAACTAACTGCACTCGTAATCCCGTAGGGATTCAATAGCGTAGCGTCGGTAGGATGTGGATTGGGTTTAGTCTGTCAGCGTGCCGTAGGTACGCCACCGACCGGCTGTTTGTAGCGTACCTACGGCACGCGGCTGGTGGTCCGGCTACGTTTTTCTACCGACGCTACGCTATTGAATCCCTACGGGATTACGAGTAAAGCGAGTAGCTCAAAGTACATGTGTTTCCAAGTGAGATTCTATTATGCGTCAAATGCCCGTCAGATCTGATCTGGCGGGCTTTCGTATATCTACCGCTTCCGCGCTGCCGAAATGGGTAAACATGCAACGGGTAGACAAGTGAATTCATAGGCACCTATATCAACAGCATTGTCCTGAATACGTAACTGTCCAGCAAGGTCTAGAATTGGTAAGATACCTAAATTTGACTCCCCCGCGTTAATGGCAGAACTCCCTGGCTTTAAGCGAAAATTACCGGTCATTTTATCAACAAATATAGACTCTACAGGAACAATTCTTTTTGAGGCAAATCTTGATAATTCACAAGTATTCATTGAATTGTTAACTAGCCCATTTGCGTAGGGTGTTTTAATGCTTTCACACAATATACAATTGACTGAGAACGAAATGCCAGCTACTGGACCCGAATTCGAATCATAATTTTGAGCAATCGTACAATTTCTTAGTAAAGCATAGCTATCAGCATTGCTATAGATGGCGGAGCCGATGCCCCCTTCTATAGCTGAATTACTCGTGAATAATGTGCATACTATTGTAGGTGCACTGTTGTTGTCATTATACATACCACCCCCTAAGTAAGAAAAATTGTAACTGTTTAGGTAGTCCACTGAACTGATAATCAAGCACTTGCAAAGTTAAAAATCGCAAAAGTATTTAATGCCTAAAAGTCAAGTAGTTGATTATCAGTACATTAAGATTTTTGCTTAGTTTAACTCATAAATTAGAAAAATCAGTAACTTGCTGATTATCAGATAATTGGCTTGAATTTGCCTACCTAAACAGTTACGAAAAATTGTTACTTATTATGCAGTTAGTGAATTGAGATGGTCGTCAGAGAAGGGACAGTGTTCTTGCTTAACTTTCGTTGTTATGGCAAGTCCCAACAAACCAACCCCTGGTATGGTCGTGTGGTATGGTCGTGCTAAATCGGACAGTGTTCTTGCGTAACTTCGATTATCATGGCAAGTCCTAACAAACCAAACAC
>JBBRMP010000337.1:0-3672 GCA_038230755.1 Cytophagales bacterium | reverse complement strand
TTGGTAAAGCTTGCTTCCGGCGTAACTTCCGAGGGATCAACGCCTAATTTGTCAACGATGATTTGCTTTACTTTTTCGTCAGTCTGAGACATTTTGGTAGTCCTTTTTTGTTAAAAAACGATGCAAAGAAAACACTTTACCCGCTGATTGCCAAACAATTTTTTCAGCCCGACAGCGTTCAACAAACCCAAGACGGCAACGATAACGTACTGTTTCTGAATAGATTACAAACACAATAATGGCCCATATCGGCCTTCTTACCTAATTACTCTATTCATAAAGTAGTGTAAACTCATTACCCTACCCGGCAGCGCCGAACCAACTACCTTTGCCGTCAGCTAACACCAACCATTTTTCATGCAGCTTCCCAAACTGAAACATACCGACAGTGGCCTCTTCTTCCTGATGGCCGGCCCCTGCGCCATTGAAGGCCGCGACATGGCCCTGCGGATTGCCGAACGCATTGTCACGATCACCGACCGCCTCCAGATTCCGTACATTTTCAAAGGATCGTACCGCAAAGCCAACCGCACCAAACTGAACTCCTTCACCGGCATCGGCGACGAACTGGCCCTCTCGATCCTGGCCGAAGTAGGCCGCACATTCGACATTCCGACCGTGACCGACATCCACGAATCGCACGAGGCCGCCATTGCCGCACCACACGTAGACATGCTGCAAATTCCGGCGTTTTTGTGCCGCCAAACGGAGTTGCTGGAAGCCGCCGCCAAAACTGGAAAAGCCGTTAACGTGAAGAAAGGGCAGTTTCTGTCGGGCGAGAGTATGAAATTTGCCGTAGAAAAAGTGCAGGCCACCAACCCCGATGCTATCGTTTTCCTGACCGACCGGGGCAACAGTTTCGGCTACGGTGACCTCGTGGTGGACTACCGCAACCTGCCCGCCATGCAGACCTTCGGCGTGCCCGTGGTGATGGACTGTACGCACTCGCTGCAACAGCCCAATCAGGCGTCGGGCGTGACGGGCGGCAAGCCGGCCCTGATTGCCACCATTGCCAAAGCCGCCATTGCCGTGGGTGCCGACGGCCTGTTTATCGAAACGCACATGAACCCCGCCGAAGCCAAATCAGACGGCGCTAATATGTTGCCTCTGGATCAACTGGAGGCTCTTTTGGAACGACTCGTGCGGGTGCGGGAGGCTATTCTTTAAGTGAACACCGCCCCCATAAACGCCGCTAATTTCACCTCATCCAGTTTCCCGTTTGTGCGGACGCCGCTGCACAGGTCGAGGCCGAAGGGGTCAACGGCGTCGATGGCCTGCCGGACGTTGTCGGGGCGTAGGCCACTAGCCAGAAAAATGGGTACGGGTGCTTGATCACGAATTTGGCGGCTGAGTGCCCAGTTATGCACCCGCCCGGTACCACCTAGTTCTTTCACCGCCAAATTCGGGTTGCCACTGTCGAGCAAAAGTGCGTCTACGTGCGGGGCAATTTGCAAGGCTTCGTCGACGCTTTTTTCATCAATGACATGAATCACCTGCACCAGCCGGATACCGGGCAACGCAGCCCTTATTTGCACGTATCCGCCTGACAGCAAAGCATCTACCATCTGAACAGTGTTAGTATTGACCCGTCGTTGATGGGCAATGATCTGGTCGGCGTCGGTTTCGCTGGTGAGCAGAAACGTGGCGATGGGTGGCGGTACCATATTGAATAGCCATCCGGGCTTCGTCGGGGCTGCTGATGCAGCAAATCTTTACGCGGACCATACGGTTAGTCTTGACAGTCAGCAAAAATAGAAACGACTTTCCAGACTAACCGCTTAAACTGCCCTGCCCCTTTCCATGTTGTATGAACGAACCGACCTACGCCTGAACATTTCAGCGACGGGGCAGAATTTCCGATTCGTTTTGATACTAATTTCGCCCTCCGCTCTGGAACACGGGCACACAACCTGTTAACGTTGACTATTCTTCCCCGCACGCACGTATGGCAAGCAATGCTGAACTGATCCTTGACGGTAAATCGTACAGCTTTCCTACCCTGGAAGGCACCGAGCACGAAAAAGCCGTAGATATTTCTAATCTCCGTGACCAGTCTGGTTACGTGACCCTCGACCGGGGATACAAGAACACGGGGGCAACCCAAAGTGCCATTACGTTTCTCGACGGCGAGGAGGGCATTCTGCGGTACCGGGGCTATTCCATTGAAGAGCTGGCCTCGAAGGCTAATTTCCTGGAAGTGTCCTACCTGCTCATCTACGGCGAACTACCCACGCAGACCGAATATGAGGCATTTGAGACGCGGATTCGCATTCACACAATGGTCAATGAAGACATGCGGAAAATCTTCGACGGTTTCCCCGTCAATGCGCACCCCATGGGCGTGTTGTCGTCGCTGGTGAGTGCCATGAGCGGATTCTACCCCGATTGTTACGACGAAAAAGCCCCCGACCATACCGACCTGCACATCATCAGGCTGCTGGCCAAACTGCCAACCATTGCCACCTGGTCATTCAAAAAATCGCAGGGCCACCCGGTCAATTATCCCAAAAATTCGCTCGATTACTGCTCGAATTTCCTGCACATGATGTTCTCGCTGCCCGTGGAAGAATACCATGTAGACCCCGTTGTGGCCGAAGCACTCAACGTGCTGCTGATCCTGCACGCCGACCACGAACAAAACTGCTCGACTAGCACGGTACGGCTGGTGGGGTCGGCACGGACCAATATCTATTCGTCTATTTCGGCGGGTATCAACGCGCTTTGGGGTCCGCTGCATGGTGGGGCCAACCAGGAGGTTATCGAGATGCTGGAAGAAATCAAAAACGGTGGTGGTGACGTGGCAAAATACGTGGACATGGCCAAGAACGCCAAAACAACGGGTTTCCGGCTGTCTGGTTTCGGCCACCGCGTCTACAAAAACTTCGACCCCCGCGCCCGGATCATCAAAAAAGCCGCCGACGACGTGCTAAGTAAACTCGGCGTGAATGATCCCGTTCTGGAAATTGCGAAGGGACTGGAAGAAGCCGCCCTCCACGACGACTATTTCGTGTCGCGGAAGCTGTACCCCAACGTCGATTTCTATTCGGGCATTATTTACCGCGCTCTGGGCATCCCGACCAATATGTTTACGGTGATGTTTGCCATTGGTCGACTGCCGGGCTGGATTGCCCAGTGGAAAGAAATGCGCGAGCAGAAAGAACCCATTGGCCGTCCCCGCCAAATCTACACCGGTGCCACCATCCGCGATTTCAAAGCGATTGGGGATCGGTAGAAAATGGATGACGAAGAATATAAAAAAGGATCTGCACTATCAGCGTGCGGAGCCTTTTTTTTTATAGTAATGCAGGCAATTACAAGTTGTCGCTGTTCTTTCAAATAAATTTATGCTGTCTTCAGATTGTTAGATCAGGTTTAGTGTGTGTCCTTAATAAAATAGTAAAATAGTTTAGTATGCAATGTAAAGTAGTAAAGGACAAAATTATGATGGCGAGTTTGTTGATAAAATCATGAAAGACCTCACAAATTTAGGTTATGCCGTTGAGTATAAAATTGTAAATGCTGAGATGCTGAGGGGTGCAATTCAAAACAATTTATGACAAAACTATTTGTTAATAAAATCTGAAAATAAAGAAATTATTGTAACAAATAAATCGTTTGCAAATTATACAATCAACCTCTGACCGTTGACCATAATGACTCAAGAATAATTTG
>JBBRMP010000336.1:0-3727 GCA_038230755.1 Cytophagales bacterium | reverse complement strand
CTCTACCAAAGGGGCCAGCTTGTCAAATCGCTTTTTGTCGTACCCAGTAGCCGACCGCCACTGGCGTTCCGTTTTCAGGTCACTAATTGAAATTTTCATGACTAAATTTATAAAACTTCCTACGTCGCAACAAGTCTATTATAGTAATCCTCCCAGATGAGGCCTACCGTGCCAAAAATAAGCGGGTTAAGGGCGAAGATTTCTCCGGCTCGGTCATGGTCTATGATCTGGATGAAGCCAAGTTGATAGGAACTCGCCGATGTGTGAATGGCAATGTGAGCGAAGTTTTGAAAGGCGAGTCATCTATTTTCTTCTGGACGGCTGCTCTCTGAACCGAATAAAACTCGTCGAAGTAGTGCTTAAACCGATACAGTGCCCAGACAGGTACCTCCACCGTCAAAGCCAACCATTTCCTTAAATCAATCGTTATTTACAACTACAACTCGCCATCCATCTTCCCATGGCCCCACCCCGTAAACTGATTCTTGACCAACTAAACCGCCTCTCGGTCGAGGAATTTAAAGCCGCCGAGAAGTTTCCGTACTGCCTGATTCTCGACGATATCCGTAGCCTCAACAACGTCGGTTCGGTATTTCGTACGGCCGATGCATTCCGGGCTGAGCGGCTTTACCTGGGCGGCATTACCGGCACGCCGCCCCACCGCGACATTACCAAAACGGCCATCGGAGCCACTGAATCTGTTGACTGGACGCACGCACCCGACGTAGATGTACTGGTGGCACAATTGCAGGTTGAGGGCTACGTAATTGTGGCCATCGAGCAGGCCGAAAACAGTACGCTGCTCACAAACTTCCGGCCCGATTCAAACAAACGCTACGCCTTCGTGTTTGGCAACGAGGTGACCGGTGTGCGCAACAGCGTGGTGCAACAAGCCGACGAAGTGGTTGAGGTGCCCCAATTTGGCACCAAACACTCACTCAACATTGCGGTCACAGTCGGAATTATCTGCTGGGATTTTTTGCAGAAGACCAGAATCGGTTAACATTGCAGTAAGACCATTGTGGTCGATACGTATTCATTCTAAACTACTTACTCATCAGGATCATGTCGAAGAAAGCAGACAAGCCCAAAAAATACGAATCTCTTGCCAGCGATCTGGTCGGTGCCATTGGCGAAAAAGTTGGCCAAATGGCCGACGGCTCGAAAAAGATAGCCAAGTCGATTGAAAAAACCGCGAAGCAACTGGCTAAGAAATTGACTAAAATGCGGGACAAGGCCGCCAAAAAACAATTGGCAGTCAGTGTGAAAGCCGCGAAAAGGGAGGAGAAAAAAGCCCACAAAGACGCTAATAAAGCCATTAAGAACGCCACCAAAGCTGAGAAAAACGCTGAACGGGCTAAAGGAAAAAAGGCCAGTAAGTCCGCAAAGGCCACGGGTAGCGCACCGCTAAAAGCCGTAGCCATGCCTGCTACAAAACCAGTAGCAGCACCGACACCTCCCCGCAAACCAGCGGCCCCAAAAGCCGCTGCCGCACCAGCCGCCAAACCAGCCCCGGCCCGTAAACCAGCCGCCACCCCAACCACCGTTAAGCCTTCAGACAGCCCGGCTACCGACGGGCCAGCGGCCTAAGAAAATGCCTTTAAACCGTAAAAAGCCCGTTTTCGATGGGCTTTTTACGGTTTAAAATATGACCGGTCACTGTTTGATGTGTGACGAAAGCACATAACTTTACGTCTATTGCCCAACACACCTAGCGGTCTGACTGCCATGTCACATCCGTAACCAGCCTGTCCATGACAAACATCATTACCTACGTGGTCCGCAATTGGTATTATGGTGTGCTGATCGTGGCGGCGTTTTTCCTGATCAACGCCTATTGGCCAGCTTACCTTCAGTCAACAGCATTGAGCTGGTACATTTGGGGGCCTACCATCCTCGGTATCTTCGTTATCGGCTATTTTGTGTGGGGCAACGCCAGAGAACACCAAACGCCCTACGTGCGTAAGGAAGTACTCGACACCATTGTCCACGAATTTCAGACGCCTATTTCAGCCATAAAAATGGCTGCCGACATTTTACAGACGCCCTTTGGCCGGTCGTCGCCCGAACGTATGGACAAGTACGTTCAAATGATTCGGGAAGAGACCGAGCGGCTGCAACAACAAGTCGACGTGATGCTGAGCCTCGCCCGCGCCGATGGCAACCGGCTTACGCTCTGCCTGGACACGATTGACCTCAACAGCCTTATTGAATCCATTGCCGAACGGCACGGCGAATACCTTCAGCTTTGCCTGCAAGCGGCCAGCCCGTTGCTGGTAGCTGACCGGCTTCACCTGACCAATGTGCTCCACAACCTGCTCGACAATGCGGTAAAATACAGTGTCAACGACCCGGAGCTTAAAATTCACACCGAATTAGATAAGTCGGGTTTGCTGATTGCCATCACCGACCACGGCATGGGTATACCCAAACACTTACAGCGCAAAGTATTCCAGCCTTTTTTCCGGGTTAGCGATGCCAACCAGGTTAATGTAAAAGGGTTTGGGTTGGGCCTCAGCTACGTGCAACGCATTATTGAAGCCCACGATTGGCGCATTGAGCTGGTTAGCGAACTGGGAAAAGGCAGCGAATTCAAAATTCGCATTCCACTACGCTCCCTATCAAACCCTGCCCCCGTCGGCGTAAGCACCACCGCATAAACCAGGCTAGTTAGTTACAGGAAAGCCCGTTCTGACGATCAGAACGGGCTTTCTCTATGCTGAAGCGATTGCTTCCCTAATAAGTCGTAGTGGCGGCGTTCTGCTGCTTTTGGAACGTTGCAGACTCCTGAACAAACGACACCAGGTCAGCATTTAACCGGTCTTTTTCGGTGATGTACAGCCCGTGTGGCGCACCTTCATACACGATGTACGTGGCCGTTGGCAACAGGTTAGCCGTCAACTCGCCCGCCGACTCGATGGGCACCGTCTTGTCGGCATCGCCGTGAATGATCAGCGTCGGTACCTTTATCTGGGACAGGTCATGCCGGAAATCGGTCATGGCAAACGACTTGGCACACTCTACAGTAGCCGTGTGCGAGGCCATGTAGGCACGGGCAAAGTCGCCATCCAGATGCGCCTGACTGACGGGGTGGCTTACCAGATTGACACCATAAAACTGCTTACCGAATGTTTGCAGGAAATCAGCACGGTCTTTCTGCATTCCTTCCAGCATACCGTCGAACACGCTCTGGTCTACGCCATCCGGGTTATCATCGGTTTTGAGCAGATAGGGCGTTACGGAACTAACAAACGCCACCTGCGACACGCGTGCGCCGCCATATTTGCCCATGTAGCGGGCCACTTCGCCACCACCCATCGAGAAGCCAACGAGGGTTACGTTTTTCAGGTCCAGTTCGTCCAGCAGCGCTTTCAAATCGCTGGCCAGCGTATCATAATCATAGCCATCCCACGGTTTCGATGATTGACCAAAACCCCGGCGGTCATAGGCTATCACCCGTATGTTGTGCTTGGGCAGTTCAGCCAGTTGATAGTCCCACATTGACCCACTCAGCGGCCAGCCGTGAATCAACACCACAGGCTTACCCGCGCCTATATCCTGATAATGCAGTTTAATGTCATTGCCATTGGCATCGGTACCCACTTTCACATAGCTCATAACGAATGATCAGTTAGTTTAGAATAAAACTCTATGTACTAACTGTAGTGAAGGGGAATGGTTTGTGATTAAGAGCCAAGGGATAAGAGCGGAGTATTGTTTAGCGGAG
>JBBRMP010000335.1:0-3749 GCA_038230755.1 Cytophagales bacterium | reverse complement strand
GTAACACGGCAACCAGTAAAGTATACTTCAGACAACTTGGTTAGTGTACCATTGAGCCTGTCTATAGCTACACTGCAACGATTTGTGGCAACCATCAGCCTAAAGTTAGCCCCACGAGTTTTTATGAGAAAGCCCTGCCTGTGGCCAGATCAACTGCCTACCAACAGGTCTAACTTGTATGACGGGATACTCGGTGGCTGTTCATGACCTACTATCAACGTACCTGCCGTACTGGATCTACACATTCGTGACCTTTTAACGCCGAGCAATTCTCATGTTAATTTAGTCCGAATGAGACTTATATTTGCACAAATCAAATAGCATCATACATCAGTTTAATTATGAAAGATTTTCCGCTTGATGATTTTATCATCAATTTAAGAGCCACAGATGTAAAGCGTGAAGATATATATGATATTATTCTATCTCATCAGGAACATATCAAATTTATTGCCTTGATTAAGATCTTGGAAAGCGATCTGTATGAATATGGAAATATGATACTTAATATTCTTAGGCCCGTGATTAAATCTGAATCAAATAAAGCAAGGTATAAAAATTCTTTTAAGCCATCCAAAACACTTGTCTACAGAGACACAAATGAACCAGTTAAAATGTCCGGATACCATGACCCTTACAGAAAACAGTTCACGTATATGGCTTACATTGGCTTGTATCATAAGGTAGAAAATGCCGAGGAGCTACTACTAAAAAGCTTTAATAAAGCATTAAACGCTGATTACAAAGATCTTAATGACATAAGTTTTAATAACAAAAACAAGGATATTTTTAAAAGCAGAGATAGGCTTAGAGTAATTGCGAACTGTTTCAAGCACAACCAAGGGTTAGCAGATTCTCAAGTTTGCGAATACATACCTAAATTGCAATTAGGAGAGTATATGAATTTAAATTTCAGAGATTTCAAAAAAGACCTAACTGGCGCTAAAGAATACTACCTACAGGTTTCGGTTTTCTTGTCCATGTATTATATCAAGAAAATATTCAACACCAAGGTACCGCAAGAAGAGAGGGACATTAAAATGAGTGCATTACGAAGTTCAATAAATAAAGATTTGAAACAAATAATCAAAAAATTAAGAAATGGCAAACTGGATTAACCCAGATAAATCTTTTAGACTTTTTTAAGAAAACATTATTGACGTATGATTAAGTGCGTAATGATGATATGCCTATAATTAGCTGTTAATCAGCAATTTGCTTATACGAAAATATTGCGGATTCATTTACGCCTCTATAATAGCTAGGCAAATTCACGGGTGCGGCTGACAGTAGCCATTTGGGAGTATAACCATCCTGTGCCCAACAAGGTTGAAGGTGAAAAGATTAGCGGTCGTTCGCTACAGGTCCATAACGTTCAGCTTTCAGGTGACGAACGGACGGGATGTTTGGCTGGGTTTGGGGCTTAACCGCGTAGAAGATGCTTAAGCTGTATCTTTGAGAAAGGGTACTGATGCCCAACCATTCATCCATCGTTTCCATTCGTCATGCGCTTTCCACTTGTTAGCCTGCTTATCATCTGCCTCTGCGCCCTCACCATCCGCACCATTTCGGCCCAGCAAAAACCCGTGGATATGCCGTTGGGGTTTGAGGAATACGACCCTATTTCGACCCTGAAAGTGCCCGAACACAAACTGGGGCGAGCCAAATACCCGTTTATCGACGTGCATAATCACCAGTGGAATATGGACGATGCGAGCCTGAAACCGCTGCTGAAACAGATGGACAGCCTCAACATGGGCATCATGGTCAACCTCAGCGGGCGGGCGTGGGGGTCGGAGGCCGAGTCGGACAAGTTTTTCACGAAATCGCTGGCCAATATCAAGCAGACCAACACACCCCGGCTGATCCTGTTTACCAATATTTTGTTCGACGGCATTGGTACGCCCGGCTGGACGGAAGCCTCGGTGAAACGCCTCGAAGCCGACGTGAAAGCTGGCGCCCACGGCCTGAAAATCTACAAGACGCTGGGCATGGACACCAAAGACGCCAGCGGTGCCAGAGTCCACATCGACGACCCACGGATGGACCCAATCTGGGAAAAATGCGGCCAACTCGGCATTCCCGTACTCATTCATACCGCCGACCCGAAATCGTTCTGGGACCCGATGGACCGCTACAACGAGCGGTGGTTAGAACTGAAACTGCACCCCAACCGCAAGCGCAACGCCAATCCCGTGGCCTGGGAGCAACTGCTTGAGGAACAGCACCATATGTTTCGAAAGCACCCCAAAACTACGTTTATCAACGCCCACATGGGCTGGTATCCGAACAACCTCGGCAAGCTCGACAGCCTGATGGGCGTCTACCCCAACATGATGCTCGAAATTGGCGCGGTCATTGCCGAACTGGGCCGTCAACCCCGCGCTGCGCACGCCTTTTTTGTGAAGCATCAGGACCGCATTGTCTTTGGCAAAGACAGTTGGGTGCCCTCGGAATACGCCACCTATTTCCGCGTCCTGGAAACCGCCGACGAATATTTTCCCTACCACAAAAAATACCACGCCTTCTGGCGCATGTATGGCATGGCCCTCCCCGACGACGTGCTGAAAAAGGTGTACTACAAGAACGCCCTCCGCCTCATTCCGGGGCTGGATAAAGGGTTGTTTCCGAACTGAGTTGTCTAACGGAGTGGGGCGCACAGCCCGATTTACTCCGTTCGTCACCACAAAAACGGACGGTCCGCCGTCGCGGCAAATCGGTCTGTGCGCCCCACTTCGTTAGACAATCCCATGCGCCACCTCACCCTCCTCTTCCTTCTGCTCATCACCTATTCGGCGCTTGCCCAGCACGAGGCACCCGTGAAAGTGATTTTCGATACCGACATGGGGCCGGACTACGACGATGTGGGGGCCATTACTATGCTCCACGCTTATGCCGATGCGGGTAAGGCAGAGATTCTGGCCACCATCGCGTCGAGCAAATACCCGCGCGTGGGGCCGGTGCTGAGCGTGCTGAATACCTATTTCGACCGGCCCACTATTCCCATTGGTGTACCTAAAGGCTGGGCCGTAATGGATTCCGACAAGCAACACTGGTCCGATACACTGGTAGCCCGATATCCACACGCCCTGAAAACCAACGACGACGCCCCCGACGCGGTAACGCTCTACCGGCAAATTCTGACCAAACAGCCCGACCGTAGCGTGACCGTTTTGACGGTTGGTTTTCTCACTAATCTGGCCAATCTACTCAACTCGATGCCCGATCAATATTCTAAACTAACTGGCCGTGAGCTGGTTACGGCCAAAGTGCGCAATCTGGTGAGTATGGCGGGGAAGTTCCCATCGGGCTATGAATACAATGTCATGCGCGATTCAACCGCCTCGAAAATTGTGTATGCCGACTGGCCTACGCCGATGCTGCTCAGCGGGTTCGAGATTGGGGCGGCGATCAAAACAGGGCTTCCACTGTCAAAAAACGAGGCCATCAAAAACAGCCCCATCCGCGATGTGTTTCGCATCAGCATTCCCCTCGACCCCAACGACAAAGACGGGCGCATGAGCTGGGACCAAACCGCCGTGCTGGTGGCCATCGAAGGCACCGAACCCTACTACAGCACCCAACCGGGCCGATTAGTGATGGGACCGGGCGGCAGCAACACCTGGGATACTACCGGCAAGGGCCACGCCCACCTGGTGCCGAAACGCCACCCCGCCGAGGTGCAGCGGCTCATCGAGGGCATGATGGCGCGGTAATTACCGCCTGTTATCGCCCCCTTCCATCATGCT
>JBBRMP010000334.1:0-3836 GCA_038230755.1 Cytophagales bacterium | reverse complement strand
TCGAAAAAAGCGCACATAATCGCGGTGTTTGGGTTTGTTTTGCTGCTTTTCGAGGGTGCGCAAGGTGTCCAGACTTTCGGTTATCTTTTCGGCATATTTCATGCTATTAAGATACGACATTGTACTTTGGAATTGGTATAAGCAAATTCCTAAGCCTATAATTGTTATTCCAGCTACGATACTTTTTTTAAAAATGTTATCTAATATTTTCATTATTTCTGATTTAATTTGTGTGTTTAGCTATTCACAAAATTACCTCCTTACTTTTCTGATGGGGTGCATTCTTTTTTGTCGCTTGATTAGATGTTAATTCATTGATTTTTGGGGTATTTCTTCTTGATGTATTTTAGTCAACTAAACCCCTTGGCAATGCTGACCGAAGAGCAATATGTGGCCCTGGCCCGTGAGGAATATAAACACATCGAAGCCCTCAAAGAACTCGATTCGCTCTACGACCACGAGAAAGCATTTGAGGCTGTCTGGCTCGAACTGGGCCAGCAGGTACTCCAACAAACGATCAGCCAACCACCTAACGACCGCCGTAAAAAAAAACGGTCATGACCCGATTTGGTACCATCGCTATTGACAAGCAACATCCTTATAGTCAAGGGGTTAATGGATTATCGGTGAGCCCATTTTTGCAGGACCAGTGCCTGTTTCTGGCCCAGCAACTCCCCTTTAGCCTCGCCCATCAAACCCTCCAGCGGCTGCTGGGCTCCAGCCCCAGCCGCACCACCCTCTACCGTCTGACAGCCCATTATGGGCAGGCCATCGAAGCGGCTCTTGGCCAGCCACCCACCCCGCTACCAAGGCTACCCACCCCACTCACTCTTCAAGCCGTCTGCGAGCCGGATAAGCCAGTTGTCTACGCCCTGGCCGATGGGCTGATGTTGCTCTTCGAAGAGGGCTACAAAGAGACTAAACTAGGCCGTATTTTTTCGGCGGATGCCCTCCAACCCTCACCTCACAGCCAGCGGGGTAGCCCTATTGTGAGCTCCGATTACGTGGGCCATGTGGGCTGCTGGGCTGATTTTGGGTCAAGTGGCAGGGCCATTTGCAAGCCATTGAGGCCCAGGGTCATGAACTGGTCTTCATCAGTGATGGGGTTGTCTGGCTCCATGAGCAGTTAGTGAGCGCCTATCCTGACTCGACGCTGATTCTGGATTTCTATCATGCGATGGAGCATTTGGGTAAGTTGGCTCAGGGGGGCATTGGGTCGCCTGTAAAGCGGGCCTCCTGGCTTGAGGATCAGCGTAAGTCTCTATTAGCAAGTAGGTTAGGCGATGTACTGGCCTGCCTGGAGGCCTTGCCGGTGGCCCCCGCTGACCGGCTCAAAGTACGTAGCTACCTGGAGGCTAACCGCAAGCGGATGGACTATAAAGCCTACCGCGACCGGGGTTTGTGCATTGGGTCAGGGGCCATCGAATCAGCCAATCAGGCCGTGGTGCAGGTACGGCTCAAGCGGTCGGGGCAGCGCTGGAGCCGTGTGGGGGCGCAACGGGTGCTCAACTTGCGGACGTGTTGGATGAGTGAGCGGTGGTCGTTAGTGGAAGCCCAACTCAGGTCGGGTAAGTCGGGAATGCCGACGGGGGTTAGCTGATGGTCACAAATCAACATAGTAACAGGCGACAAATAAAAACGCACCCGTTTGGAGTACATGTAAACACGAGACATCTTCAATAAAAACGTAATTCTCACTCAAATACCTCGCTCAAATCAATCACCAGATCGGGGAAGGTGCGGCAGGTGAGAACGTCGGTCATGGGTTTAAGGCCGATGTATTGATCGTCCTGGAGGATATAGACGAGGACCACTTCGTCGGCGGGTTCAACGAGCCAATATTCCAGCACACCGGCCTCGCGGTAGAGGTCGAATTTCTCGTTCATCTCCCGCTTCGTGTTCCCCGGCGAAAGCACTTCCACCACCAAATCAGGGGCACCGTTGCAACCCTGTTCATCTAATTTGGCCCCGTCGCAGATGACACACAAATCAGGTTGAACAACGGTGAAAATGTCCTTGCTGGCCTTAACCGATTTCTTTCGATTATAAAGCCGCACATCAAACGGGGCCATAAAAAGCTGGCAGGATTGTTTTTTGAAGAAAACGCCCATTTGTACATGAAGTGCCCCTACAATCCGCTGATGCCGCACGCTGGGTGCGGGCGACATGTTCAGGATGCGGCCTCTGAACAATTCGATTCGTTCCTGAAACTGCCACGTCAGGTAGTCAGCATATGAATAAATGCCGTTGGGGTCTAACTGGCTCAGGTCGGTGATGGGGGCGGTCATAGCAACAAGGTTTTCACGAAGATAAGGTCATTTTTCCGGCAGCAGAATAAACTGGATCAAGTTGGTGCCGAGGTACTTATTGGCGGCGGCTTTGGTGCTTTCTACGGTTACGGCCTTCAGAAACTCCGGCTCGCGGAGGACTTCCAGCGGGTCGTCGCCGTTATAATATTGGTTCGACAAATAGCTGAGCCAGAAGCTATTATCTTTCAATTGAACTTCGTGTTCGCGGGTAGTTTCGGCTTTGAACTTGGCGATGTCTTTGGGTTCGGCACCATTGGTTTTCAAGGCTGCAATCTCGCGGTTGACGCTGGCAATGAGCTTTTCGACGTTTTCGGGGGCGCAACCGAAATTGACGCGGAACGTGTAGCGCGGCACGGGGTAGCGACCATACGCGCCGCTGGCACTGACGCCATAAACGCCGCTTTCATCTTCGCGCAACTTCTCGATCAACTTGATTTCCAGCACTTCCGCCAGCGCATCGACTTGTTTGGCGTTTTCGGGTGTCCAGTCGAAGTTGCCGGTATAGACGAGTTGTATGCTGGCTTTGGGGTCAACGCCTTTGTGTACGGTCTTTGTGATCTGACCTTCCGGGGCGCGGATGCCCAGATCGCGGAAGGTTTCTTTGGCACCGGTAGCTGGCAACCCGCCGAGGTACGTTTCCAGCAGAGGCCGGATTTTGGCCGCGTCGAAATTGCCGACGAAGGTGAACGTGAAGTTGCCCGCGTTGGCAAAACGCTCGTTGTAAATCTGGACGGTCCGGTCGAGGTTGATGCGGTCGAGGTCGGCGGGGGTGAGGGGCTGGCGGCGGGGGTTGCTGCTGCCCAACGTCACGGTTACGGTGTCCTGAAACACCTTCTGCGGCGTGGGCGTGGCCAGTTGCGCGGCCAACGCACTTTTCTGGTTCGAGAGGAACCCTGCTACCACGGCTGGGTCACGGCGGGGCTGGGTAAAATAGCTGTAGAGCAGTTGTAGGGCCGTTTCTAAGTCCTGCGGGGCGGCGCTGCCGCTGATGCCCTGGCCCAATTCCGAGATGTAGGGATTCACGTTCAGGGCTTTCCCGGCCAGAAACTTACCCAACTGAACCTGGCTGAACTCGCCCGTGCCACCCAGGCTCACGAGCGTCGAGGCAAAGCGGGCACTCTGGAAATCAGGCAGTTCGTAGCGCGACGTGCCGCCGAGGCTATTGCCTGTGAACAGAATCTGGTCGTTTTTGAAGGTGGTGGGCTTCAATACCACGCGCACTCCGTTTTTCAGCCGCAATTCCGTCACGCCAATCTTGTCGAGTTTGGTTTCGTTGACCACCGGGCCTGGCGTAGGTTGTTTGGGCAGCAGCGGCTTGTCAATCGTCTTGTCGTCGTAAGCAGTTAATTTCTTGCCAGCAGCGTCGATGTAGCCGATAACCTGCTTAACAGTAGGCAGTTTGGCGAGGTCTTTTTCCGGAGCCATCAGCACCACGGCGCGGTTTTCGTTCCGAATAAACTGATCGACCAGGCCGTTGATGTCTTTTAAATTAATACCCGATAAGGTGCTTTTCAGAAAATCGTAATA
>JBBRMP010000333.1:0-3928 GCA_038230755.1 Cytophagales bacterium | reverse complement strand
TGTTTCTGTATTTAAACAGGGCCAGTCTCTACTAAAACAAAGTTTCGTTACTATGAACGCTTTTCTTGAAATAGTACAATACCTCAAAGCAGTGATCTCAGTCCCAATTCCACCACCTTCTATAAATGTCCGGTAGTATTACAATTACTATAACCTAACCTACACTCACGATTCGCAGAATAGGATCGGCAAGGTAAGCCACTACGCCCATGGCGTGAGTGGTTTGAATGGACTTCAATTGACTCAAGAGTACGTCTATGATGGTAACAATTTGCTACCTTCCACACGGATAGCCACAAAGTATTTGAATGATGTATTCATTACCAATAGAACCGAAACATACGTGTTCAGTGGAGGTAACGCTACAGCAATTAATGGCACTTCCTACACCTATGATAGCAGCCCTAATCCGTACAGAGGCTTATTTGGCTTCAGTTCTTTTGATTTCTTTTCGTCGTCGCTTGATGCCTACACAAATTTTACCGATCCCATAACACCTTACTTGATTAACAGGCCCTTTAGCATCAGTGAAGGATTTAGTGACTCGTCGGTGAAAGTATTCAACCAGAACAACCGCACAACTGACGCGCAACTGACGTACAACAGCAACGGGTTAGTGACCAAGATCGTCTACAAGGACGGCAAGTCAGAAACGTTTACTTACGAATCGTATTAGTACAATCACAACAGCAAAAAGGCCCATCAGATTGACTCTGATGGGCCTTTTTGCTGTTTACCGCATCGGCGGACCGACCATCCTTTTTCAGTTATGCTTCTTCTCCGCCCGCCGCATCGGCATGGCATCGACGAGTTTGAATAGGTCTTTGGTGGAGATGGGCGTGGTGAATTTATGTTTCATGGTGCCGTCTTTGCCGATGAGGTAGCCCGCGAAATCGTCGGAGGGGACGAAATGGAACTGGTGCATCAGGTACTGGCGGTCGGGTTCGGCCATCTCGTAGTCGATAGTAACGAGCACGTCGAGGTCGCGCTCATCCATGCCCGCCTGGTCGGCGCGGAAGGTCTGCTGCTGGTCGATGAGGTGTCCCTGCGCGGCCATGCGGCCATAGAGCAGTACCACGCGGCGGTGGTCTTTTTTTTCGTCGAGGAGTGCCTTGAGCGACTTCTGTTGGTTACCTGTGCTTTCCATACTATTGAGTGAGATTAGTGCCAGTAAGGCTACTACCCATAACCCGGCGGGACGCATCCTGTTCATAACGTGGGGGTTAATCGAATAAACTCTCGGACCGTTCGAGCAGCAGAATAGATGCCTGCGGCACAATCACATACTGCTCACCCTCATACTCGATGTCGATGGCGCTGCGTTGCAAATAGAGGGCCACATCGCCCTCCTGAGCTTGTAAAGGCATATACTTCACCTTTTCTTCGGTCTGTTTCCACGGCTCATCTTCGGTGGCTACCGGAATAGGATACCCCGGCCCGACCTTGATGACGTGGCCAGATTGCACCTGTTCTTTTTCCTGAACGGTGGGCGGCAAATACAACCCCGACGTAGTGCGGTCGGTCGGTGATTTGGGTTTGATCAGCACGCGGTCGCCCACCACCAGCAAGCGCGTCAGTTTATTATCGGGAGTGATGTTAAGCATGAGAAGGCAGTTTACAGTTTTCAGTTTATGAGTTTTCAGTTTTGCTGACGCCGGAGTACAGGTGCGTCAGCAAAACTGAAAACTCACAAACTGAAAACTGTAAACTGGTTTAAGGTACTGGATCATGACCGTGGCCGCCCCAGGGATGGCAGCGGCTGATGCGTTTCAGGCCCAGCCAGCCGCCACGGATGGCTCCATGTCTGGTTACGGCCTCGATCATGTATTGTGAACAGGTGGGCGAGTAGCGGCAGGCGTTGGGCAAAAACGGGGAGATAGCCCCCTGGTACAACCGAACGAACCCAATTAGTACATACCGCATACGACCCGGCCCATGTCTGGGAGTGAAATCTGTCTATCTTTGCCCGTGAAGCCACCGATGTTTTGGTGGTCCCGTTCTTCGTCATAACAACGAATCTGTCCCAAAATTCCTCTCTTCGCGCGAATGCTTGCTTACATCGTCTGGGACGCTAACCCGGTCCTATTTTCCATCGACGCCTTCAACCTGTTTGGCTTCCAGTTTCCTCAGTTTGAAATCCGTTGGTATGGCCTGCTCTTCGCCGCCGGGTTCCTGATCGGAATGCAGATCATGACCCGGATTTTCCGGCAAGAAGGCAAACCCCAGGAAGACCTCGACGCCCTGCTGATCTACATGGTAATCTCGACCGTGCTGGGTGCCCGCATTGGCCATTACCTGTTCTACGAACCCGAAGTACTCTTCCGCAACCCGCTCGAAGTGATCCTGCCTCCCTATCGCGGACTAGCCAGTCACGGGGCCACCATCGGCATTCTGACGGCGCTGTGGCTCTATTCACGCCGTAAATCGAGCCGCCTTACGGGTCAAACGTTTCTCTGGACCACCGACCGCATCGTGATTGCCGTGGCGCTGGCGGGAGCCTGTATCCGGCTCGGCAACCTGATGAACCACGAGATTGTGGGCCTGCCCACTACGGTGCCCTGGGGCTTCATTTTCAAGTACAATAACGAATTCCCGGTGGGGGTACCCCGCCACCCGGCGCAACTCTATGAGGCGCTTTCTTGCCTCACACTGTTCTTTATTTTGCTGGCCATGTGGAATCGGATGCGGGCTAAAACGCCGCGTGGTTTGTTGCTGGGCATTTTCCTGATCTGGATTTTTGGCCTGCGTTTCCTGTTTGAATACCTCAAGGAAAATCAGGTGGCGTTTGAGAATACCCTGCCACTGAATATGGGCCAGATTCTGAGCATTCCGGCGGTGCTGATAGGTGTCTATTTCGTGTGGCACAGCCGCCGAACGCCGCTACCGACGCCCTCGGAAACAGTTGCTTGAGGCGTAATTTTCACCATTACGAAACCCCGTCACCCGCTAATATAGCCGTGACGGGGTTTCGTGTTTTCGGGGGTTTGTTACGCTTACTCAATTTGTGGCGGTGGCCAGTGGCCGGGGGCTTACCTTGGGCACTGTAAGCTATAGCTGGCTACGTATCACCACCTAATCACCCTGTCGTATGGCAACCTACCTCCTTACCCCCGCCCGCCTGCTGGCCATTGGCGCACTTACCCTTACGTTTGCTGCCTGTGGCGGTGGCGACAAAACCGAAAAGGCCGAAAAGACGGACGACGACGGCACTTCGGTGTCGGCGGGTGGCGCACTGGCTGCCGTGCAACAAATGGCTAAACAGGCCGAAGAAGCCCAGAAAAATGGTCCCGTGGCCACCGTCGATTTTCGGAAACTGAAAGAAATGCTCCCCACCGAAGCGGCCAACCTGACCCGAAAAAGTGCCTCTGGCGAGAAGAACGGCGCGGCAGGCATGACCTTCTCAACGGCCACCGCCCGCTACGAAAACGCCGACAACAGCCAGCACATCGAACTCACGGTGGTCGACGCCGGGGGTACAGCTATGCTCATGGGTATGGCCGCCTGGAGCATGGTCGAGATGGACAAAGAAGATGACAACGGCTACGAGCGCACCACCAAAATGGGCGACCACAAGGCCTACGAAAAATATAACAAACCCGACAAAAGCGGCGAAACGGCTGTTCTGGTTAAAAACCGGTTTATCGTCACCGCCAAAGGTAGCGGCATCGATCCCGACGCCCTCAAAAAGGCCATCGAATCCATAGATCTGGATAAACTCGCCGAGTTGAAATAGCAAATAGCGTAGCCCAAAGGCTCAGCGTAAAAAGTAACAGCGTGTTTGAATCGGCATATTGCCGATTCAAACACGCTGTTACTTTTTACGCTGAGCCTTTGGGCTACGCTATTTGCTATTTCAACTCGGCGAGTTTATCCAGATCTATGGATTCGATGGCCTTTTTGAGGGCGTCGGGATCGATGCCGCTACCTT
>JBBRMP010000332.1:0-3929 GCA_038230755.1 Cytophagales bacterium | reverse complement strand
TTGTTTGGTCAGGTCTTTATTAGCTAGTTCGTAGCGAAACTGAGCGATGTAGTATACCCCTTTGGGCTGAATCCGATTGTTCTCTTTTCGCTCTGCCGTAGCGACCAGCACGACGTCGCCCATTGTCAGATCCTCATAATAAAGTGGCTCGATCAGCCGGAACAGGTTATCGACCGAATAGCCATGAAACAGGATGTTCGACACACATTGCTGCTCGTCAATGAAGAACAGTTCAGCCCACTGCTTTTCAGGCTGGCCCAAAATGCTGTCCACGAAAATGCGCCATGCAATCGGCTGAAAGGTTAATGACTTGCCAAGCTTCTCCTGGCCATTAATAGAGAATACGCCTTCTTTAGCATCGAACCGATACTTACGGGGGTGTCCTTCCAAATACTTGTACCGACTTTTCAAATCACCGTGAATCGGATCAATGGTTTGCCAGCTTTTGATGCCAGTAACAGGTTGCAGGGTTTCGGGGTCGAGGATGCGGGCGGCTTCCATAAGTGTTAAGATATTAGTTGACATGAGCGTTTTTGATGAATCTGGATACGGTTGTTTATTACCCCCACCCGTAAAGGGTGGGGGCTTTTCTGGTTAAATGATGGAAAATAGAAATGCGTTGGTGTCGAAGCCCGACAGGGCCAAAACAGGCTGCTCCGGCTGACTGACCATCAGGCCTAACCGGCGCATGGCGAAGTGCTTGGCATCGTCGTATTCCTGTTGAGTGATAAGCACGTTACCCGTTTGTAGGGCACCGCTACTACCCTCAAAGCGTTCCACCCGCTCCCGTCTGGCTACCGTGCAGCACATTTCTACCTGTTGGGTATTGAGATCGAGCGAATAGAAGAAGTTGGCTGTGTGATGTTTTAAATAGATGGTCATATCGCTGTCGTCTTTGTTGTTTGACTCTATAAATATACGCCATTATCTCAATATTTTGAAATATTGAGATAATGAATATTGACCTTTGTGCATAAGCCTAACTTTTTCTTCCCTTCTATTCCCTCTTGTTCTATCTGCTTTACAACTAGTTACGTCCAAAATAGCCGCTAATCACGCGTAATAGATGCCCTTACTGGGTAGACACCACAGTATTTTATCAGTAGCAGGATACTGATATATTGAAATATTAATGTTATTTGCAGCAGGATATTTAAACTGACATGGAAGACGTACGCATCATATCCGTCTGCTCCCAGAAAGGCGGCAGCGGGAAATCAGCCATCACGGCCTGGCTAGCTAACAGCCTTTGCCGCGAAGGAAAGAAGGTACTGGTATTGGACGCCGATGGGCAACGCACGATTGCCAAACTTCGCGGCCGCGAAGTCGAACGTAACGGGGAGCCGAAGCAGGCCTGTGAAGTCATGGCCACAGACAACGTGACAACTGTTCTTGACGAACGTTATGAGGAATTTGACGTCATTTTTCTGGATCTGCCCCGGATGACGGGCCCCGATGAAGCGGTGATGGCACTTACGTTTTGCGACAGTATCCTGGTACCCATTCGACTGGGGGACTCCGACGTGCTATCGGCGTTCGAGTTCATTAAAGCCGCCAAGAAGATGGGTGACATTCGACGTGAGAAAGGCTTCGAATTCAATATCTATGGCGTACAAAATTTCCGCCAACCCAACTTGCGGGAGAACAACGAGATTCACCGGTATGCCGAGATGCTCAACATCACCATTTTCGACAACGGCCTGCCCAACCGGGCCGACTTCATGCGGGTAGGCACCGTTGACTGCCCGTCCGATTTTAACAGCATTGCGGAGGTGTACCAATCATTCTATCAGGAGTTTAAACAGCGATACCAACTCGTCTAACGTTATGGCACAAAAGAAACGCCCGTTTTCTTCGTTTTTGGATAACCCGGAAACCAACAAGGCCGTACAGGAAGCCCTGCACGCCCCCTCGCAACTGCCTGCTCAGGAAATAGTGCCGGAGCCAGGACCTGCGCCGGTTGCACAAGCTCCGGTTGCGGCGATAGCACCGGAACCTGTCAAGTCGGACTCAGGAAAAAAGGAGGAGGATGGGTTTGCGCCGCTGACGATCCGACGATCTGTGCACCGTTTTTTAAAGATGGCTTCGGTTCAATACAGTATAGAAATCAGGGAGTTAGCTACAGAAGCTATTGCCAACGACCCGCGCGTCAAGCAAATGATCGACATGATGGAAAAAAATAATTCCTAAAAACGTCGCTGTATAGTTACGTTTTTGGGTTTTGACCTATAGTTTTGTGCTCAAGATGATCCCAACCCTGCTCGAAACAGGCGCGTCCTTGGGCACAATTCTTTTTTTTGGCGTAATAATCTGGTTATTCTATCGATATAAAGCCAAAACCAAGAAAAAGTATTCCAGGGAAGTAGCCGTCCCGCTGAAAGTGGATCGAACCGAACTACTCGCACAGCAACGCCTTCAGGTTAGCGGGCGACGTGCTCAGATGGTTCAGGCGACATCACCGACACCCATAAAAAAAGGAGATACCCAACCGACTGTACCAAAACAACCCGTTCAAGCCGAACCCGTCGATGATGGATTCGGCGAAGACCTGGGAGCCGCCTTGTCGCTTACTCAAGCCAAAGAGCGGTCAGTGCCTATCCGTAAATCGCGCTTTGCAGCCTTGCAGGATGCCGCCGATCAGTTCAAAGACGTGTATAACCGTAACAACCAACTATGAACCAAAACGTACTTCCCCGCCCCTATTCAGCTTAATGCTGCCAAATTCAATAGGGGTTTAAATGGTCCTTAGGCCCGACTGATTCAGTAGCCCAGATCAATTAACCAAGACGTATATATGTATACGTTAGGAACTCTTGTGCCCTATTCCGGCCAGTCAAGTGCAATCACTAATCAAGTTACATACCTAAAAATCCCGTTTCGGCGGGGTAGGCTTACCATGAAAAAGTCAGTACAATTTACCGCTTTAGCCCTGCTATGTCTAGCATCGGGTGACCTCTTTGCCCAAGGTGGTGGTCAGGTTTCCCAAACCCTCACTGGGTATTACAACACGATTGTCATCATTGGCAACGTGATATTCAGTATCCTGATGGTATTCGGGGTGATCAAAACCGTATCGGCCTTCCTGACCAACTCAGGAGGCGGGCCACGTAACCTGATCTTTCTGGTGCTGGCCGCCGTGATCTGGTTTGGCTTCAACCTAATCGTCAACGACGTGCAGTCAGCATCGAGTGGTTCGACAGGTGGTTACACAATGGGCCGTTAATTTATGAAAGTGCAGAAATCCCTAGAGAAGCCTACACGAATTCTGGGGATGCGGATGCAGGAATTGGGCCTTTACGTTTGTCTGCTAATCGGGTTAATTACGCTGGCTTCGGTAGCCCGGACAATTATGCCCATTCCCCGCTGGATCTACCTTATTATCCTGGCGGTGCTGGTCGGTTCCTGGTCGTTGCTGCGGTGGGGTGAACGCCACAAGCATCCCTCCTTCCTGATCTCGATTATTTCGTGGGTCTTTTTTCAGCCCAAACAAGTCCTCTACGTCAAAACCAAACTTCGTGAAAACGGTAAATTACGACGCGGTCTTCCCCGTATTTAGCATAGAGCCAACGTCCGGTGGTCAGTCCATCGTGGTCCTTAAGGATGGACGGGTAGCGGTAGGCTACCGCTTTGAGGGGGTCGAAACGGAGAGTGTAACGGGTGGAGAGTACGACGCCCTGGGGTCGGCTTTCTACCGGGCTACGCGCACACTGCCTGTCGGAACGGTTATTCAGCGGATCGATGCCTATTACACAGAGCGTCACAAACTGCCCAAAGGAGTAACAGGGCGGGCAGACACGCCATTCACCCAGCAACAGCATGGGCATATGCAACAGCGGCCCGTACTCCGTCATGCGGCCTATTTGTTTCTCTCGTTTGGCTCCGAGAAGCAGCCACGCACCAATGCGGCCAATACGCTGTGGGCGCGGTTG
>JBBRMP010000331.1:0-3970 GCA_038230755.1 Cytophagales bacterium | reverse complement strand
TGTACGCAATCGGTGGAACGTACTGACGGGTGCTGAAACGCCGGAATCGTCCATTGGCTCGTGGCGTGGCACGACGCGCAGTTTTGCCCGAACAGTCCCTGATGTTTATCCTTCGTGGCGTGGCAACCAGCGCAGTCAAGCGCAGCTTCGAGGGCCGACATAAGCGGATGCCCATCTGGCAACAGCGTCTTATCCGATTGATTGACCACCGCTTTTACTACGGGAATCACCCCGGCCCCGATTTGGGCCAATGCCAGGTGGTTCATCACGCGCAGATTGGCGTTCGCGCCCTGATGCTCCACATGGCAGGATGCACAGTTGCCGATGTTGGCATGAAAGGCGGTTGGCTGTCGTTGCAGCAACGCCTTATTGTCGGCATGGCAACGGATACATTTCGCTTCGTCGATGCCCATCACCGGCGTGTGGCAGGCGGCACAGTTGGTGGCAAACTGGGCGTGAGCCGCCGATAACTTGCCCGGCCCCACTTGCTGTTGCACCAGCACACGGGCAATTTCCGAGTGCCGTAACGTGCTGTAAACCGCCCACGAAAAAACCAGCAGGGCCAGTATCAGGAGCCAGGATTGGAGCTTCAGTTGAACCATCGCAGGCCGAAGTAAATGGATGACCAGACGTGCAAAATCAGCAAGCCGTAAAACGCGCAGGCCGTTACGATGTGCGCGATCAGCCAGTGCTGCGTTCGTCGTTTCAGGAAGTCGTCCATCTGAATGGCATATTCCAGGTCGGCGATTGATTCGGTCAGCCGCAGGGCACGCACCGACAACGGCGTTGCAGCATCGACCCCAAACGGCTCCGTTCCCACAAAACTGTTCAGGGCTCGACGCACCCCATCGTGCGAAGCTGCATAGGCGAGTTCAGCGGCAGGCTGTCGCCCCATTTCGCCCACAATCCGGTTGTATTCGGTCGCCAGCGAGCCAAGTAGGGCTTGCTTTTCGCGCAGTTCAGTGGACGCATAACCCAGAAAATACCGACCCACAAAACCCGTCAATACCGTCAGCAACATCGTGGTTGTCAGCCAGATACCGAGGTTGCTCTCAAAGTGGTGGCCAGTGTGCAGAATCGCCAGAATCGAGCCGACGATGCCCGTATATACGTGCCAATTCAGCAGCGTACCGAGCGAAACACGGGTCTTTACCCACTCTTTGACCCATTCGATTCGCTTCACGGCGGAGTACAGCAGGGGCGGCACAATCATCAGCAACGCCCCCAAAACGCCCAGCACCCCACCGGGCAAACTACCGGCGAACCGGGTGGAGCGATGCACCAGAAACCCCAGCCACAGGATAAGCTGAATTAGGAGCAAGCCGCTGATAATTGTCCGTTCGTTTTTCATAGTGGTTACGCATCGACCGTTACATCGGCAGTTGCTTTGGCCTGGCACGCCAGAATGATGTTCTTCGACTTATCGTCATCGGTCAGGGCATCCTCAACCGCCATCGTCACTGACCCCGACAGCAGGTTGGTTTTGCACACCCCGCACGTCCCGACGCGGCAGGAGTAATCAATGTTCACCCCAATATCTTCGGAGGCTTCCAGCACCGATTTATCGGGCGGCAATACGGCGGTTTTGTTCGACTTGGCAAACGTGGCGACGGCTATCGTGTGGGCCGGATCAGGCGCGGGGGGCGGGCGGGCAGGGGGTTGGTCAGGAACAGATGGCGTTGTGGCTTCGGCGGGCGCTGCCGGTGCCGGGAGTTGAACTGATGCCGGGGGCTGCACCGCAGTTGGCGGCTGGGCCGGGGGCTGATCGGCTTCATTGGGTGCTGCCTTTTTGGGGGTCGCAACGGGGGTCGCAAAATTCTCCAGTTTGATGTTCTCTTTCGGCACGTCCAGGTCGTCGAGCATCTGCTTCACTGCGTCGTTCATCGGCTTGGGGCCGCAAATGTGGACGCGCCGGGTGGTAATGTGGGGTACGTGTTCGGCGATGATTGCTTTTGTCAGGCGACCGGAGTGATAGCCTGCTTTGGGCTTATGACCAGGCTTGGTGAGCGTGATATAGACGTGAAAATTGGGGTACTGCTGGCGCAGATACTCGATCTCGTCCCGAAAAATGATGCTGATTTCGTCCTTGCAGGTGAAAAACAGGAAGATGTCTTTTTTCCAGGAATGGTCGGTCAGGTAGCGGATAATGCTCATAAACGGCGTGACACCCACCCCACCCGCAATTAGCACGATGCTGTCGGCATCGGCCTGGGAGAAGGTAAACCGGCCCGATGGCCCGATAAGCTGTAGTGATTCGCCTTCGTGAACCGCCGTGTCCATATACTGCGACACGAGGCCGTAATCTTCCTTTTTTATGGTCAGTTCGCAGTATTCCCGGTGCGTCGGCGACGACGATATGGAATACGACCGCGTAACCGGCGTTCCGTTCGGGATAACCGTTACCGTCAGGAACTGCCCCGGCACAAAATTAAACGGCAGTTTGCCCCCTGCCGGGTTGGTTAGCCGGAGGGTTCTGACGGTCGGGGTTTCCTCAAAAATTTTGGCAACCAGTAACGTTCCTTCCCAGGCGTTGGGCTTCGCGGGTGCGTCCTCGGCATTGACCGCTAACGGGTCTGACTTTGCCGGTGCCAGTGGGGCAGCAGCGGGCGGAGAAACAGCCGGGGCAATACCGGGTGGAGCTGCGGGCTGTGCCGGTGGTGGTGAACCCGCTGGCGGAATAGCCGGGGTGGAGCCGCCGGGCGGAGGGGTGTTGCCGGGACCCTTTCCTGCTAATTTGTCAACGAGAGCATTGGCGCGTTTCATCTTCTGGAAATACATCCAGACCATCACCACGGCAAACACAATGAGCGTTACCATTACGATGTAATGAAACAACGAGAGGCCGGACGACGGTCCGTCTGCATCTGTCGGATTCAGGTTCATATCCTGTCTGAACCATTGGAAAGCCGCGAGTTGTGGGTTTCGGTTGGCGGCTAAGGTCTGACGGGCAGCCAACCCGCTGGCCAACACGCGCTGCCCCTGCCGAATCCGGGCATTGGCTTCTTCGGTGGCCGAAAAATCATGATGTCGGATGGCGACGTTGAGATCGTTCATACCCAGCGTCAACAGCGCGTTGCCTTCGTTGACCCGTCCATCAGCCAATTGGTTGAGTTCGGCGCGTTGGGCGGGCGTTGCCTCCGGCAACTGCATCATGGTCGGGTACAGCTCCCGGTTGGTGGGCTTACCCATTTCCTTCATCATGTCGCCCATGCCAGCCCCCATACCCCCGCCTGCTCCGGCTCCCATGCTACCGCCCATCCCGGCTTTTGCACCACCACCCATACCAGCCTTCATCCCGCCCGGCATGGATTTGGCCGAATCGCCCGCGCTGGCACTTGCCGACATAGCAGCCGCCGGGTCGGGTGCTGCCTGCGGATGATGCTTTTCATGCTCGGATTGAGCCACCCCGACCGTAGCCGAAGCCCCCAACAGCAGGGCCGAAAGCAAGAAATTAACGGCTGTACGGGGAGTTTTCATGGACATCAAACCTGGTTTTTATGAACTGCCCGGTGCATCGGTTGCATCAGGATTGGGCAGAGGAGCAACCTCACATATCGTCCATGTCACCTTTCATGGGCGCGTCTTTTTTCATCAGGGCTTTTCCCTTCTTCATCGGGGCTTTGCTCATCGGCGTTTTCGACATCGAACCGCCACAGCATTTTTTGGTCATGGTCATGCCTTTGTCCATCATGTCCATGCCTTTGCTCATCATATCGTCGCCCATCGCCGTGTTGGTCGAGTCCATGCCTTTGGCGGCCATGCCTTTGCCCATGGTCATCATGCCCATGCCTTTATCCATCGTGGCCTGCTCTTTTTTCATCATTTCCTTGCCCATGTCCATCATCTCCATACCCTTGTCCATCATGGTCATGCCGCGCTGCATCATGGATTTGTCTTTGGCCGATTGGCCCTTATCCATGACGTTTTTGCCGGACTTCACCATGTCCATCCCCTGATGAATCATCGCCAT
>JBBRMP010000330.1:0-4051 GCA_038230755.1 Cytophagales bacterium | reverse complement strand
GTTTTGCTCCTTTAAAAACTTACTCGTACCGCAGATCGTGCCGCCCGTACCCACGCCCGCCGCAAAGTGCGTGATGCGCCCGTCGGTGTCGCGCCAGATTTCGGGGCCGGTAGTGGCGTAGTGCGCCGCCGTGTTCGACGGATTATCGTACTGGTTGGGATACAGCGAGTTAGGGATTTCGCTGGCCAGTCGCTTGGCCACCGAATAGTAGGAGCGGGGATCGTCGGGCGTCACGTTGGTAGGGCAAACGACTACTTCGGCACCCACCGCCCGCAGAATGTCGATCTTCTCCTGCGACTGTTTATCGGCCATCGTGAAAATGCACTTGTAGCCCTTGCCGATGGCCGCCAGCGCGAGGCCCATGCCGGTGTTGCCGCTCGTGCCTTCAATGATGGTGCCGCCCGGTTTGATCAGCCCCGCCGCCTCGGCATCGTCGATCATCCGCACAGCAATGCGGTCCTTCACCGAGTTGCCCGGATTGAAATATTCGACCTTGGCCAAAACGGTACCCCGGATACCTTTGGTCACTCGGTTGAGTTTCACCAGCGGCGTGTTGCCAATGGTGTCGATGATGGAATTGTAGTAGTTCATGAGGATGAAGTGTTCAAACGTTACTCGGTTGATTTCTTTATTTTCTTTAATTGCTCCAGGTCTATTATGTCCTTCGGCCTGGAATTGATTTCTTTGTCTGCTATCAAATCATCGTAGCCAAGAAATGGAATGGCTATTTCGTTTAAATAGCTTGTCTCTCTTTTTATGAATGATGCCTTAAATGTTAGATCAGACTTTAGTTCTGGTAACAAATCAAGTGTGAACTTGTCAAAATCGTACCTGAAAAATGATTTTTTGGGGTTAGGTGTCTGTTCTTCTCTGAACGCTGAAACATCCTGTCCCAGCACCTCCAGCGCATCCAATAGTCTGTAGTAGTTATCGTAAGTTGGATTATACCAAAAATCAAGATCAGCTTTATCAGTGTATGTGCCATCTGAACTAGTGGATGGCCTAAAATAGCCGTGTAGGGCCACAGCGGTTCCGCCAACGATCATATACTGAACCGCATGTCTGATAAGAATAGTACAGACATAGATGATACTATCAGCTAACTTATCTTCCACTGTGTCAATTGATTTTCTTAGTAGCTTTTTGTGTTAGAAACACTTTCCTGACTGAACGCAGAAACGCTTCCAATTCTGAATGATGCTTGTTATTATCAGGAGAGTTGGTTTGAGTTGACGCAGTAGTTAATTTCAATTCATCAAAGCTGGAATATCGCGTTAATTTTGCCATTACTGTGTTATTTGCGTAGTTAAAGTAATTGGTTGACTGTCTACAAGATATATTCTTTTTGGTAGCTTGTCAAGTAAGCCATACCTACAACACCAATAATCCCGCCTCGCGCCAGTCGGCCCAGGTTTCGGAGGAGAGAAATTCGCTGAACAAACCTAAGCCGGATTCCTCAAATTCGGTGCGGAATTGAGTTAATGGGAGGGGAGCCGGGGCCTGTGTGCTTAGTTTCGGCCACATGCGCACCAGCCACTCGCCGAGGTCAACGGGCATATCGACTACCAGATCGTCCTGCCGCCGGGCCAGTAACAGTTCGGCTTGTTGGGTTTTTTGTTTGCCCCTTCCCTGCGTAACCAACTCAAGATCAGGCTTGCGACCCGGCCAGACGACCAACGCATTGCTGCGGGGGGCTTTGTCGTCGGTTTCGGAGATGGCCCGTTCGATGAATTTCTTCGGGATCGTGGTGGCGGGAATGGGGAAGTCGAACCAGCTTTTGAGGGGGAAGTCGAGGCCCACGCCGTGCATAAAATTGAACAGCGACTTGCGCAGTCCTTCGGCAAATAGATCGTGGTCGGCCCCCTGCGGGTCGTGGTGGTCGAGGTCGTTATTGGCAAACGGACCGAGGCCATCCACCGCGCCGACGGGATCAATGCGCGTGACGTCGAACAGGGCGGGGTGGAGGCCAACAGGCGAGTGGGCGGTCATGGCAAACCGATGCCAAAACCCAGATTGCACCACGCCAGCCCCGAAAAGCTGCCGCACCATTTCCAGCGAATCGACGGTTTCCTGCGTGGTCTGCGTTGGGAAGCCGTACATCAGATAGGCATGGACCATGATACCCGCCGCCGTGAAATGCTCGGCCACGCGGGCCACCTGCGCTACCGTTACGCCCTTCTGCATCTTAGCCAGCAGCCGGTCCGACGCCACTTCCAAACCACCCGAAACGGCAATGCAGCCCGATAGTTTCAGCAGTTGGCAGAGGTCAGCCGAAAACGTCGATTCAAAGCGGATGTTGGTCCACCAGACCACCGTGAGGCGGCGGCGCAGAATTTCCAGTGCCAGGTCGCGCATAAGGGCAGGCGGGGCGGCTTCGTCCACAAAATGAAACCCGTTTTGGCCCGTTTCGGCAATTAGCTCTTCAATGCGGTCGCAAAGCAAATTAGCCGTAACGGGTTCATAACGAGCAATGTAGTCGAGCGAAATATCGCAGAACGAGCATTTGCCCCAGTAGCAGCCGTGGGCCAGCGTGAGCTTGTTCCAACGGCCATCGCTCCAGAGCCGGTGCATGGGGTTGGTCACCTCAATCACCGATAAATAGTCGCCCAGGGGCAAGTCGGCGTAGCTGGGTGTACCGACTTCGCGCTGCGCCACGTCCTTTTCCGGGGCACCATTGCCGAAGATCACCCGGCCCTCGGCGTTGCGGTAGAACGTGCGTTTGAGCTGGGCAAGGGGCCGGTCGCCGTTGATGTGTTCGAGTAGGGAACGAAGCGGTGCCTCGCCATCGTCGAGGCTCACGAAATCGAGGTAATCAAACAGGCGGGGTTCGGCCAGGGTTCGGAGTTCGGTGTTGGGGTAGCCGCCGCCCATGACCACCCGCACGCCGGGGTAGTTGGCTTTGATGTGCTGCCCACAAAGCAACGCGCCGAACAGATTACCCGGAAACGGCACTGACAGGCAGACTAAATCAGGTTTTGTCTCTGCCAGTTTCTGATCTAGTATGTCTATCAACAGCTCGCCAATCAGCATTTCAGGTTGTTGCAGCGCGTCGTGAAGTTCATCGAAATGGGCGGCAGACCGGCCTAGCCGTTCGGCGTAGCGGCTGAAGCCAAAGTGCGGGTCGATGGCCTCTACAATTAAATCGCTCAGGTCTTCGAGGTAGAGGGTGGCGAGGTGGCGGGCTTTGTCCTGCAACCCCATCGTGCCGAAAGCCCATTCCAGATCGTCGAGTTCGGCAAAGCGGTTGGCCTCCGGCAAATAGCTCCGCGTGGCAATGGCGTGGACCAATGTGGGGTTTTTATGCTGCAAAAAACGGATGGTTGGTCCGATGGTGGCGAGGTAATCGTCGCGCAGCCGGACAATACGTAAGCTGTTGTCGGTCAATTCAATACCGCCCGAAACGGCCTCGTTCACGTCATCGAAAAGCCTCGTCAAACCTATTTTTGAAAATAGGGCAAGAATGGTTTCGATACCCAAATCGGCCTGCCGCACGGTTAGTCCTTTGCCCGGAAACGAGAGCGTTTTCAAATACCCCGCCAGGTAGGCCGTGGCCGGATAGGGGGTGTTCAACTGCGTAAACGGCGGGGTGAGGAGGAGAAGGCGCATTTGTTAATGTACAATGAACAATGAACAATGTATAATGAATAATGAATAATGTACAATGGATTTGCGCTTAGCCAGTCAGTGCGCGAAGTCATTGTTCATTGTTCATTATACATTGTTCATTAAAAATCAATTCCTCACCACTATGTGCGGTGTGCGGGTGGCGTGGGTGTTGCTGCCGACGAAGAATCCGAGCGCGGTCAGGGTTAGGAGGGCCACAAACCGGAGCGCAATTTGGGTGTAGGACGTTCTCATAGGGTTATGCAGTTACTGTTACCGGCATAACGAGGAAGCCGTATCTGGTGTTGAAAGAATCTATAGAAGTGGTAGTTAAATTAGCTTAACCCACTTTGTTCATTGGAAGAATTACCGGAATGGACTAACTTTCCCCAACAGGCACCCTACCCCCAGCGGCCCCCTAGCCCCCGAAGGGGGAACCTGCTTGCGC
>JBBRMP010000329.1:0-4099 GCA_038230755.1 Cytophagales bacterium | reverse complement strand
CGTCGCAAACGTTTTTGCCAGTGCTGTTTTTCGCCGCAATGAATGCGCTGCTACTGTTTACTATTCAATCGAAATACCGGGTCGCGCTGTTTTGTACGGGCCTGATTGTCTTTCTGTTACCCAATCTGGGTGCCAACCCGCTCTCGAAAGGACTGACCCCCATCACCGACCACCTGCTCTACCGCGCCGTGAAGCCACTGGTAGACCAATACCCGGATGCCCGCTGGATTGTCAACGGCAGTCAGTACGTGACGTACCTCGTTACGGCCACGGGCGCCAAACAGATTACAGGCGTGAAATACCTGCCCGAACGCAAAAAGATTTTCAGCGTCCTGGACCCGACCATGAAACGCGACTCGGCCTACAATCGCTATGCCCACGTCACGTTCCAGACCTACATCAACGGGGCGCAGGGCGACACCACCATCCTGGCGCAACAGTTTGAAGATGGCTACATCATTGCGGGTGATCCGTGCTCGCCCAAGTTCAAAAAGCTGAACGTGAAGTACATGCTCTACGACCACCCGCCACAGATCCCTTACGAAGTGCGCTGCATGAAGAAGGCCGTCGAACTCGGTTCAATGACGATCTACGAGCGGGTGGATTAGAAGGAGTCGTCTGTCATTGGTACGTTCTCGTCAACCAATACAACTAATGACCAATGACCTCCCTTATTACCCCATTAAACACTTCGTGGGTGAGTGCCCAATTGAACTGGGAAGCGTGGTTGATGGCCCCGGCAGAGAGGCATTGCCAGAGAGTTTCGTCGGTAAACAAGCGTTGGAGTTGGTCGGCGAGGGACTGATCTGAATCGTATTGGAAATAGAGGCCCGATACCTCGTTGGTAACGGTTTCGGCGGTGCCGCCCGTGCCTGTCACCACGGCGGGTGTGCCGCAGGCCATCGCCTCGATGGGCGAGAGGCCGAAGGGTTCGTTGTGTGCCGCGTGGACAAACACCTGACTACTACAGAGCAGGTTGGCCAGTTGGGCGGCGTCGTAGAATGTATCGATAAGCAGTACGCTATCAGTGAGTTGCAGCGAATCGGCCAGTTGCAGTAGCCGATCTTTTTCAACGCCCCGACCTTTGATAACCAGTTGAATATCAGCGCAACCAGGTTTTTTTTGTAACAACGCCAACGCCCGAACCACGGTATCGACCCGCTTGAATTTGTTCAGTGTACAGACCATCACGATCTGCCGTTTGCGGGCCACTGTGGGCTTTGGGTAAAACGCGTCGTGGTCAATGCCGCAATAGACGAGCTGGAGTTTGGCCGGGTCAAGTTGCGGAAACGTCTGGGCAATAGTCCGTTCTGAGTACTGTGAATTGGCCACGACCCGGTCGGTAATGGGCATGAGCGCGAATTCGATTTGGCGAAAAACGGGGTTCATCAGCTTCAGACCCCAGCGCATATAATCGGGCTTGATGGAGTTGATCCACGCGCATTCGAAAATGAAGGCCGTGGGTTCGTGGCACACATAGACCAGCTTCACCGAAGGCACCAGTTTCTTGTAGAACCACCCCCACCAGTTGGCCGGAAACGGCTCTGACACCACCACCGGTGACCCAATTTGCCGCGCCGCCCGGTATACCCGCCAGTATATGAGTGGGTACTGCACCCAGAACCAGATAGACGACGATAGCGGCCCGCCCACATCGACAAACTGCACCCCCGCCGCCCGTGCTTCGCGCACAATGGCCGGGTCAGATTGTACCGACACCACATGCACCGGCCAACCCGCCAGCACCAGCCGCTTACTCACCTCCAAAAGCACGGTTGTAGCCCCGCCCGCCAGCATACAATGCGGGTGCATAAAGGTGAGTGAGGGTTTGGCGGAGGGCAAAGCAAGTAGAGAATTTAAGGGATATGACAACGATGCACTTATCAGCCTTTAAGCCGCTTCAACAGCATTTCAGCCGTTGCTGACTTAAGCGTTTTACGAATGGTTGACGATATAATTCCCGGATAGCGGAGGGGATGCCGATATATCTTGTCATACAATTCAGCCGCACCAGCTATATCAGATACTCCGTAAGATGCTGCGTCTACCAGTGCAAATGGTTGAAAAAACCGGCTAACCTCGTGACTAACCGGACCGGGAGTCTTGTGCTCATACTGTTTAATTAAAGCGTCGAATTCGGTGGCAGGAATGCCGTTTTTGGCACAGATTTCCATAACGTTCGAAATAACTTCGTCCTTATGACCCAGCGCCGTGGTAAAAGCCTCCTGTAACGCCTGCCGCATAAATAACTGCAAATCAAAATTCTGCGCAAGGTTTTGATTTAGTCCCTGATCAAATGATTGCATAAACGATTCGGCAATGATAAGACTGATGGAGCGCCCCAGCGTAGAAGAAAGCTTGGGGTGAATCGGCAAATTATTCTCGCTCATAAACGCTTTGGCGGCCTGTTGATTCACGGCATCATGGAGCAACGATGCTCCGGTACTTTTTTTAGACGTTCCGTACAGTTTCAGGCTTTCGTCGGCATACACGTATGGTCCCACTATCTGCGATAAAGCAATGGCAGAATACACGTCGGGAATGCGCGAATGAAAAAAAGTATTGGTTGTCTTTTGTACCTGCGTTAGTAAACTGCGCTCAATGAATGAATTGTATATGCAGGGCAAGCCTGAATAACTTTTCGTACCAGCCAATGTTTTTCGGAGTTCTTTGCCGCCATCGAGTAGGTGATAGCCAGACCGAAATTTTATGTACAGGGTATTGGCCCGTTCAGAATTAAAAAAAGAAGGCCACAAGTAGTCTGCGGGATTCAGATTAATGGCCCTGGCATTTGTTTCAGCTAGCCATGCTGCTGCTTTCTGAACGCTACCGGGTAGAAATCCGTCATCGTCTCCCAGGAATGTAACAAAACCTTTTTCAACATGCGACAAGGCAAATTCCCAGTTGTGCGTCATACTTACCCGTTCGCGCGTATTGACGTAGCGAATACGTGGGTCGTTGAATGAATGGGTTACTTCACGCGTGTCGTCCTGACTACAATTATCGGAAACCAGAATCGTCAACTGGTCATAATCCTGGGTGACGCAAGTTTTCAAGCAGTAGAGCAATGTGTCGGCCCGCTCACGGGTTGGCACAACAATAGTAAACCAGGGTTTTTGCATACTAATAGCCAATGGTGCGTAGGTGAAAGTACCGTCGTTGATAGGCTACTTCACTCGCTTTAAATAACCTTCCGGTGCTACAGAAATAAGCAATTTATTGTCGATCTGATGGTCGATCTCGAAGTTGTTGTTGTGTTTTAAGTACGCCCAAACGGCTGTTTTAGGGTTGTTCCCCACATCCCAGGGGCGTTCGTAGGCACCCTTCGGCATATCTTCCACGATAGTATCAAACACAACGCAGTAAGACCCAACGGTGACGAAGGGGGCGTATAATTCCAGTTCGCGCAGTACGTGGTCGTGGGTGTGGTTAGAGTCGAGGCAGACCATGATTGTTTGTTTGCCTTCGGCGCGGCGGGCCACTTCGGCCACCAGTGTCTCGTTGATAGCCGACCCCTGAATCATCTGAATCCGCTTGAACATGGGGTGCGCCTCGATCTCACGGCGGTTATGTTCGCGGATGTCGATGTCGATACCCAGCACTTCGCCTTTGCCAATCAACTCCATCAGCGAGGCGTAATAAATCAGTGAACCGCCATGGGCAATACCCGTTTCGATAATTAGGTCGGGTTTGATAGCCCAAATCAGTTCCTGCATGGCAATCATGTCTTGCGGATACTGAATGATAGGGCGACCCATCCACAAAAAATTGTACGAATATTTATCGCGGTTCGAAGTGACGTTAAACGCAGCGGCGGCTTCGCGGAGATCACCAGGCTGAGCGTAGGTGGCTATGCGTTCGGCGCGTTCCTGCTTAAATTCGTCAACGGGGTTATTGGCTGTTGTGGTCATTGTTGGGTTATTTTTTTCAGTTTCGTATTGTCACCCCAGAACGCCATGGGTTCGTAGTTGGGGTAGGGATAATGGCCTACATTCAGGCTTATTTGGGCATTCAGCTTTTTTAGGTGGTCCTCAACCAGCCGCCGTACCGAGATGGGTTGGCCGCTGCAACAATTGATAGCTCCTGTAATTTGGGTTTG
>JBBRMP010000328.1:0-4099 GCA_038230755.1 Cytophagales bacterium | reverse complement strand
TAACACGGCAACCAGTAAAGTATACTTCAGACAACTTGGTTAGTGTACCATTGAGCCTGTCTATAGCTACACTGCAACGATTTGTGGCAACCATCAGCCTAAAGTTAGCCCCACGAGTTTTTATGAGAAAGCCCTGCTATCTAGATAAAGCGTATCTGGGTCTAAATCGAGTTCATCTGGCCATACAACAGTGCCATTGAATGACCTTGCCTGTCCGAAAATAATGGGGTCCTGTAGTGCAGTGAATATCCCTCTTGTCAGATAAGGCGTTACATCAAAAATTTTTCGCTCCCGATTTGTAAATAACAATTCGAGCTGAAAATCTGGTAACGGGCGTACAGCACTAATCCGAGGGTTCATATCGTATTCATTTTAAGGGTTCAATTGGAAATACTTTTTGTCCAGAAATAGCTAATTGCCAATCTGCTGCCAAATATTCCCGATGAATTTCGATCCAAGCAGCCACTAACTTCATTTTATTTCTTGGTAAATTACCGTCAATTAATTCGCCGCTTTCTACACCGAAAACTCCTTCTTTTTCCCCATAACGAACGTGAATATGAGGTAGTTTGTGCTGCTTATTGTCGAAGTAATACATCGACACAATTAGGCCGTAAAAGAGCAAACTGGCCTATAATCAATCGTTTAACGACGCCAGCCGGATACTTACTGCGCGTTTGTGAGCATCCAGTGATTCGGCTTCGGCCATGAGTTCAACCACCGGCCCTACGTTGCAAATTCCTTCTTTGGTGATGTTCTGGATCGTGATTTTCTTGACGAAACTATCCAGCGACACGCCGCTGTAGGCGCGTGCGAAACCGTTGGTAGGCAGGGTATGGTTGGTGCCCGACGCGTAGTCGCCGGCGGCTTCGGGGGTGTAGTTGCCCAGAAAAATAGACCCGGCACTGGTGATCTCGTCGGCTACGGATTCGGCGTTGGCAACGCTGAGAATCAGGTGTTCGGCGGCGTACTGATTCAGCAAATCAATGGCGTCGGCGTGGGTATCGACCAGGATGGCCTTGCTGTTTTCGATGGCCTTGGCGGCGATGTCGCGGCGGGGCAGGCGGCTCATCTGCGAATCCAAAACGAGGTTGACCGACGATAACAATTTCTTACTCGTCGATACCAGCAGCACCTGACTGTCAGGCCCGTGTTCGGCTTGCGAGAGCAGGTCAGCGGCCACGAAGGCGGGTACGGCGGTATCGTCGGCGTAGACGGCTACTTCGCTGGGTCCGGCGGGCATGTCGATGGCGATACCTTGTTTGGCAATCAGCATTTTAGCGGCGGTAACGTATTGATTACCAGGGCCAAAAATTTTGAATACCTGCGGAACGGTTTCCGTGCCATAGGCCATTGCCGCGATGGCCTGCGCCCCGCCGATGCGGAACATATGCGTCACGCCCACCAGTTTGGCGGCGAAATAGATAGCCGGGTGGTTGCTGGGCGAACACAGCACCACCACGCGGCAACCCGCCAATTGCGCCGGAACGCCCAGCATGAGTACGGTGCTAAAGAGCGGGGCCGTGCCGCCCGGAATATAAATGCCTACTTTATCGATGGCCACGCTTTTGCGCCAGCAGGTCACGCCGGGCATGGTCTCGATCTTGACCACATCCTGTTTTTGGGCCTCGTGAAAGAGCCGGATGTTGGCATAAGCCTGCTGGATGGCGGCTTTCAGTTCGTCGCTCAACTGCGCTTCGGCGGCGTCAATCTCGTCGGCAGAAACGGCAATGCCTGTTTGGGATAAATCGACCTTGTCGAATCGTTTGGCAAGGTCAACTACTGCGGCATCGCCAGCGGTACGTACCTGCTCCAGAATGGGCATGACTACGGCTTCGATCTGCATCAGTGACTGCATGGGCCGGGCTAATAAACCATGCCAGTCAGACCGGGCAGGGAAGGGAATAATTTGCATAGAAATTCGTAAGTCGGTAATCGGAAAAGTGGTAGGAATAACCCCGTCTATCAGCCGATGTGGGGCTTCACGGCGGCTTCAAGTTTATGCAGGGGCTGGGCACCGGTTTGCCGCCACACCACTTTGCCGTCTTTAAACAAGATTAGCGTGGGGATGCTTTGAATCTGGTACTTATCGGCGGCGGCGCGACTGCGGTCTACGTCGACTTTCACGATCTTGAGCTTGTCGCCCGTGCGGTCGGCGAGTTGTTTCAGGGTTGGGGCCATCGCTTTGCAGGGGCCGCACCAGTCGGCATAGAAATCGACAAGTACGGGTTGGCCGCTTTTAATAAGTTCGTTGAAGGGAAGTGGTGTCTGGTTCATGTTCGTTGCTTTTCAATAAAACCGGCGAGTGCGGGGCAACGTTCACTCGTTCACTTCCCTGCAAACTCTTTCGGTAGTAGTCCCGTGAATTTCTTGAACGCCCGGTTGAAGGTGGCTTTGGAATTGAACCCGCAGTCGAGAGCAATGCCAAGCAGGCTCAGGTGCTTGTTTCTGGCACTTTTTACGGCCTCCTTAAAGGCTTCGACACGGTAGCTGTTCACGAAATCGTTGAAGTTCTTACCCACCCCCGTGTTGATCACCTGCGAGAGAATGACCGGGTTGGTATGCAGGCGACGCGCCAGATCAGCCAGCGATAGTTCAGGCTCCAGATAAGGCTTCTCGATGGTCATGTAGTCGAGTAGTCTTTCGTAGAGCGGGCCAAGTTCATCGGGTAATGACGTGCTAATAATCGGTTGATTGTCAGGTAATGATCCATTTGGCAGCATGGCCAGATCCGGCTCCGTAACTACACTCGTGATCAATTCTGGTATCGTTTCGGCAGGGTGAAACAAGAGCCGCCTCGTGGGTTGTGACTGCGCATAGCCGGCAATGCTGGCGTAGTAAATCAGCACCACAATGGCCAGGTCATCCCACCAGTTTTGCCAGTACGACAGGTCGAACAGCAGGCTTAAGACGGTCATCAAAAACGACAACAGTGCCGTAGTTGCCAGCCCGACCAGGAAGTTGCGAAACCACCGGAAACTGATGATTTCGAGGTTCGAAAACTGCGTTTTTATCCAGTCACGATACGCTCGATACAGCCCCAGCGCCCGGTAGAGGTAGTACAACTGCGAGGCTACCCCCGCCACATACAGCACGTCGTTGAGGTAGTACGCGTCCTGTACGGTACGTTCCCAGTGCAACACAAAGTCATGCCCGAACGAGAAAATGACGACCCGGTAGACGGTCTCGACCAGAAAGGGTACGGCATGGATACTGTCGGCGCGGTGGAACCGGAAATCGGCGTTTAACTGGCTTTTGAGGTAGAAATAACAGAGCGGTGGAAATAGCAGACCTAGGTTGCGCGGTAGAAATTCGAGCTGTTGCCACAGGATTTCGATGCCCGCAAACCCCAGCATATACTCCCAGATAGTAAAGCAACAGCCCACCAGCACCCACCCCAGCAGGATGTCTGACAGCCGTTCGTCGCGCCGCCCGCGTAGCCAGAGTAACACAGCGTATACCCACCCTTGCACAAAGCCAAACAGCAGCGGAACCGAGTATATGTTGAAGTGGAAATTCATGAAGGGGTGGGAGTAAGAATTCCGGGTTTGTTTGGAGTGGGCTATTTTTCCTTCGCATACCCCATCCGTAGGTTTGTATCCCCAATCACTTTCAGGCCTAATTCGGCTGATTGGGAAAAGGTATTGGCAAATACAGCCGTGGACCCGGCTATAAACGTCAGCGTCTGTTTAGCACCAGGTTGAAGTTGGCCCAACGTGGTCACCTGACCGTTGGATTGCCGTTGGCTTATGGCCACGGCACAACGACCAACATTGCTCACTTCGGCTGAAAAGGAACCATTGCCGTTGCCACCTAATTCAAAGGTTTTGCCGGGGGGAATGGTTGTGGCCGAGCCAAGGTAATTTGAACTAAACGGGCCACCGGAACGACAATGGCTCAGTAATAGCGTCATGACTAATACCGTGAATAGCATCTTCAGGCTTTGCATGGTAGTTAATAGAGTTGTTGCAACGGGTTAACTTCGTCCATGAAACTCTCAGCAGTTGACTTAAAAACAGATCGTCACTGGCGATCTGCTACGGGATTAGGCCAGCCTCGTTTCCGTAAACTACTTGACCTGATGCCCGCCGCTTATGAG
>JBBRMP010000327.1:0-4150 GCA_038230755.1 Cytophagales bacterium | reverse complement strand
TGTCTGGGCGAAGGGGCCAACATCACGATCCTGAAAGAACTGCATTTCCCGCACTCGCTGGGGCTGCTCTATTCGGCGTTCACCTATTTTCTGGGTTTCCGGGTCAACTCCGGCGAGTACAAGCTGATGGGACTTGCTCCCTACGGCAACCCCACCGCGCCCATCGTGGACGAGTACGTGCAAAAGATTCTGACCACGCTCATCTCGCTCAAAGACGACGGATCTATCTGGCTCGATCAGGATTATTTCGACTATGCCACGGGCCTGAAAATGGTCAATTCGGCTAAATGGGAGGCGCTTTTCGGCATGAAACAGCGGCAGCCCGAAGACGAACTAACCGATGCGCACTGCAACCTGGGCCTGGCCATTCAGCGCGTGACGGAAGAGGTGGTGTTGCGGATGGCGCAGGAAGCCAAACGTCTCACCGGGGCCGATTCCATCTGTCTGGCCGGTGGCGTGGCGCTCAACTGCGTCTCGAACGGAAAATTGCAGGCATCGGGGGTATTCAACAACGTATTTATTCAGCCCGCCGCCGGTGACGCCGGTGGTAGCCTCGGCGCGGCGTTGGCGGCCTATCATATCTACTTCAAACAGCCCCGACAGGTGGCCCCCTCGCTCGATGCGCTGCAAGGATCATACCTCGGCCCCGAAATCACCGATGGCGACACCGAGCGTGTGATTCGGAAGTACGGCGCAACGGCAACGTACCTGACAGACAGCGATTTATCAACTACCGTGGCCGATATTCTGGCCGACAACAACGTGGTGGGCTGGGTGCAGGGGCGTATGGAGTTTGGCCCGCGTGCGCTGGGTGGCCGCAGCATCCTGGGCGATCCGCGCAGCGAAGACATGCAGAGAAAGCTGAACTTGAAAATCAAATACCGCGAGTCGTTCCGGCCCTTTGCTCCGTCGGTGCTGGCCGAACGCGTAAGCGACTATTTCGATTACGAAGGGCCGTCGCCGTATATGTTGCTGGTGCACCCGGTGGCCGAAAAACGCCGCCGCACCCTGCCCGCCAACTACCATGCGCTGTCGTTGCGCGACAAGCTCTACTACGAACGGTCGGATATGCCCGCCATTACCCACATCGACTTTTCGGCCCGGATACAGACGGTGCATAAAGAGACCAACCCGCGCTATCATGCGTTGATTGAGGCGTTTGGCCAGAAAACGGGCTACGACGTGGTGGTGAACACTAGTTTCAACGTGCGCGGCGAACCCATTGTCTGCACCGCCGACGATGCCTATCGCTGCTTCATGCGCACCGAAATGGATTACCTCGTGGTGGGCAATTACCTTTTCGACAAGCGGCAACAGCCCACCTGGCAAGACACCGACAATTGGAAAGAAGAATTTGTACTGGACTAACAGTCTGACTGTCTTCGACTTACGACTATCGACTACTGACTTACGACTTTTATTATGGAATTCCTCACTGACATCCTGCGCTTCATGAAACAGCGCAAAAAATGGTGGCTGGCCCCCGTCATCATCATCCTGCTATTACTGGGTATTCTGATTGTGCTGGGTGGCGGTTCGGCGCTGGCACCGTTTATTTACACCCTCTTTTAGCACTGATGGCACCAAAAGTAATCCCCGAACTCGACGTTTGGAAAGCCAGCGTGGCCATTGCGGCGGGCCTGCTGGCCCTGCATATTTTCACCAAAAATCACTACATCGGCTACCTCTACGGCGCCTTTGGCCTGATTGCCCTGCTGTTTGTGATCCCCTACCTCAGCCGACTGATTGCCTGGGCGTGGTTCAAACTGGCCGAAGTGCTGGGGTTCATCAACACCCGCGTATTGCTCACGGTGATCTTCTTCGTGTTCCTGATGCCCGTGGCGCTACTCTACCGGTTGCGCAACAAAAACCTGCTCAACCGCCGCAATGGCAAACAGCTTAATACCCTTTTCAAAGACCGCTCGCATCAATACGACGCCGCCGATCTGGAGAATGTGTGGTAGGGTCATTTAGGAATTTATTTCAACAAACACTCAGCCGCCCAGGCTTCGCCTTTGGCAGTCCAGTGACCATCGCAGGGCACGTAGAGGTCGGCGAGGTTGCCTTTGTAGGCCAGGGCGTACGGCACTAGTGAGGTGAATTTAACGCCCTTTTTTTGGCAGTAAGCCCGCATTTGCCGGTCGAACTTATTGTCGGCACCGGCGCGTAATGCCTTCACATCCAGCATAATAGGCAGCGATACGAAGATGATCTGCTTCCCGGCGGCATCGGCTACGAGTTGGTCGAGGCTATTCGTCATAATGCGCCAGTCAGCGTCGGAAAACTGGGCGTAACGTGTCCATTTCGGGTCTACTTTCGCGCGGTTCTGAGCCAGTTTTAGCAGCGTTTGAGCCAAGTACGAATGCTCGACGAAATGGACGCGGGCTTTTTGTTTCCAGGTAAGCGTCTGATAAACAGAGTCTACGGTTTGCAAGAGGCTGGCCCGTGTTCGGCCCACTGCGCCAATCGACTGGCGGATATTGGCCAGCGAATAAGCCAGCTTGTTGTCGTTGGTCCAATACGGACGGTAGATGGGAAAATCGACCTGCGCATGGACTTTATCGCCGGTATAATCTTCAAAATCATTGGCAGGTAACAGCCCCACCAGCACCGCCTTGTGGGCCACACGGCCTTTAAACTGCCGGTACGTTTGCCAGTAATTGATCGGCGACGTGCCGTTGATGGCGAAATTCAAGTGCCGGTGACCGGTTAGTTTGGTCAGGCGTGTCGACAGCCGGTCGGCGGGGTTCACCATGTAGCCTTCCATGTATGAATCGCCGAGGACGATGACGCGGTTGGTGGTGGTGTCGAATGCAAAAGGGTCATCGGCAGCACCCAGTTCGTTGGCATAGCGGCGCAGGGTATCGCCCGAACAGTTTACCACCTGTTCATGGGCATTGGGCAGTCGCCACCGGCCCGAAAAGGTACTCACGTCGCCCGCGTAAGTGATCGGATCGTCGATGTTGGCGGGTATAAAGAGCCGGTGGTTGGTCACGCCCACGCCTACCGGAATGCCCATTGACACCAAGACCCAGCAGATGCCCTCCAGAAAAAGCAACGTGCCTATTGCCGAGGTGGCATAAAACGCCAGCGATTGGAGCAGCCCGCTTTTCGATTTGAAACCAAGTAATAGGACCGTAATGAGCACCCACCAGATGGCTACCAGCCAGAGCACGTTCGCGTAAGCAACGCCCTTAATAAGTCCGTCGGTTTTCCCGCCCAACGACGTATCGAGAAGATGGCAGGTAACGTAGGCCAGGAATAAAACGAGGCCAGTTAGCCCAGAAACGCGCAAAATCAATTTCATACAAGTTGTCAATAGATGGCCGAATATACGACCGGCATCCCCTACCCTACACAAAAAAAGTGCCCCCGGCATAACCAGAGGCACTTTCCAAAAAATATAACACCAGTAATTAGCGGGTAATCTCTACGCTAACCCGGCGGCCTTTGATGTTGTTACCATCCATCGAAGCCACTACGCGGTTGGCTACATCGGTGGGCACGTCGACAAAAGTGTGGGCATCGAAAATGTCGATGCTGCCGATGCTGCTGCCGGGAATGCCCGACTCGCCCGCAATGGCACCCACCAGATCGCCGGGACGGACGTAATCTTTGCGGCCAATGCTCACGCTCAGGCGCGTCATGTTGGCTTCGCGCTCACGAACGGGACGCTCGTTGTCTTTACCGAAGTATGGCTTACCGCCTTCGCGGGGACCAGCAAACCGGTCACCACCTGGACGGGGACCACGATCTTCGAAACGGCCGCCCGGACGGGGACCACGATCTTCGAAGCGGCCACCTGACGGAGCGCCACCGCGCGAATCGCCACGACGATCATCGAAACGACCACCAGATGGTGCACCACCACGACGGTCCTCAAAGCGACCGCCACCACGCGAATCGCCGCGTGAATCATTGCGACGGTCATCAAAACGACCGCCACGATCACCCTCAAACTTACCGTTGCGGCGATCCTCGGCGTTGAGGTCCTGATCCGAGAATTCATTTTTCTCGATACCCATGCTGCGCTTCATCAGGGCCGACACGATTTGGTCGGTCGAGAAGCCTTCGTGTTGCAACTGGGTCAGCATATCGCCATACAAATGCAGGTCTTTGCTGTCCTTGATATCCACGCTCAGTTGCTCGA
>JBBRMP010000326.1:0-4167 GCA_038230755.1 Cytophagales bacterium | reverse complement strand
GATGAGAAAACTGCAAGGCTCTGGCCCGGTTCAATTTGCGCACGGAGTCTTTACCTTTACTAAGCAGTTGAGTGAGCGTTAGCTGGTCGGCTTCCGACAAGACAAACGGTATAGCGATTTGGCCCATATCGCAAAGCTATCCACTTTACTTCATTCATTAAATTGGAAGAGTACTAGCCTGCAAGGTGACAGCATCTTTCGGCGCCAAAAACGCAAATTTCCCATTAGTACCCGACTGAACACCGCGTTCAGTTTTGTGCACATAAATCGACACGCCGACGAGTGGTTTGCCCGTACCATCATCAACGACGCGGCCACGAATCGTGCGATTTTGGGCAGTGGCCTGTACGCCTGTGAGCAGGCAGAGGGTGAGTAGGAAAAGACGGTTCATAGAGGGTTAATCAGGTTTAGTAAAAGTAATGAGGCCGAATAATCTCAATATTGGCCTATTCTGCGTTAATCCATCGACACGCTGTGGCGTCTAAGACAGGCACGGTTTTTGAGCCGGTTGGCTTACCCATAAAAAGAAAACACATGAAACGTATTGCACTTCTTCTGCTCTTTATAGCAGGTTTTGCTTCGTCCTGCAAAAAATCTGGCGGCGACGTTATTACCCCCGTCGACCCGCGCGAACACATGGTGGGCAGCTACGCCGTTGGTTTCAACATGCGCATCACCATTGGCACCCGCGAATTACTACCCGAAAGTTCGACCGGCACCGTCAACATTACGAAGGCCACTCAGCCCAGTGATATCTACATCGAGTTTGATTTACCAAACGGCAAAGAACGCGTGACGGCCACGTTGAAAGATGATGTCAACTATACCATCATTGATAAAAAAACAGAACGGATCAGCATCAACGGGCAAATTTTCACGGGTCAATACACGGGTACGGGCCAGATCACGGCCAAAAACGAATTTATCCTCACGGGTGTATCACAAGATGTGGACATCAAGAAAGTCACGACGATGACCGGCACAAAAAAGTAGCGGCCATCCGTCGTAAAGCCGTAATTTTGGCCGTTGAGGTTGGCCAGGCATCTATTGCCAAACCAGCCTATATGGTTCGTAATTACGGTTTTTTTGTGCCGAAACCGCTTCAGTATCAACATGACCCGTCGGGTTGTGCAAGCGTTGGAAGGCCAGCCGTTCAGTTTGACAATTCATTTCGTTCATGAATCTAGTTGCCGGAAAAGTCGCCCTCATCACGGGGGCATCGCGCGGAATTGGGCGGGCCATTGCCCACCGGTTTGCGCAGGAAGGTGCCCACGTCGCCTTCACCTATCTCTCAAGTGTCGAAAAAGGCGAGGCCCTGGCCGCCGAGTTGACCGCCTATGGCATTACCGCCAAAGGCTACCGCTCCGATGCTTCCGATTTCAACGCCGCCGAGGCCCTTGCGGCTCAGGTACTTGCCGATTTCGGGTCGCTCGATATTCTGATCAATAACGCCGGTATTACCCGTGACGGCCTCCTGATGCGGATGTCGGAAGAACAGTGGGATTCGGTGATCAACGTCAACCTGAAGTCGGTTTTTAACCTGACGAAGGCCGTGATCAAGCCCATGATGAAGGCTAAATCAGGATCTATCATCAACCTGACGTCGGTGGTGGGCATCCGGGGCAACGCGGGTCAGGCCAATTACGCGGCTTCCAAAGCGGGCATTATCGGCTTCACCAAGTCGGTAGCCCTCGAATTAGGGTCGCGGAATATCCGGTCCAACGCCATTGCGCCGGGCTTCATCGAAACGGAAATGACGGGCGAATTGAACGAGAAAGCCATCGAGGCCTGGAAGCAGTCCATTCCCCTCCGGCGCGGTGGCCAACCCGACGAAGTAGCCGACGCCTGCCTGTTCCTTGCCTCTGACCTCTCGCGCTACATCACCGGACAGGTGCTGCAAGTGGATGGGGGGATGTTAACCTAAAACTAGTCGCACAACTCGCTTCCATGAGTCTGATTTTCCAAACGTCGCCCTGGTGGGTGCTGGTGTGTTTGTTGGCGGGGGTGGGCTATGCGGCGTTGCTGTATCAGCCCCTGCCGGGCAAAGCCGTGGCCGAAGGCTGGGGCCGGGGGCTGAACTATGGCCTGGCGGCCTTGCGGTTTCTGGCCGTTACGCTGCTGTCCCTGCTGCTGCTTAACCCCCTCATCCGCAGCCTGCAAACCCACACCGAAGCGCCCAAGGTGGTGCTGGCCATTGACAACTCCGAGTCGATGGTGGCGGCGGGACGGCCCGCGCTGAATCAGACGTTGACGATGCTGCAGACCGTGCGCCAGCAACTCACCGACAAAGGGTACGACGTGTCGGTGCGGACGCTGTCTAACACCCGACCCGTCGTACCGGCCGCCCCCGCCGAACTGACGCAACTGGCCTTCCGGCAGCGCACCACCGACCTCTCGAAACTGCTCAACGGCATCCGGTCTGACTATGAAGGGCGGCACCTGACCGACGTTATTCTGCTGACCGATGGCCTTAGTAATCAGGGACTTTCGCCCACGTTTGGCACCTATCCGTTTGCCATTCGAGCGGTTGGTGTGGGCGATACCGTGCCCAAGAAAGATGTACTGCTGAAAGCCGTCGTGGCCAACCGTGTAGCCTACCTCAACAACTCGTTTCCCGTAAAAGCCGAAATCACCAGCAACGGTTTTGCCGGGCGCAGTACCGTGGCCATACTCCGGCAGGGCACCCGTGAGGTGAGTCGGCAGACGGTGCGGTTCGACAAAAACGACACCTTTTCATCGGTTGAATTCAAGACCACCGCCACCCAGAAAGGTGTGCAGCGGTTCACGGTCGACGTGGTGCCGCAGGATGGCGAATTCAGCCGGGTCAACAACCGGCAGGACGTGTATATCGAGGTGATCGACGGGCGCGAAAAAGTCTTGCTCCTGGGCCTCTCCCCTCACCCCGACCTGAAGGCGTTCCGGGCCATTCTGGAGAAAAATCAGAACTACGACGTCGACGTGCGTACGCTCAGCACCGCCGAAGGCACGAGCATTCCGATTGACAAAACGTATGACCTGCTGATTCTGCATCAACTGCCCGACATCACCAACATTGGCAACGCGGCAGTGGCGAAACTGCTGGCCAAGAACACGCCTACGCTATTTGTGGTGGGCGTACAGTCGTCGGTGGCGGCGTTGAATCCGCTCAACCCGGTCATCAGCATATTGGGGCCACCCAATCAGACTGACAAAGCCGCCGCTTACTTCAACCCCGATTTCAAGCAGCTCAACCTAGACCAAACCCGACTCGACCTGCTCGACAAACTGCCCCCGCTGACCGCACCCTACGGCGAATATAAGCTATTGCCTGGCTCAGAAACGGTGCTCTGGCAGCAGATTGGCACCGTGCGCACGTCCAAACCGATGTTGGCGATCAACACCACCGGACCGCGCAAAACCGCCGTGCTACTAGGCGAAGGCCTCTGGCAATGGCGACTGGAAGAATACGCCCTCACCAGCAAGCAAGAGGTGGTCGATGAATTGATTCAGAAGGTGTTACAGCTCATTTCGGTGAAAGAAGACCGCCGGAAACTGCGCGTATACCCTGTCCGGAACGAGTTCATTGCGGGTGAAGCGGTCTCGTTTGAAACCGAACTCTACAACGACATCTACGAAAGGCAGTATGGCGTGTCTATCCGCCTCGATCTGGTCGATGAGCGCGACGTAACCCGCACCTTCAACTACACCCCCACCGAAGCCAACAGCCGGTTCGACGTGAGCCGCCTGCCCGAAGGGGTGTACCGGTTCAAGGCCACGGCCACGATCAACAACCGCGCTGAGCAGTCGTCGGGGCAGTTTATTGTGCGGGATATTCAGTTGGAAGCCGTTAACACCACCGCCGATCATGGCGTGTTGCGGCAGTTGGCGGCGCAAAGTGGCGGCACATTTTACAAAGGAGCCAACGCCGGGGCCATTGTCGACGACCTCACCAAACGCGCCACCCCCGCCCGCCTCAGCAGCACCGAATCCCTCAATGAGATCATCAATTGGCGCTGGATTTTCTTCATCATTCTTAGCTTAGCCGCGGTAGAATGGGCACTGCGGAAGTACAACGGAGGATACTGAAGGGGGTGGTAAGTGCTTTATTGCTTCGCTTGTCGGCGTAGCCTCCCGCCCTACAGGGAGCTTTGCTTACGCTAGAGAAGGTACTTTCGCCTAAGCAAAGCT
>JBBRMP010000325.1:0-4178 GCA_038230755.1 Cytophagales bacterium | reverse complement strand
TACGATCCCGAACATGACCCTTTTTGTGGTTTTTTCGACACTCCAAAAGCGTTATTTTTTCATTCTCTGGCAACGGATTAACATATCTCATGCCGGCAAGTTACGAAAGTGTCTATTCTTTATCAACAACTACTTATTATCGCTATAGGTCCCAGAAAAGACATTTATGATCTAATGAAACGACGTATTGATTGAGCAAACTTTACTGAGTTCCTAACGGACGGGGAGAAACCGCGACGGCGGACCGCCCCGCCCATAGCCTTGGGGTGACGCAACTGGCCAGTTGCGTCACCCCATTGTATTTTTAGTGGATTTGGGGTTTGACGTTGCTTCGTGAGCTAGCAACATCAAACCTCAAATCCACTAAAAATACAAAACTGATCATCATAACATCGCCGCACCAAATACCTCCGCACTGTCGCCGAGTTTGGGGCGGATGATGGGTGTTTCCACGATGCGGTTGTTGAAGATGTAATTTTTGAGTTGGGCCACGCCGTCAGTATATAACTCGCCGGTGTTGCCCCCGCCGCCGAGGACGATGACGTCGGGGTCAATGCCTAACGCCCTGCTTCAGCTTACCAAATCCAACTTTTTCCGCCCCACCTACGGCATATTCCGGCAGTAGCCTGTACTTTTGCGGGATTTTTGCCCCTACCTCTCATGGGATTTGGGGCGGAAATCGGTTCGTTATATTCGTCGTTCCAACTGTCTTTTAGGCTTCCATCATGCCCAAAAATTCCTCCATCCGCTCGGTTCTCATCATCGGCTCAGGCCCCATCGTGATTGGGCAGGCGTGCGAGTTCGACTACGCCGGTTCGCAGGCCGCCCGCTCCATTCGTGAAGAAGGCATCGAAGTAGCGCTGATCAACTCCAATCCGGCCACGATCATGACCGACCCGATCAACGCCGACTACGTATACCTGCTGCCGCTGGAGAAAAAATACATCGTCGAGATTCTGGAAAAACACCAGGCCATGGGCAAACCCATCGACGCGGTGCTGCCCACGATGGGTGGCCAAACGGCCCTCAACCTCGCCATCGATTGCGACAAGGCGGGTATCTGGAAAAAGTATAACGTTAGCATCATCGGGGTGGATATCAAGGCCATCGAGACCACCGAAGACCGCGAGAAATTCCGGCTCCTGATGATCGAACTGGGCGCGGGGGTCTGCAAAGGCCGTACCGCCCGCTCGTTTCTGGAGGGTAAAGAAATTGCCCAGGAAATTGGCTTTCCGCTCGTGATTCGGCCTTCGTTTACACTGGGTGGCACCGGTGGCGGCTTTGTGAACACCCCCGAAGAGTTCGACAAAGCCCTTACGCATGGCCTCCATGCCTCGCCCGTGCATGAGGTGCTGGTGGAGCAGAGCGTGAGCGGCTGGAAAGAATACGAGCTGGAACTGCTGCGCGACAACAACGCCAACTTCATCATCATCTGCTCCATCGAGAACTTCGATCCTATGGGCATCCACACCGGCGACTCCATTACGGTGGCCCCGGCCATGACCCTGCCCGACACGCTTTACCAGAAAATGCGTGACCTGGCCATCCGGGTCATGACCGGCATTGGGCAGTTTGCGGGGGGGTGTAACATTCAGTTTTCGGTGAACCCCGAAACCGATGACATCATCGTCATCGAGGTGAACCCGCGCGTGAGCCGGTCGTCGGCGCTGGCGTCGAAAGCAACGGGATATCCGATTGCCAAGATCGCCGCCAAAATGGCCATCGGGTATAACCTCGACGAGCTGATGAACCCCATCACGGGCACCACGTCGGCGTTTTTTGAACCGGCCATCGACTACGTGATTGTGAAAGTGCCGCGCTGGAACTTCGACAAGTTTCCGGGGGCCGACCGGTCTTTGGGGTTGCAAATGAAGTCGGTGGGCGAAGCGATGGGCATTGGCCGAAATTTCCAGGAAGCCCTGCAAAAAGCGTGTCAGAGCCTCGAAATTCGCCGCAATGGCCTCGGTGCCGATGGCCGCGAACTATCGGACATCACCGCGCTGAAGCAGAGCCTGGCGCACCCAAGCTGGAATCGCCTGTTCCATATCTACGACGCCTTTAAGGCGGGCATGTCGTTTAGCACCATTCGGAAGCTGACCAAAATTGACCCGTGGTTCCTGCAACAGATTGAAGAGTTGATTGAGCTGGAGCGCGAGATTGAGAAATATGACCTCGACGATCTGCCACCTGAACTGCTGCGCATGGCGAAGCAGAAAGGCTACGCCGACCGGCAGTTAGCGCATATCCTCCAGGTACGTGAGAGCAAGATTTATGACTACCGGCAACACCACAATATCCGCCGGGTTTTCAAATGCGTAGACACCTGCGCCGCCGAGTTCGAGGCCAAAACGCCCTACTATTACTCGACCTTCAACAACCAACTGCCCATTACCCTCGACCGCCCCGAACCTGTGTCTGATTTGCCGGGCAACGAATCGGTACGGAGCGACCGGAAAAAGGTGGTCATTCTGGGGTCAGGGCCCAACCGAATTGGGCAGGGTATCGAGTTCGACTACTCGTGCGTACACGGCGTGTTAGCGGCGAAAGAAGCTGGTTACGAGACGATTATGATTAACTGTAATCCCGAAACCGTCTCGACCGACCCCGATATTGCCGACAAACTCTATTTCGAGCCAGTGTTCTGGGAACACGTTCACGCCATCATTCAGCATGAGCAGCCCGAAGGCGTGATTGTGCAGTTGGGCGGGCAAACGGCGCTGAAAATGGCCGAAAAGCTGACCCGCTACGGTATCAAAATCATTGGCACAAGCTGGGAAGCGCTGGATCTGGCCGAAGACCGGGGCCTATTTTCGGGGCTGCTCCGCGACCTGGGCATCCCATACCCCAAATTCGGTACGGTGCGCGAGTCGGAGAGTGCCATTGAGCTGTCGAAGGAGTTAGGCTTTCCGCTGCTGGTGCGGCCTAGTTACGTGTTGGGTGGGCAGAGCATGAAAATCGTGATCAACGAGACGGAACTGGAGCAGCACGTGATGAAAATCCTGAGCGACATCCCCGATAACAACATCCTGCTCGACCACTTCCTCGAAAACGCCATCGAAGCCGAATCCGACGCCATCTGCGACGGTGAGAATGTCTACATCATCGGCATCATGGAGCATATCGAACCAGCGGGCGTCCACTCCGGCGACTCGTATGCCCTGCTGCCCACCTTCGATCTGAGCGAGAACGTGTTGGCGCAGATTGACGAATACACCCGGAAGATTGCCGTGGCATTGCGGACTAAAGGACTGATTAACATACAGTTCGCCATCAAAGACGAGACTGTTTACGTAATCGAGGCCAACCCCCGCGCCAGCCGCACGGTGCCGTTTATCTGCAAAGCCTACCAGGAACCCTACGTCAACTACGCCACAAAAGTGATGCTCGGCGCAAAGGTGACGGACTTCACCTTCAACCCCGTCAAAAAGGGCTATGCCATCAAGATTCCAGTGTTCTCGTTCAGCAAATTTCCGAACGTAAACAAAGAACTCGGCCCCGAAATGAAATCCACTGGCGAAGGCATCTACTTCATTGATGACTTGCAGGACGATTTCTTTCAGAAAATCTATTCAGAACGGAACCTGTACCTGAGCCGGTAAACGAGACACGGCCTTGAGTCGGGGACGCCTGGTCAACAGTGTATTTAAAAGCGAATAGCCTGAATCGGTTTGCAAACCGATTCAGGCTATTCGCTTTTAGGGGGCATACGTGTAGTTGTAGGTTACTGCAATTGGCGGACTATTGTTTGCACCACCCGTTCGCTGAACGCTCTGAGTCAATTTGTTGGCTGAATTGAACAAATGCGCATACGAGGTATCATACTGATTAGGTCAACTCTTAATATCATAAAAACCGGCTTTTTTTGATACCGAATATGCGCGAACGCTTTTCAAAAAATGTGTACCAACAAATGACGTTTTGGGGTCTATACGAATCAGTTTCCGAGGATCGACCTCCTGATAATAAGTGAATTCTTCTGTGGTAGTGGTCGTGTAGGCCGTGGGCTCTGTTGGCGAATAATAAACCTCTGTTTTTACAATAGAGTTGTTTAGCCTGATTATCAACAAGTCGATTATATTTGTATCCTTTCGCCATTAATATGACTGCTAAGACATTGTCTGCTCGAATCAGTATCTTCCCAAACGCCAAAACAGAGCGCGTTTATAAAGCGTCAACAG
>JBBRMP010000324.1:0-4198 GCA_038230755.1 Cytophagales bacterium | reverse complement strand
TCCCTCCCTTCCCCTTATGCACTCAGAGTTTTACAATGTAGCACTGGACCGCCTGCGGTATTCACTGGTTTGGGAAGATGCGCAGTCACTGTACGGTAGCCTCGACATTCAGGCCGACGACCGGGTGTTGGTGATTACGTCGGCGGGTTGTAACGTGCTCAATGCGCTGTTGAAAAGCCCCCGGCAGGTGATCGCCATTGATCTGAATCCGGTGCAAAACGCGCTGCTCCTGTTTAAAAAACACCTCATTCTGCACCACGAACACGCCGTTTTGAGGGCGTTGATGGGGTTCGACGGTCCCGCAGGCGTGGCACCGGCGTTTCGGCAGGTGTCCTCAACGCTGCCCCCCGACAGGCGGGCGTTCTGGGCGTCTTTTTTCGACAGCCACCCCGACGGTATTCTGACGGCGGGCAAACTGGAGGCGTATATCACCGGCTTTTTCAGCACCCTCGATGCCGACACGCAGCAAAAACTACGACAGCTAATCCAATTTGACGAGGTGGAGGCACAGCATGAATTTTTCGTCCACGAACTGCACAACGGTTTGTTCAGGAAGCAGTTTATTCAGTATTTCGACGACGCCAATCTGAGCAAAGGACGCGACCCGTCGTTGTACAAATATGCCCAGGAATCGGGCGGGGAGGCTTTTTATGACCGGTTGCATTATCAGATAGCCACGAGCCTGGTGGGGCACAACTTCTTTTTTCGCTTTTTCTTTTTTGGTCCGCAACACCTCCCCGAAGCCATGTTGCCACCCTGCTACCAGCAGCAGCATTTTGCCCGTCTGCGAACGCAGCTAGACCGGCTGACCATCGTGGACGGGGAAGCAATCGATTACCTGCTATCCGACGAGGGCGGGCGGGTAAACAAGGCTAGTTTATCGAACATTTTTGAATATACCAGTCAGGCCGAATTCAGGCGGGTTTGCCAAGTGCTGCACCGCCGGGCTGGTTGCCAACTGCGGTTCTTGTTTTGGAATCTGTTGCAGGAACAGGGCGATTTTCTGGCCGAAGACGGCTGGTACGACGTGCCGGTATCAGCAGGATTGCAGCCCGATACGGGGTGTTTTTACTTCCAAAACAGGCGGGCAGTAGCCCCCAAAACCTTTCCTCGACCCGCATGAAGCAGGCAGAATACCTCAGCCCGGCCTTTGTTGAACGCCTGATGCGGCACCATGCCCCGGACCACGACATCCAGGTGCTGGCCGTGCAGCCGCTGGCCCTCGATAACTCCGCCAGTATTCTGGCCGCACTCACCGCCGGACTGTCTGATAACGTGATCGGGCACCTGGGGCTGGCCGTAACGTTCCAGTCGGGCGGGGTGCGGCAGACGCGCCGGATGGTGATGAAAATCAAGCCACCCGGAATGGCCATCGTGGCCATGCTCAGTAGCCTGGCCGGGGCCTGCGGCGGTACACTGGCCGAGGTCTATCCGGCCTTCAAAGAACTGACCGGTTTTCTGCATACCGACCGGCGCGAGCTGGAAGTATACGGCAAACTCCCGTCCAGCCTCCAGCCCAACATTTTTGGCTTACTAGCTGATCCTGAGCAGGGTACGTACATTATTTTGATGGAATACCTGGACGAGGTGGGGTTGATGAACTCGGTGATGGCCCCGGATACGTGGTCGAATGGGCATATCCGGCAGGCACTCGATCAGATGGCCGTCTGGCACGCTCAACACCTCGACAAGCCACTCCCCATCGACCCGGCCTATTGGGACGACGCGCCCAGCCGAGCCTACATGACCCGCCTGATGCCGTTGTGGACAGCCCTGCTCGACAACGCTGCGCAACATGCTCCGGCCCTCTACACGCCCGCCCGCGTGGCCCAACTTCGCGCGGTTATCCAAGCCATTCCCGACTACTGGAGCGAACTGGAAACACTACCAAAAACACTGGTTCACAACGATTTAAATCCCCGAAATACGTGCTTTAAATCGGTTGGCGATGCTGCTGTTTTCTGCGTCTATGACTGGGAACTGGCCACCTACCACGTACCGCAGTATGACGTGGTGGAGTTACTTTGCTTCGTGCTCGATGCCGACCGGTATCACCTTCGCCCCGCCTATTTGGCCCACTACCGCCAGGCTCTCCACCAGCTCACGGGCCGGTATGCCGATGAGCAGGCCTTCAAACGGGGGTTTGACCTGGCCGCTTTCGATTTTGGGCTGCACCGGCTTGGTATGTACATGATGGCGCATTCGGTGAGTCCCTACCCGTTCCTGCCCCGCGTCGTGAACAGCTATTTCGACGGGCTACGCCGATTTTCTCACCCTATCCCCTTCTCAAACAACGCGTAGTGGGCGGTTTCGTGGGGGAGCGTATCGGAGAAGTGGAGCGAGAAATTATCAGCCCGCATCAGGCAAAAAATAACGTCGTCGTATAGCTCCCGGAAATGCACCATGCCATACGCACCCAGAAACGACATCAGCCCCCGCTGCCGGAAGGTCGGATGCACCCCCACCGACTTTACCAGCAACACTTTTTTGGCCAGCCGGGGAAAATCGCGTACAAAAATTGGCCTATCGTCGGGGGCGAGCGCCAGAGCTTGATAGTCGGGTTGGCAAAAACTCAGCGCCACCAGTTTTCCCGACGGCCTGTCGCGGAAAAGCACCGACGAATGCGGGCATAGTTTTTCGGCAAACTGACGGTTATAAAGCAGCGTAAACTGCGCTTCCGAGATGGCCCGGTATGCCGAGTTGGCGCTGAACACCTGGTGCACTAGCTCGAACAAATGGGCCTCGTACTGCTGCCAGGTGTCGGGATTCAACGGAATAATATCAAACGGCAGTTGCGTCAACGCGTCCAGCAACTGCTTCTTCTGCCCGTAGGCAACCGGGATGGATGCTTTGTGAACGGCCCGGCTTTCAAACCGACTACTGATCTGATAACCAGCCTGTTCCAGCAAATCGGAGTAATACAGCGGGTTGGCAGGCTCCCGATCAAACCGGCCCCACGAGGGGCTGTTCAGCCGCAGGCGGTAGGGGTAAAACGTGCTGAAATTCAGGGGCCCAACCACCTTGTTTCGTCCCCGTTGCCGGGCGTCGGCTTCGAGCAGCGCAAACGCCCGTTGGTTGAGTGGCCCGTCGTTGGCCGTTTCCCAGAACCCAAAATACGCCTCAGCAGATTCGTTCGGGAAGATGCCGACCAACCGGAGCGTGGCGTGGTCCGTATACAGGATCATCTCGTTCCGGTCGGCCTCCATCTGAAACAGATGGGCCACCGCCGCTGGACTATCGTCAGCATTGGCAATGAAGTTGGTATTAACAGCAAAAAAAGCGTCGGGCAAGGTGGCCCGAAACAGGATTCGGTCAATGGGGTTCATGGGGCAGCCGAGTTATCTCGCCGGAGCGTCCGTTCATGGTCACGACCTGCCCCGATTGCAGGGTTTTGGTGAGGCCGGGGATATTGATGATGGTGGGCAAACCCAGTTCGCGCAGCAGAATAACCGAATGCGACAGCGACGACCCCCGCTCGATCAGCACCGCCCGGCAGGTTGGAAACAGCACCGCCCAGCCCGGATCGGTGCGGAGCGCACAAACGATGTTGCCCGTCACGTCGAGGTTGTCGCGCGGGTCGGTGATGACGATGACCGGCCCGGACACGATGCCCGGCACGCAACCCGTCCCCTTGAGGATATCGCCCTGATTTTTAGTGGGTGGCGGGTCGGTTGGCGGCGAGGGTATCGTGACCCGGCTGGGTACGTCGTCGGTTTCGTACTGGGCAAATTCCAGTCGGCGGCCAGCCGCGAGTTCGGACAGATGGGCCGTTTCGTGGCGATTGGCAGCCTCGGTAATTTCGGTTTCGGTCAGGTAAAAAACGTCTCTGGTGTCCCTCAGAGCCTGTTTTTGCACCAGCCGTTCACCCATAGCGAGGTACAACGCCCGGTACATGCCAAACAGCCGGGTCCGTTCCAGCCGCAGGGCTTCGCGGTAGCGGATGGCCCGTTGCAGCGTGGACAAATTGGCCCGCACCCGTTGCCGCACATACCCCGACTGCCTGGCCAGCAACACCGTCAGTTCGGCGTTGGCCTGGGTATGCAACCCGGTTATGGTGGTTGGCTCAGGCAGGGTATCAGCCACCAGGTAGTTGCGGAGGTACTGGTAAAACACCGTCGGGTCCAGGCGCATGGTGATCATTTCCAACTTCAGTTCGCCCACGGTCCGGTCGCCGTACTGGTTGATAAACTGCCCGACG
>JBBRMP010000323.1:0-4247 GCA_038230755.1 Cytophagales bacterium | reverse complement strand
TAATAGGTAAACCACCCTCCAATAACCTGGACTTATCAAACGATAAGTCTAACGGTTTTTATGGTTACACACTGAAAAAATAGTACAAAACTTATGTATTCGGTTTGTTAGTGGTGGGAATACAGTTAATCTTTGGGCTCTTTATGAGTATATATTACCGCAGTATTAAGACTATAATGTTATGCACACTATACCTTCCAAACTCGCTCAACTTCGGCAGTTGATGGGGTTATCACAGTATCAGATGTCGTTTTTTCTGGGTGTAAGTCAGCCCGCTTATTGCTATTGGGAAACGGGCGACTGCCAGCCCAGTTGGAAGCATCTACAGGCAATCGCTGATTTTTATCACCTGACGGTAGCTGATCTGCTGTTGAGTAATACAGATATTATCCTATTGCAAGTGCTTAGTTGTGAGCAACTTAAGAAAATAAGGGGGGGGGGGGTAATTTCCTGAATTCTATTGCATATCGGTGTACCAAAAAGGCCAGCCCGGAACAAGGCTGGCCTTTTTGGTAGGCTATATCACCTGCCTACACTTACGGTCTATTACCTATTTGCGTTTTGTCCAGTAATACACCGGCACACCCAACCCGGCGATGAGGAGGCCCATGCCGGTGTTGAAACGGGTGGTGGGGTTATAGAGCAGGATGAGGCAGATGGCCGTGCCCGCCAGCATATAGATAGCCGGCACCAGCGGGTAGCCAAATGCGCGGTAAGGCCGTTCGGCGTTGGGTTCCTTGCGGCGCAGGATGAATAACCCGCCGATGGTGACGATGTAAAAACAGAGCGACGTAAACGTACAATAGTCTAGTAAATCGCCGTAAGTACCTGACAGACACAGTAAAGATGCCCAGATGCATTGCAGCCACAGCGCCCGGCCCGGCACCGCATTTTCGTTCAGGTGTGACGCCTGCTTTAGAAACAAGCCGTCTTTGGCCATGGCGTAGTAGAGCCGCGCCCCGGCCAGAATCAGCCCATTGTTGCACCCAAACGTGGATACCATAATCAGCACGGCCATGATGGCCACGCCAATGTTGCCGAAGATGGTTGACACGGCAGCGGTGGCCACGCGGTCGGCGGTGGCGAACTGGATACCCCGGCCTACAATGTCGGTGGCGGTGGGAATGCCTTTCAGCGGTAACAGCGACAGGTACGACAGGTTGGCCAAAAAATAGATGGTGGTCACGATGAGCGTGCCGAAAAACAGGGCCAGCGGAATGTTGCGGCGCGGATTTTTGATTTCGCCCGCAATGAATGTCACGTTGTTCCAGGCATCCGCCGAAAACAGTGACCCCACCATCGACGTGCCGAAGGCCAGCAGCAGGGCAAAACCCGCCAGCGGCAACACTTCGCCAGCAGCCGAGGTAGTCGAGGCCTGCCAGGCGTTGGTGAGGTTGGCCGACAGCAGTCCGCTGCTGAGGCCGATGGTAATACCCACCACGATCAGCCCCAGCAGGGCGATCAACTTGGCCGACGTGAACACGTTCTGAATCAGCTTGCCGCTTTGTACCCCCCGACTGTTGAGCCACGTGAGCAACACCAGACTGCTGATGGCATAGAGTGACCCCAGCGTGATCTTGACCGGCCCCAGCGCCAGCAATACGTTTTCGGGGCCGAGGGCAGGCATGAACACCGCCGAAAATTTGGTGAAGGCCACGGCTACGGCGGCAATGGTGCCGGTTTGGATGACGGTGAAAACGGTCCATCCGTAGACGAAGCCCGTCAGGTGCCCATAGGCGCGTTGGATGTAGATGTATTGCCCCCCGGCTTTGGGCATCATGCCAGCCAGTTCGCCGTAGCTAAGTGCCGCCGCCACCGTCAGTATGCCCGTGAGCACCCATAGCATGAGCAGCCACCCCGACGATCCCAGGTTACGGGCCATCCCCGCCGTGACGATAAATACGCCCGACCCAATCATGGAGCCGGAGACAATGAGCGTGGAGTCGAGCAGACCCAGCGAACGATTAAATTCGGTAGAAACAGGTGTCGTATCGGTCGGTTGCGACATAGGGTAGGTCGGTAGTTTGCCGGGTTGCATCTGCCCGGATGAAGTGCCTCGCAAGATAGAGAGGTTTTAGAATGTACAATGGATAATGTACATTTCCTGCCCTACCTCACCCTGACGGTGGTGGTGGCTTCGTCGTCTTCGCCCCGACCAACCGCGTTGGTGTGGGGCGAATCCAGATCGGGCTGGCTGGCGGCGGTGATCAGGGCCCGGATGGCCTGCTCGCCACTGCCCGCCACCACCAGGGGCACCACCGTGGTGGTGAACTGGCTCAGGCTGACGGCCACGGGGGGCAGGGTCACGAGCTGTCCCGTTTGGGTGAAGCCACTACCGGTGGCCAGTTGCCAGCCCGTGGGCAGGGTGAGTTGCACCACCACGCCGCTGGCACTCAGGGCCCCCCGATTGGACACCACCACCGAGAGGCTCAGGGGGGAACCCGTTGCCAGCGACCGGGTATCGGTTTGCAGGGCCAGGCTCAAATCGGCCTCGGCGGGGCCGGGGGCGGGTTGGTTGAGTTGTACGGGGGGCAGGAGGCGGAAGATGGGGTTAGGGGAGGCGTAGACCGTATTGCCCGTTTCGCGGGTGCGCAGATCGACGGTGGCCGCATCATCATCGCCGTCGGCGGTGCCGGAGTTGAGGAAGCTATCGGGGTCTGTGAGGCTGGCTTCGGTGATCTGGGCGGCGGTGCGGTAGAGGCCCGGCGCGGTGGCCTGGGCACTGAATGAGAACGTAGCCGACGCATTCACGGCCAATGTTCCCAGGTCTATAATCACGGCACCATTACTACTCGTAACGGCTCCCTGCGCGCTACCCACAAAGGTCATGTTGGGCGGTAACAGGCTCTGCACCCTTACGTTATTGGCTGCGGATGGCCCGGCGTTGCTGACGGTGATGCTGTAGGTAATTACCTCATTCAAGCCCGGTGTGCGTTTATCCACTGCCATCGCCAGTGAGAGATCAGCAGCGGGGTTGGCCACATTAACGATGTAATCTTCCGTTTCGCCATACTCACCCGCCGCGCAGGGGTCAATCGTGGTGGCACCATATTCCACCCGCGCCCGCAACGTCAGCAGACCCAACGGGGCGTTGGCGGGTAGTGTGACGGTGCCGACAATGAAGGTGGCCGACGGAGCAGGTGATATATAAAGCTGCTCGTTGCCATCGAAGCTGCCGTTTTTGTTAACATCCGCCCAAATAGACAGCCCCTCGGCCCAGGTTAGACTGAGTAGTGTGGCCGTGAATGAATACGCCTGACCCGGTGCCAGCGTAGCCCCCACGGTGGTAAACGACTGGTAGGCCCCCGGTGAACACCCTGAGTTGCTGCTTAGCACAAACCCGCCAATGGCGAGGCCGCTCAGGCCATCGTCGTACGAACACCCGTTTTGGCTGGTGGGCTGGCAATAGGTCAGTTGGCTGGTGGTGGTAAACGTAGCCGGGCTGGTATAGATGCCAGTGCCGCTTGTGCAGATCGTGGCCACCTGCCATTCATAGACCGTGTTGAGGGCTAACCCGGTCAGGGCATAGCTGGTAGAAACCACACCGGAGACGGTGGTCCAGGTGCTGGCGTTCAGTAGCCGCCAGTGCAATAAATAGCTATTACCCAAACTGCCCGTCCAGTTTAGCTGTGCTGCATTGCTATAAACCGGCGCTGCGTTTAATGCCGTTGGTAAAGCGCAGGCTGTTGAGAATGAGCTAATTGGCGAAAGTGGCGAGCTGCCAGATGGGCCACAGCTAGTCAGCACCTGCCACTCATACGCCTGCCCCGATGTCAACCCCGTCAGACTGAAACTGGTGCTGTTGATACCCACCGCCGCCAACCAGTTGATTGACCCGGCAGGCCGATACTGTACCGCGAATTGCGAGCCAAATGCCGTCCAGCCCAGTTGCGCCGACGTGCCGGTAATCGTGTTCACGGTCAGGTTGGTTGGCGTAGAACAGTTGGCCGGGTTCGTTACGGTGAGCAGGTAATCTTCGGCCTCGCCACCGCCATAGGCGCCGCAGGCATCGGCGGGTGGGGTAGTGGCCGTCAGCACCCGTATGGGCAAGGCCCCTGCTGTCAGGCTGAGCGGCAGGGTCAAGCTAAGCGACACCGGGTTGGTGCTGCCAACGGTGGTCCGGGCCAGCAGTTCCGTATCCTCGAAGGTGCCGTTCCGGTTTACGTCCACCCAAACGGCGGTGTACAGATTGGTCGTGTTGTTGAGCAGCGTGGCCGAAACCGGAATCACCTGCCCGGCACCAACCG
>JBBRMP010000322.1:0-4259 GCA_038230755.1 Cytophagales bacterium | reverse complement strand
TAGCCGAAGCAGCCAAAAAAATAGTCCCGACTAGCGGGACTACTCAGGATCAGGAAGCCGAAGCGATGCTGTCCTATATGTAGCGCAAAGATATTGAAATAATCATACCCCAAATTTGACTTTTAAGACAGTACCAGCGGTTGCTTCGCGTGCGGACTACGCCAACACGCGAAGCAACCGCAGCGGCGGACCGTTAAAAACTCTAAACTGAAAACGCCAAACTCCCTTATGCGCATCGGCCTGCTCTCCGACACCCACAGCTACCTTGACCCGGCTATTTTTGATCACTTCGCCGACTGCGACGAAATATGGCACGCGGGCGACGTGGGGCTGGACACCGTGGCGCAGCAACTGGCCCAGTTTAAGCCACTCCGCATCGTGAGTGGCAACATCGACGACCCCGGTATGTACCCAGAAAACCTGCGGTTCGAGGTGGGCGGGGTGCGGGTCTGGATGACACATATTGGCGGGAAGCCACCGCGCTACAACCCCACCGTGCGGCCCCAACTGCTGGCCAACCCGCCCGATTTATTCATTTGCGGGCATTCGCACATCCTGCTGGTCATGCGCGACCCCACCCGCAAACAGATCCTGTTTATCAACCCCGGCGCGGCCGGAAAATCGGGTTTTCACGTCATGCGCACCTGCCTGCGCTTCACCCTCAACGAAGGGCGTATCAGTGATATGCAGGTGATTGAATTAGGGAGCCGGTAGCCTGTTGGGTGCTTATTTGCCCAACATACTTTCGCCGAAGGGCGCACCCGTTCGGGCAAAAGCCCGGAAAGCAGACTCGTTATCGGTAATGAACGTCTGGACGGACGAACTTAGATTCATCCAAAATGAGGCTGCGGTCTGTTGAGCATAAACCGACTTGAAACTTGTGCGAATAGTTTGCATTCTAACAGGTAGTTAGTTGACAGTTAGGCCGGTAGCTCAGAGAGCAATGTGGCCCGTTACCAACTAGCTAACAAGATTGTATTTTAAAATGATTCATGCTTATTGAAATAATACAACTAGTTCATTGGTCAGTAATCCGTTTAGCGGGATAGTGCAACAGATTCATCAGGGCGCCATACAGTAAATCCCCACTACCGGGCCATTCTTAGCGATACGCCTATACCGACGGCTGTGAACTGGTAAAAAGATTGGACGCTGCTTCTCGGATTAGGTGCGCTGTTTTGTCGACCATACGTTTACGAAGTGAGTGTAAACCTATTTCAGGACGATACACGTTTCCTGTCGGCCAAAATGCAGGACTCAATCCCTTTCTAACACAGCATAGTTGTCAGGTGTGTACAATCGAACACCGGGTACACGCTCAAAATGCTTTTGGTTGAGCGTGAAGATTGGAACATCGAAGAATAAACCCACGCCAATAGTAAAACAGTCGCCTAAGCCGGTATCAGGGTATAACCGGCAGGCGGCAACAGCCAGGTCGATGCAATCATTATGATTGAGCTGGATGTACTTATCGAGCTGATGACGAAGCTGGTCAAACTCCGATTTGGTCAGCGTTTTGGTGGCTCGACCCCGCATCTTTATCAGCCATTGCATCAACTCAATGTAGACGCTGCCCGTGATGACTGGCGTGGCATGAATAGTCAAATCAGCATAAGCCTGAGTAATTTGGGGTTTGCCCAAGAAGTAACGGCTCATCACACCGGTATCAACCAAGATAAAGGAGTCGGCGGTTGGTCCGTTCATTGAGCCTCAACCGGAGTAGGCTGGACGTCTTTGCGCTTGGCTAATATCCGTTGAATCGTGAGACCAGGGTCTTCTTGAGACAACTCGCCAGCAGGGATATTGCCTTCGATTAACTTGCCAGCAGCGTTACGACCGCGCACGAGTAGGGAAGCAGGCTTTTTGAGGGTTTTAGTGGCCATGAGCAACTTGTTTACTGATAAACAACAAACAAAGCTACCGATTTTTTAGCTCGGTAGCTGGTTCGTTTGCCCTTCATGAAGTGCGTTCTGTGGATATGGGCTGCCAAACAGAGGTTTGGCACTACTGCTTTGGAAACACCCAACGCCCCCATGTGGAGCGAAACCAACAACACACCTTCCGAATTGCAGGAGAGCTGATTGGCAGCATACACCTTTATTCTTGATTCAAAAGTAGTGGTCTTCGTTTATACTCTGTGGGTATGGACAGTAGCGGCTCCTCGGATTGGATATTTTCCTGTTTACGGCCAATAACGCGAACATAGCCCAAATAGCGGCCACTATCGGCTTGTAAAGCCTCTAACTCTACCCTGTTATCAGGGGCTGGCTGGTCTGGTGTCTGGGTCGTCGCTGAGGCGGGCGCAGGATTGGTGTGCGGGGCAGACCACGCCCGGTAGTCGGGTGCTGGTGTTGGGCGGCGGCACTGACAGCCGTTGACTACAAACGGGTAATTGGTCATACCGGTGGCTGACGCCCATCATGGCAGGTGTATTTAGCCATGCGCATCTTTGTGGTTGCTATTATGGGTACGTATTGATGCGCCTATGTCATTAATTTTCGCTGATATGACCGATCATAACGACCCCGACAGCCGTGAGCGTCGTCTGGAGAATACCGTTCTCGAACTGACCAACCAATTGGGCGACCGCGACGCTGACCTCACTGCGGCGCGGGCTGCTTTGCCGACTCAGGGTGGGCAGTCTGAAACCCAGTTGCAACGTATTTTCCAGTACACGGCCATCGCCATTGGCATTCTACGCGGGCCAGATTTTGTTGTTGAATTGGCTAACCCAGCCATGTGTGCGTTGTGGGGCCGAACAGAGGAAGAGCTACTCGGTAAGCCTATTTTCTCCGTGTTGCCAGAGTCGGCTGAGCAAGGGTTCGAGGCGTTGCTGACGGGCGTTTTACAAACAAATAAGCAGTTTGTCGGGATGGAGCTACCCGTTATGCTCAATCGCAAAGGCGTCTTGGATAAAGTGTATTTTGACCTGGTCTATGAACCCCTGCCCGACGCCGACGGACGGGTAAGCCGCATCAAACGCGAACGGCACGTTGCCCGGATCAAAACGGCGGTACATGGCCTGACCGACCTGCTCAACGACTTTCTGTCGCTGGGGCAAATGGATCAGGAGACCATGCACGGTATGCCCCAGCCGCTGGAATTACGGGCTTTTTGCGACGAAATTTTAGACGACATGCAGGGGATGATGAAAGCTGGTCAACGGTTTGTTTATCAGCAACTTACTGTCCAGCCGATAATCAATATCGACGGTTCGATGCTGCGGAATATCTTGATCAATTTACTGGTCAACGCCAGTAAATACTCATCGGAAGGGAAGGCTATCGAACTGACTACCAACGTGCAGGACCACCAACTGGTGGTTACGGTCAAAGATGAGGGTATTGGTATTCCTGACGCTGATAAAGACAAACTGTTCATCAATTTTTTCCGCGCCCGCAACGCCATTCACGTGCAGGGAACGGGTTTGGGACTGTATATCGTTAAGCGATACGTTGACCTGTTGGGTGGTACCATATCGTTTACGAGTCAACTCAATTCGGGTACGATCTTCACCGTTCAACTGCCCGTCTACCCCGTTGCGGCCTGAAGCCCATCGTCAGCTTTTCTTCATCCATGCGCTCATGTCGTTCGATTTCATTGCACCAGGCTACGACAGGTTAGCCGCGCTGGTATTTGGCAATACGTTGACTACGGCCCAGCAGTGGTGCGCCGAACGGGTGCCGCTCCGTAGCCGGGTGCTGGTGCTGGGTGGCGGAACGGGGGCGTTACTACCCCGCGTCATGGCTGCCCAACCGCAACGGGTGCTCTACCTGGAAGCCTCGGTGAAGATGCTCCGCCTGGCTCAGGAGCGGATGGTTAACACCGCTGACAGTGAGCTACTTGAATTCCGGCATGGCACTGAGGCGAACCTGACTACCGGCGAGGTCTTCGACGTGATTACGCTGCCCTTCGTACTCGATATGTATACCGAACATACGTTGTCGAGGCAGTTGATACCCCGCCTGCTCCGGGCGTTGACGGAAACGGGTACGCTGCTGGTTTGTGATTTTAACCAGCCCCAAGGCTACTGGCAGCGGCTTCAGCTCTGGGTCATGATCCGGTTTTTTCGGGTCGTGGCGAATATCGAAATCACGCAGTTACCAAACTGGCCATTGCTTTTGCAACAGGTCGGATTTGTTGAGATAGAGCATACATTCCTGCGAAACGGGCAAGTGCGAATGGGGCGCTGGCACCGCGCTACAGTTTCTCTAACGCCCGATACACCTCCGTCAGCGCACTGATGTCGAACCAAACGC
>JBBRMP010000321.1:0-4387 GCA_038230755.1 Cytophagales bacterium | reverse complement strand
TCGTAGGCAAGGCTCAGGCGCAGACCCTACAGTAGTTCGTAGCCCGCCACGAAATTCAGCCCAGCATCGAAGCGATTGTAGCCGTTGAGCTCATCGAAAGCCGAAAACGATTGTTTGCCGCCAGTGCCATTGAAGGTCAGCGTCCCCATAGCCTGTAGGCCAGATAAAAGCCAAGTCTGCCAAACAAACGGCCCTAGCCAGCGGGCAGGTCGTAGTTATACAGAGCCTAGGCCGGGATTTCGAGGTAGGAATAAAATTAACGTATTGTTTTTCATGACTTGAAGGGGTTTAGACGCGTTGAGTTTCTTTATCGTAATGCGTCGGTCGGTTCGAGGTAGTTCGTGTCAGTTTTTCCGTCGGACTTGGTTTCAAGGAGGATAAACGCCTTGTCTGCTCTGGCAATGTGAAACTGGCGACCAAACTGTTGGCCATCCCGCTCCATTACCATGTAAAGTGTATCGGCCCGAATCGACCACGATAGGGGGGACGTTAAACCAATTTCAAGTACGTTCAGCCCCTCGCCCCGGCCCCCTGTGTCGAACCGAATGACGGGCATTAGCTTTTCGCTCATCTCTTCCATCTCCCGGGCAAACGCCCGCAGATCTTTATCTTTCACTTGGGTGGCCGATTCCATCAATTTGGCCGTAAGCCGGAACGTGTGGCCGTCCAAATCAGCCTCCGTAATGGGGCCGGACGAACAGGCCACCAGGGTTAAAGCCAGGGTCAGGTTAATCAACAGATACCTTCTCATAATCGTAGTTCATTTAGGGTTGATGCAACAAAAGTCTGCCCTACCAGTTGGCCGAGGAATAGTTAGTCCTAACGAGATGAGGGACCGGTACGTGTCAAACCAGGCCCTGTTCGCGGCTTATTTCTTGCGCAGTTTTTCGGCCAGTTTTTTGAGTGGATAGCCCACGTTGAGGCTCCAGACGCGGTTATAAGCCTTCTCTCTGATACTCTTAGGTTCGATATTGACCAGACCCAGTTCGTGGGCGACGCTCAGGCGCACGCCCTGCGGATGTTGATAGCCCGCCGTGAATCCCAGCCCTGCATCGAAGCGGCTGTAGCCCCCCTTGCTTTGGTCGAAGACATTGGCTGAGTAATTGCCGGAACTAATCCTACCCCACAACCCCAGGGCCAGATAGGGCCCCAACCCGCCGAACACATAGCCTTTGTCGTCGGGCAGGTCATAGCTGTAGAGCAGGTAGGCCATTGGTTCCAGATACGTCATGCGGGTAGTCGAACCCGTAGCCCCGGTTCCCTTGCCAATGAGTTGTGCGCCGTAGAGCAGGCCCAGATGACTCTGGGATGAGCCATTGCCAGCCGCGCTTACCGGGCCGGGCCGACTGTCGGTAGAGGCCACTAACGAAGCCAGATCAGCGGGTCGAATGGAACGACTGGCTCTGAGGGGATTACCCCCGAAACTTTTAAGTATCCGGTTGGCCCAATCTCTATCAAACTTATTGATTGCCATATTGAATACAAACACAGCATCCCCATCGCTTATGAACTGGGCGTATTTGGTATCTTCTTTAAACGAGAGCCGGGCAACGTCGGACGACACTTGCATAAATGTCTGGCTAATACCAGCACCCGGCGTATCGGCATCGTTCTGCGCCCGTCCAGCCTGCGGTAACAACCACAGCATCAGCAGCATTCCTGCCAACCACATACACGTACATTGTTCCATAATCGGAGAAAGTTTGGGGTTCAACGCACCAAAATTCCACTCCATCAGGGCGCTATACTATAGTTAGTCCTAACGATTTTGACCAACGGTACGCGTCAGACCAAGCCCTGTTCGCGGGCGAAATTGACGAGGCCAACGGGTGTATCGACGCCCAGTTTGCGGGCGATATTGCGGCGGTGGGCGTTGATGGTGAACTCGCTCACAAACAGCCGCTCGCCGAGTTGCTTCGTAGTTAGCCCCACGGCAATGAGCTGGATAATTTCGACCTCTCGTTTGGTGAGCTGGTAGGTCCGCATAAACGCGTCGGGCAGGGCCTTATCGTCGGGCGAGGCATGTCCCGGTGCGGTGGCAGTCAACGGTGGAAACCACGGCTGTCCCGCCCATACCTGTTGCACGGCGGCTTTCAGGGTGGGGGCGTCGGTGGTTTTCAGTAGGTAGCCCATCGCACCCAGGGCCTGCACATCGCGGATGCGCTGGGGCTGGTTGTAGCTGGTGAAGACGATGACTTTTACGTCCGGAAAATCCCGTCGTATTTCCCTTAACGCCGTCATGCCGTCTGTTTTGGGCATATTCAGGTCCAGCATCACCATATCGACCACCTCGCGGTGCAGCACGTCGAGGAGTTGGTGACCGTTGCAAACGGGCGTGAGCAACACCATGTCGGGCAGGTCGGCAAGGACGCTACGCAGCCCGTCGAGCAGCAGGGGGTGGTCGTCGGCGAGGAGTAGGCGCATGAGACAGGACCGATGGTTAGACAGGCCAAATGTGGGCGTAGTGGGCGGTGACTGAAATAGTTAGGGGTAACTAAAAATGAGTCGCCAGATGATCAATCACCACCAGCGTACCACCGTTAGGATTGCGCTGAACGTCCATTTGTCCGTGGCGGAGGGCCACTTTCGCCCGAATCGTTTGCAGTCCCTGCCCATCGCCGGGCGTATCGGCGGCAATACCAATGCCGTTGTCCTCCACCATAATGGTCACGTGCCGATCATGCTCCACTACCTCCACGGTGGCCACGGTAGCCTGTGCGTGGCGGATTATATTGTGGACCAGTTCCTGTACAATCCGGTAGACGTCGCTCAGAAATGGCACCGGTAAGGCCTCGTCGAAGCCCACGATGATGGTGTCGATACGGACTTTTTCGGACAGGTTTACGCTCTCGGCCAGGTCTTCGATGGCCCGTTTAAAACCCTGTTTTTCAATGAGTTGTGGCGTAAGTCGGTGGCTAATGCCGCGCACGGTGCTGGCCACGGTGCCGAGTACTTCCTGTGCTTTGCGGAGTTTAGGGCCGTTGGGTGCGTTGGTGGCCACGGTCTCCAGTGCCGACGACACGTTGAGCGATACCACCGCCAGTAGCGGGTTCACCTCGTTATGAAGTTGGTCGGCAATGGTGTGGCGTTCGTTGGCTTCGGCCTCCATCACGCCCTGCATCAGATCGATCTGTTGCTGCTGCGCCAGTTGCGCCAACTGACTCTGTTGCAGGGCTTCGCGCTGCCGGGCGCGGGCCTGCCGGTTGCGCATGTACAAGACGAGCAACCCGATAGCCAGCAACGCCAGCGCCAGCAAGGCCCCATAGAGCAACCGTTCGCGCCGGAACTGGACTGTGCGGAGGCTATTTTCGGCATTTAACCGGCTGATTTGCTGCTCTTTATCCCGAATTCTGACGCGGGCCATAATCTGTTGCACCGCCCGGTACTGGTTTAAATTGGTGAGCGAATCGCGGATGGTATGGTAGGTGTCGAGGGCCTGCCCATAGTCGGCAAAGTGGCCTTCGGCTTTGGTCAAATCGGCCAGCGTTTGGTAGTAATAGAGGCCAATGGCCGAAAACCGATTGGCCATGGCAGCGGTCGTGAGTGTGGTCAGCACCTGCCGGGCCTGGGCATATTGTCCGGTTTTGGTGAGCGCCCGGGCATAGAATAGTTCGGGTGGGATGGGCGAAAACGACGCCGACGTGACGCCCTTCGTCAGCGATTGCCGGTAATAGTTGGCGGCTTTGGCAAACTGACGGTCGTGTTCGGCCAGCAGCCCGGCGGCCAGAAAATAGCCCGAATACGGAATCTGCGCTTCGGCCACGCCAAACTGCCGTCGGCTGGAGTCGACGAAAGCGCGGGCCTGACCCACCTGTCCCTGATACACCCGAACAATGGCCATTTCGGTGTTGATATACGGTACCGTTGGCGACCGAAGGTTGGGCCGAATCTGGGCGTCGTAAAACAAATCGGCGAACTTGCCGGCGTTGTCATAGTCGGCCAGCAGGATGTTGAGTTGCGCGAGTTTGAAGAGGAGTGTCGGCCCCGGACTGCGGTAATAATTGGTGGTGCGTTCGTAAAAACGGGGATTCCGGGCCAGACTGGGATCTTTTACCAGTTCGAGCAGGCTGTCGAAAGCAGCCACCTGTTGCTGTGGGGTAGTCAGGTAATTTGATGCCCGACTGTATTTGGCGATGAAGAGTGCGTGTTTGTTAGGTAGTCCCGTTGCCAGCCGAATGGCCTCGTCGTAGTCGGCCCGTACCGCATCGGTGTGCCCGGCTCGCAACCGGGAAAACGCCCTGATCGAATAGATAAATGACAGATTTTCGCGGTCGTGGGCGGCGCGGGCGGCCTGTTCGCCGATGACCAGATAGTGGGCCAGGGAATCGGGTTTATCCCAGCTATGGTAGAGCTTGACGGTGTAGACAAGGGCATCGTCGTAGGCTAC
>JBBRMP010000320.1:0-4402 GCA_038230755.1 Cytophagales bacterium | reverse complement strand
GCGGAGCAACGCTCCGCTAAACACGCGCCGCACCGGCGGACCGGTAAGCGACAAATCATAAATCAAAACACTCTATTCCTTGCCCGGAACTGGATGGTCAGGCCCGCAGAGAGGGTGGCCAGGCTAAGCGTTTTCTGACTGTTAAAGGTAAGTTGCTGCCTAAGATTGCCGTAGTGTGATTCCAGCGGCACGTTAGCGAACGTGAAGTGGGCGGTGCTGTAGTCGCCGTTTACGTGCAGGCCCACGGTGGGGCTTACCCGGAAACGAAGGCTGATACCGGCTCCGCTGGCCAGCGCTTTTGCCTCGCGATTTTCAGTGCGAATCAATGTTTCGGTTTGGTTCAGCTTACCCTGAACGCAGGTTTCGGGGCAGGTGGCCCAGGCTTGTCCCGCCAACGCCCGAATATCGAGCGCAAAGCGACCCAGGGGGATGGTCACGAACGGACCAACCATGAGGCTACGGCTTTGCCAGCGCCCGGTTTTCCCCGCCGGGGTGCTGCCCTGTATGTTGTCGCCCGGCGACTGGATAATGTTGGCTGTCAGGGTTTTGGTATCGATTCCGTTCTGGGTTTCTTCGTAACGGCCCATCAGGCCAAACGGTCCGGCGAGGCGGTAGCCGGCCATTACGCTCCAGGTTTGACCACGCACGGCCAATCCATTTTCGTCGGCCTCGGTGGTTCGCTTGCCGAATGTACCTAGTGGCTGGTTTGTGCCCACCGACAACGAGACGAAGCCATTTTTTTGCTGGCTATTGAAGATGAACGCTTTCTGCGCCCAGCCACTATAGCTGACCATAAGCAGTAGCAGAAACAAATACAAACGGCGCATAGTAATATGTAGTGATCAGGATCAGACGTTGTTAAGTAGTCTCTCCACAAAAGCAGTGCCACAATCCCGACTGCCATCGTAATTTTGATCCATGCCCACCCCCACGCCCCTCTCACTGCTCCAGCAACTATCTGACAATCAACTTACTAATTCGTCATTTTTCGCCGAGGGCTTATTCCCAGCCTACCGCTACAACCGCTATTGGGGTTACCAGCGGCCCGACCCAAATCTGTTTTTCACGGCCATCAGCGTCTTTACCCTCCAGCAGATTCTACCGGGTCTTTCCCCCGCTGAACAGGCCCTTGCCAACGCCATCACTGACCGCGCAAGAGCCACGTATAGCCTTTTTCGGAACAAAGACGGGCTGGCCACCTACAACTTCTACGCCACCAACCCGTCGCGGCATTTTCCGCACGGCTGGCTCATGCATCGGTTCCGGCATTTTCAGCTACCCGACGACATCGACGATACGGCGATGGTGTATCTGACCCGCAGCGGCGAACCGTTGCAACCCAGCCCGGACGACCTCGCTTTTTTGACCAAAAAACTGGCGCGACACGCCAACGGGAGCCAACTCGTTGTTCGGAATACCTTTTCCGAATACCGTTCGTGGCGGGCCTATTCAACCTGGTTTGGCCAAAATATGCCCATCGAATTCGATGCCTGTGCGCTGGCCAATATGCTCTGTTGCGTCTACACGTATGGCCTGCCGCTGGACGTTCATGCCCAGGATAGCCTGACCCTACTGGCCGACCTAATCAGCACCAATCGCTACCGCACCAACCCATTTCGGGCGGCGCACAACTACGCCCAACCGGCCATTATCGCCTACCATGTTGCCCGCCTCATCGCCAGCCATGACCCGGAACTCCTGCGCCCCGTTCGGGCCAAACTCATGACTGATATGCGGGCCGAATTAGCCATCGCCCCCCACCCAATGGAGCAAATTTTATGGGCTACGTCGCTGTTACGACTCGGTGAATCAGTAACCGATGTACCATTGGAAGGTATAGAAGCCACTTTTCGCGATTTTTCGTTTTTCATTGCGGGTATGCTTTCCGCCTATGAGCAGCCGTGGCTCTACCACTGGGCACACCGCCCGTTCTGGCACATTCGCTGGCGTTGCGATGCCCACTGCCGCGTGCTGGTGCTGGAATATCTAGTGCTGAAAGGGGCTTGGGGCATAAGATAGAGTTGACTGACTTTACAGCCGAATATCATCAAGAAACTCCGAACACGGATCGACACTAGTGATGAGCAACTGATCGCGGGCACGGGTGCAAGCCACATATAACAAATGCCGCTCGGTATTGTAAACGTCTTCCAGATCAGCGTAATCCGTGATGGCCTCGATTCGCTCCTGCGATGGAATAACTTCGTCGTCGCAGGCCATAACTACCACGGCTTTAAACTCTAAGCCTTTGGCCAGGTGCATCGTGCTGATAGCCACCTTCGTACTGATGGTGTCTACCTGCTCATCCAGCACCAGAAACGGCATACCGGCGGACTCGACGGCAGCTTTGGCCCGGTCAAGCTGGCTTTCGGATCGAACGAATACCCCGATTTCGTGGGGTGATAACCCAGCACTTTTCAGATTGGCTATCCAGTTACCGACGAAGGCAACCTCCTTTTCTGGCGTGTCGAAGCATTCAAAATCGGGGGTTGGGCCATTGAAGACAGACACGGTACGGCTCCGGTCTTCTACGTTCCCGTCGGCATCAGCCAGTTCTTTACCAAGAAGCTGATCAGCCTTTTTACGAATCTGGTGCGAGGTCCGATAATTGACTGTCAGCGTTTTAGAACGTCCCTGAATCGATACGCCGAGTGCTTTCCAGGAAAACGGCTGGCCGAAAATGCGTTGCCCACTATCCCCCGCGAAGAACAGCGCATTGGGGCGGGTGGCTCCCAATGCCGCCAGCATCCGGAGGTGATAGACAGTGATATCCTGAGCCTCATCCACGATCACATAGTCGTAGGGAGGTCGGGCGGATACTATTGGGATCAACCGGCTAAAGATTTCGGCCAGGGTGACTTGTCCGGCTTGTTGCAGGTTGCTGATGACGGGGCTGAAGATGGCCCACAATTTGGCCCGGCTGGCTTCGGGCAGTTTGGTTTTCCGGCCCAGCCGTTTCACGTCCCGGTAGTCATCCCAGGTTTTGAGTTGCCAGGCATCAATCACCTGTTCCCACTCGGAAAGCAAAAATGATTGGCTGAATGAATGGCCCGCCACGTTGGCCGCCGCAGCCCTGATTAACCCGACGAGTTGGGCGGGTGTGGCTACCAGCGGCGGGCCGATGTTTCGTTTGTAGAGCCGTTGCCCAACCGCGTTAATGGCGTCTACGTCGATGCGTTCGGCCAGGTGGGGTTCGCTGCTGATGAGGCGGCGGAGCTTTACCCGCAGGGCGTTTGCCAGGATGCTCGAAAACGTGGTGAGCAGGACGCGGGCATCGGGGTTTTGGCGGGCCAGCGAAACGGCCCGGTGCAGGGCCACGATGGTTTTGCCAGTGCCCGCCGAACCCGACACCCGCGCCGGACCGGTGTAATTCCGCTCGACGGTGACGCGCTGGTCGGGGTGGAGAAAAACAGCCCACTTGTCCCACGGGTAATCGAGTGCCTGTTGCAGTTCGTCCACGTTGGCCATGGTACGGAAACGGCGTAGCGCGTCGGGGTGGGCAAAAGGGTCTGCCGTTGGCGCCAGTGGTTTGGGTACGTTGGGGATGCCGCCGGTAGCCAGTTCAAGCAGGGCCTCGGCGGCTTCGGCGGGCAAGTGATCGGCCAGAATCAGCAACGTGTCTTCGTCAGCCGCTTTCACCTCGACCAGCCAGTCGGCGGGTACGCCGTAGCTGAGCAGCGTTTCGTCGGGGAGGTGGGCAAATAGGAGTCTGAGGGGCGTAGGAGCTTTTTTTGGCGCAACGGGACGTTCAGTGGGTACGTTGGTAGGTACGTATACCGGCACCAGAATCTCCTGCATCGTTTGCCGGATTTCCACAAACTGGGCGGCTCCGGTGCGGGGGTGAACCTCCAGTTTCCGGCGTTCGGCCCAGGCGTAGGCATTGTCGTGGTGGTCCACGTAGCAGAGCAAAAAGCTGCCTTCGGTCTTGTGCACGATCAACCGGATGTCGCTGCTGACGCGCACCGACCAGAAACATTTGTCCCGGACTTTATCGAGTTTATGGAAGCTTAGGCCCGGATGCGCCGGGTTCAGTTGCAGGTCGAAGGCGGTGGTTTTCACGGCTTTCTGCTCGTCGCCGCTGAGGCGGGCGAGGCTATCGGTAAAGGTATCGGCTATTCTAAATTCCATAGGGGTTTAGCCAGTAAGGCGGTGCGATAGGTGTACAAAAATACGTATCGGTTTGATTGCTGTTTTGGTATGCGTCGCGTAGCTATTGCCCCGTCGGTCGCGTCAGCGACCTGATGTTTGTCGCCTTGCCGGTGTTGTGGGGGCAGGTCAGTCGCGTCAGCGACCCGATGGTTGTCGCCTTGCCGGTGTTGTTTGTGGGAGGCGTGCCGTTAGGTACGCAACGCCTACGCCATGTGTGGTTGCGTACCCAACGGCACGGGGCCACGCGGGGGCG
>JBBRMP010000319.1:0-4416 GCA_038230755.1 Cytophagales bacterium | reverse complement strand
GACTACGATCCCGAACATGACCCTTTTTGTGGTTTTTTCGACACTCCAAAAGCGTTATTTTTTCATTCTCTGGCAACGGATTAACATATCTCATGCCGGCAAGTTACGAAAGTGTCTATTCTTTATCAACAACTACTTAGTTAGGGGGTCGGTATGAATTTTGGTGAGTCGTGAGTAATTCCGAAGCAGCCACTACCGGTCAACGAAGTTTCAACTCATCCGTTTTTGCCTGATAGAAATCGCCCACTATTGCTTTCATCTGTTTTTCCATGTCGGCCAGTTTATCCGGGTTGGTCGTGGCCACATTAGTACGTTGGCCGGGGTCGGTCTGGAGATTGTAGAGTTGCGGGGTCTGACTCAGGCCGGTTTCTATGTTGACCTCTTTGTTGAGCGGCCTGCCCGGATAGGGCGGGATAAACGCCCACGCCCCCGCCCGGAAGGCCAGCCGCCCGGAGGCTTCCAGCACCAGATTTTGCCTGCCGGTTTTAGCCTTTCCCAGCAACGCATCGAGTACGTTCTTACTGTCGGCCGTTTTGTCGGTGCTGCCAACCAATGCGGCCAGCGATGCCAGCAAATCGACCTGACAAACAACCGCATCCGATACGCCTTTTTTGATGCGGGCAGGCCTGACGTGGCCCGGCCAGGAAACGATGAATGGTACGTGGGTTCCGGCGTCGAACAAACTGTACTTGCCACCCCGAAACGTACCCCAGGGCGTGTGCTTCCCATTTTTCTCAACTGCTTCGTCATAGTAACCATCGTTCAGCACGGGGCCGTTATCACTGGACAGAATGACCAGTGTATTGTCGAGCAACCCCTCGGTTTTGAGTTTTTTTATAATTTCGCCTACGCACCAGTCAGCTTCCAGAATGGCATCTCCGCGCGGCCCCAGACCCGATTTTCCGGCAAATTTTGCTCCGGGCACACGGGGTACGTGCGGTTCATGCAGGGCGTAATAGAGGAAAAAAGGGGTTGCCTTGTGCTGGTCAATAAAGTCTTTGGCTTTGCCTAGGAACACATTAGCCATCGTCTCGTCGGTCCAGATAGCGTTTTTACCCCCTTTCATGAAGCCAATTCGCGGAATGCCGTTTACTACGCTCTGGTTATGGCCGTGATGCCACTTCATTTTGGTCATCAGTTCGGGATTGGTGATGGCGGTGGGCTGGCCGGGGAAGTTTTTTTCGTAGCTAACATACAGCGGGTCATTGGCCTGCAACCCCACCACCTTCCGGTTTTCGACGTACACCGTTGGTACGCGGTCGCCGGTAGCAGCCATGATGTAGGATTCGTCGAAGCCCAGGTCGTTAGGCGTTTTGGCAATCGCTTTGTTCCAGTCCACATTACCATTGCCCAGGCCAAGGTGCCATTTGCCCACAACGCCCGTTGCGTATCCTTGCTTTTTGAGCATACTGGCCACGGTGATAGCGCTGGTGTCGATGAGCAGGGGGGCATCGCCAGGAAGGATTTTGGCGTTTTCGTTGCGCCAGGGATACATACCGGTCAGCAGGGCAAACCGGCTGGGGGTGCAGGTTGCCGACGTGGCATACCCATTGGTAAACCGAATGCCCGACGCGGCAAGCTGGTCGATATGGGGTGTTTTCAATGTGCCTTGTCCCGCAACGGCGGACCGATACGCACTTACGTCGCCATAACCAAGGTCATCGGCGTAGATAATCAGGATATTGGGATTTGCAGCAGGTGTTTTTTTTGTCTGCGCAGCCGCTTTATTATTGTTCGTCTGGCAACTTAGGAGTGCAATAGCGACAAGAAAGAGGAGTTGTTTCATAGTGGAAAATGCCCTGTGTGCGTACTGCTAAAACAGCGGTGGTTGAATCGGTTGACGATTGAATGGCTAAACCAACGGAGAGGATTTCGATAAAAATGGATGATTTTATTTTTCAACCGAATGAAACAGAACGGTGGCTGGGACGGATTGCTCGATGATTCCCTCAGCCTGCCACGTCCAGTCGAGCGTAGGTTTGCCCGTGCCCATGTGGTGGTAGTAAATCTGGAACGGATGGTAGCCTGCTTTCAGATTGACCGTAGCAGAAATGGGTAGCTTAAGCTTCGGCTGATCCGGATAGCTGCGGTCGAGAATCAGGGTTTCGTGCAACCGAAATACATAGCTTCCGTTCCCACTCATCGTGAACTGATAAGTGCCGTCTTTGGGTATTTTGATGTAGCCCTGCTGGTAGATCATCCCTTCTTTTAGCTCTGTTTTATTCAGTTCAGTAGTTGGCCGGGTGCCTGACTGCGTGGCTGGGCGGCTACTCAGATCGGCCACGAAGGGAAATTTTCCTTCGTGGCTCATCCAGCTAATGCGGGGTGCCAGCTTTGGCGGAGTTACGGCCGCCATGGGTTCCAAGTCATACGGACGGGGAGCTTCCGGATCGGGTCGGCGTACCTGCGTGACTTTATCCTTGAACGCTTTTTGCATGGCCTGATATGTCGCTTCTCCGGCCAGATTTTTCGTCTCCTGTGGGTCCTTGACCACATTATAAATCTCGAAGTCGTCGCCCGCTGATTTAATGTCGTACCGAACCCCTACGTAGTCTCCCGACCGGATCTTCTGCATCTGATTCCGCTTTCTGGCGCGGTGATTGGGTGAGAACTCGTCAAAGTTGGGGGTATTCCCATTGTTTTCGTATTCGATGTACACCACACCCTGTTTCTGCTGGCCTCGTCCGGTGAGGGCAGGCAGCAGCGATACCCCGTCGGTGCGGGCGGGGGCGGGTACCTGCGCGACATCGGCAAAGGTGGCCAGCCAGTCGTACAGGGTACTGGGCTGAGTTATTACTTTGCCAGTGGGTATACTACCAGGCCACTGCACCAGCGTGGGCATCCTGACTCCGCCTTCCCACACATCGCGCTTGATACCGTCGAAGGGGCCAAAACTGTTGAAAAAGGTGGGTTTGTAGTCTTCTTTCAGATAAGACTCGATGGATGGACCATTGTCGGAAGTAAAAACGACCAGCGTGTTCTGATCGATTTTCAGGTCTTTCAGCAGGTGCATAATGTCGCCAACGCCATCGTCGATTCGGCGGCAGCCGGTAGCGTAACGCTTGTACACGTCGGGCCAGGCTACTTCGGGCGTTGCCGGGTTTTTGTCGTGGTCGTAGGTGGCGTTGGCATAGTCTGGGTGGATATAGGAATCAGGCGTTCCCGACGCGGTGTTTATCATATTGCCCGGCTTACCCAGCCATAGCAACCCGCCGTTTAGTCCTCCGCCTTTGGGGTAGGCCTGGGTGGGCAGTTCCAGCACGGCGTGCGGCATATCATAGGCCAGATAGATAAAAAAGGGTTTTTTCGTCCCGGCCTGTTGCTTGACAAGCTGCTTGGCTTTGGCCGTCCAAAGGTCGGTCGTGAAACTTTTGGCAAGGCCCGCCGACACGTTGGTCTTGTTTTCCCACACTTCTTTTTTACCCCGATAAATCCCTTCTACAGGGTAGTGTTCGTGGCCGTCGGCATGGCGGATATAGGCGTAGGAATAATCGAAACCACGGTTCAGAGGATGCGCGGGCCAGTTGGGCGCGTCGGCGTCGGCTCCCTGTAGCCCCCATTTCCCTACCAGACCAGTGCTGTAACCGGCCTGCCTAAGTACCGAAGGCATGGTATAGGTGTCCTGTAACGCCTTGTCAAACTGATTGTCACGGATATTGGCATGTCCCTGGCTCACACCCAGCATGAGTGAGGCCCGTGATGGCGCACAAACCGGCGCAGCACAGTAATGGTTGGTAAGCATGGCGCCGTTCCGGGCCATTGCGTCCAGCGACGGTGTAAACTGCCAGGGTTCGCTGCGGTTGTTGGCCTGCATTCGCTGCTGTTGCCAGAAAACCCCCAAGTCTCCCCAGCCCATATCATCGACGAGAATGAAAATGATGTTGGGTTTGGCCGGGTCGGGGCGCGTTCGGCCCGCCCCGACCGCGTTCGGTTTGTCGGCAACAGCCGGCTTGTCCTGTGCGAAAGCCGGAGTTGTACCGAGCAGACCTGTCAGGATAATTAGAATGGAAAGGGTCTTCAACTTCGATGAAATCATATTGGTTAAAAAAACAGTAAGATAGCCCCCGGTTAAAACCGGAAGCTACCAGGTTAGTCGTCCCTACTGAATTTTAGATTCAGCGTTAAGCCCATCACTTTCCGTATCCCGGATTCTGGGTCAGATTCGGATTTAGCTGCGAAACAATTGTGGGAATGGGCCACAGGTAATCCCGGTCTTTATTGAAAGTACGGGAGCCTAATTTCTTGCCATCAAAATTAAAAACATCGGTGTTCATTCAGCAATTCCCACTATAGCGTAACTCTCTGACTATTAGGAAAATACTAGTTTTCTTCTTGACGATGGCATACTTTTAATTGCACAAAAACATACGTTTAGTATCTAATTTTTATTGTATTTAGACTACACCGTTTGCGAAT
>JBBRMP010000318.1:0-4431 GCA_038230755.1 Cytophagales bacterium | reverse complement strand
TCCTGGTTGGTCATGGATTAATGAGTGAATGAGCGAGGGTCCGACGCATCGGTGAATGACGGTTCGTCACTCACCGATGCGTCGGACCCTCGCTCATTCGCTAATTACAATCATTGAATGCCGTATGAATTGAGCAGCAGTTGATATTCGTCGGTGTTGCGGCGGCGGGTCGATTCGTTGCGGGCCATTTCCTGAACCTGCATTAGGCCGTCGATCACCTGTTCGGGGCGGGGCGGGCAACCCGGAATATACACATCGACGGGAATAATCCGGTCGATGCCCTGAAGCACACTGTAGGTATCGAAAATACCACCGCTACTGGCGCAGGCACCCATGGCAATCACCCAGCGGGGCTCGGCCATCTGGAGGTACACCTGTTTTACGATGGGGGCCATTTTTTTGGCAATCGTGCCCATCACCATCAGCAAATCGGCTTGCCGGGGTGAAAAACTGGGCCGTTCCGAACCGAACCGGGCAAAGTCGTAATGCGAGGCCATTGAGGCCATAAACTCGATCCCGCAACAAGAGGTGGCGAATGGCAACGGCCACAGCGAGTTGGCGCGGGCCATACCGACTACTTTATCGAGCGAGGTGGCAAAGAACCCAGCGCCTTCGTGGCCTTCAGGCGCTTCAACCATCTTAACGTTGGATGTCATATCGTGTTTGTTGATACTGTTTATTCCCAATTCAAAACGCCCTTGCGGATTACGTAGTAGAACCCGGCCAACAGCAAACCCATAAAAAGGATCATCTGGATGAAGCCTTCCTGACCTAACTGCATGAAATTAACCGCCCAGGGGTACATAAAAATCACCTCCACATCGAACAAAACGAAGAGGATAGCCACCAGGAAATACTTGATTGAGATAGGGGCACGGGCATCGCCCTGAGCCGGAATACCGCACTCGAAGGGGTCGTCTTTTTTGACACTGTGACGTTTCGGGCCAATATTGTGTGTCACGAGCATGGTGACAACAATGAACCCCAGAGCCAAACCTAACTGAATGAAAATCGGGATATAATCGGAGGGCAAATAAGACGCTGTGTTCATAGAGAGCAGGGGCAAAACGACCGCAAGTTAGCTATAAAATGAACATAGTTAGCGAAGGTTAGGTGCCGCACCATGTCCCGATAAGGCATAAAAAAGCCCTCTTTCGGAGGGCTTTGGGGCTATTTGGGGTAACTCGATTTTTACGGGACAACCAGCACGCGGCGGGCCACATTAAATCCCTGCGAACGAACCCGCACGATGTACTGGCCGGCCGTCAACCCCTGTACATTAATCACTTTCCGCTCACTGAACGAGGCTACTTTGGCCGAGTAAACCGTTTGTCCCGCCAATGTGGCAATGGTAATATCAGCGTTTTGGAGGTCTTCAATCGTTTCAATGGCAATCACCCCATTCGACGATGGATTGGGATAGACGTTCATGCCACCGCCTGTATCAGTAGACGTGAATTGTAGTTCGTTTGAGAAAGTAGAGTAGCATGTGATACTGCCACCTGGCAACGTAAAGACCGCTCTAGCCCTGGCTGAATATGGTCCTGTACTAACCGCTTTGGCCGTTGGACCGTTTTGATTATTTAAAAACTGCGTACCTCGCCGCCAGTCAAATTGCTCATTATTAGGAAAACCGGGCAAGTTTGCCTGTAACGTAAAGGACCCTACCTGCTGAATGGTTGGCGTGATCAGTTTGGGCCGTATCACCAGCGAGATACCCGCTGACGTCGTTGATTTACACCCGTACGTGTTCACTGCCTGCACCGAATACGTACCCGCCGTGGCAATGTTTAACGTACGTTGCGTGCTGCCATTGCTCCATACGGCCTGCGTCTGCGGGGTAGTATTAGCCACCAGCGACAGTACTGAATCGGCACAGACCTGTTGCTGAGCCGCAGCAGCCGTCCCCTGCTGCCCTACCGATACCGTAGGCACCGCAGGTTGGATAGAGTTGCTTATCTCAATCACCGGCGACAAATACGTATTACCCGAACCATCTTTCAATTTGGCCTGGTACATGCCCGGCTGAGTCAACGTGCGCGTACGGCCCGTTTGGCTGTCACGCCATTCGTAGCTCTGATAACCCGCAGGCAAACTAACCGACACACTATTATTAGCTGGTCCGCAGTTGACGGTTGCTACCGGTTGTTGCTGTGGCAGCAAGGGAATAGAGGCCGCAAAAAATACCGGACTCATGCTCTCATACCAAGCCTGGGCCAACTGTAACAGGCCATCGCCAGAAAAGTGAATCCCATCCACGCGATTAGGTTGGATAACGTCGGTGAAGGGGCCAGCGTATACGTTATTGCTGAACGTGCTGATTACGGATGTCTGTGCAGCCGTGAATTTAGTATTGTTGTTGTAAACGAACGGGCAGGCTTTTTCACAACCAGCATTACCCTTACAACCGCTGATACATGCATTGTCGGGGAAACCAATTCGCGACGAACGAGCCAGTACCCAGGCTGGATAACGCCGCGTGTCAGACCGTGTTTTGTCGACCAGTGTTTGCATGGCTGCCCTATATTCGTCCTGCGTGAATTTCAACGCCGACGAGTTTTGGTCGAGCAGGTTATCGTTCTCGCCCTGCTGCCATAAAACAGCCCGCATTCCCTGCAACGAGCAATAATAGCGCAAGGCTATTCGCAGGTTGGCATACGGCATACCCTTCGGGAAATTCTCATTGGCTGTACCGAGCCGGAAGATATTTTTCGTGAACTGGTCATCGAAGCTTTCGATCCAATTGCGGATCGATGTGGCCTCGTAGGCGGTGTTAATGAACAAGACGGGCACATTGTATTGCTGCGCCAGCAGATCACCTAAACGGCCCCAGCACCAGGCACTCTGCCCACGCGGCCCAATAATTGACGTGGCACTCAGCTGCTCGAATGTGGGCGAGGGAGGGTCGGCCAATGAGTTGGCCGCGATGTTGTTGTAGGTCACGCAGTTCACCCGGTCATCGGCAGCCGAGGCAGCACCATAGTCGCTGAAACCCTGCGCATTAGATTGCCCCGTAATGATAAACACCTCACCGATACCTACTTTGCGAACTACGTCCTGTGCAATAACTTTTCCACCCTGAAATGCCTGTACCTCAAGCCTGTACCAGCCGCCCGTGCCCCGTACAGCTCCCTGAAACACACTGCCCTGTGGAGTACGTTGAAACGTAGACCAGTTCGTGTTGATGCCCTGTCCAGCTACTTCGGCTACTAATCGTCCCTGTAAACTATCGACGGTTTGGTAGTACGTACCTGACAAAAAAATGGTACTCGTATTGTCGTTATTCCGTTGAAAAACCGCCCGGCTTTCGGGATAAGTAACCTTGATTCCCGTCTGTGCCAGCACACTCGTGGCTGACAGGCCAAGTAAACATGCGTATAAAATCTGACGCATATGCGTTCGTTTCATTAATGGGTTAAAGCAGATACAGGCCAGTGCTATGCTGATTTCGATAGCAGTCGAGAACACGGACCATACCAGTAATTTCGGTCATTTGGACCGTAAAAGTAACGCAAATTGCCCGTTATTATTACTGGCTAATCTGTATACGCTTCGAGGTCTTGAACCCTGTTGCCTGTAGCTGAAGGATGTAGGGGCCGGGTGCCAGCATGTATAGCTGTAATCGTTTGCGGTCGCCAAGGGTCGTAGCATCGGCCTGGTATACCTGCTGCCCCGAAAGCGTGTAAATAGTAATTACTGCGTTAGATAAATCCTCCAGTGTTTCAATTAAGAAAATGCCATCTGGGCTGGGGTTGGGGTAGATACTCAACGGTTGCCCATTGGCTGGTAGCACAAAATTGTAGGGAGCCGAGGGTAATGACAAACAAACCAGCGTGGGTGAATACGTATTAGCTGTGCGAACGCTGTACTGACCAGCCTGCGTTACCCGGAGTTGCGGCGTGGGCACAGTGAGTGAGTCTCCACCGCGCCGCCAGTAATAGCGTTCGTTAGCCGGTGCTCCACTGGCTTCCAGTAGAAACGTGCCGACTTGTTGCAGCATAGGCGCGGCTGGGCGCACACGGGTAGCCGTGAGTATGGGACCACTATCGGTTGACAGACAACCATTGTTGTCGCGGGCCCGGGCGCTAAAAGTCCCTCCCTGACGCACAATCAGCACCTGTGTTGAATCGCCGGAAGACCAGAGCGTGCGAAATGGCGAACTGGATTGTAAGGCTACAAAATCACCTTCGCAGAAAATCACTGGTCCCCTGGCTGTTATGGCGGGAGGGCTGGGAAGCGGGTTTACTACTACAGCTACACCAGTAGAGGTTGCCGAAAGGCAGTTGGAATTATTGCGGGTACGCACACTGTAGTTACCCGCCGTGGTGACGTTGATGCTGCGGGTGGTCTGCCCGCTGCTCCACTCATAGCTATTCTCCTGGCTGGCCGTGAGCGTGACGGATTCGTTGGCGCAGAAGGTCGTCTTGCCGC
>JBBRMP010000317.1:0-4444 GCA_038230755.1 Cytophagales bacterium | reverse complement strand
GTTGGCGTTTTGGTGGCGCTGGTGGGTGGGCCGGTGTGGGGGGGGCGGGGGGCCGCGTCCCTGCGTGCGCTTCTCTTTTCTCTCTTCATCCACCACAACCCCCCCCCCCCCCCCGCCCCCCCCCCCCCCCCCCCCCCCCCCCGCTCCGCTAGACGTAGCCTCGCCTTACTTTCCTTCTGAAATCTTGGCCGATTTAGTAGTGTCTAATTGCTTAACCAACTCATTTACAGCCACTGTCAACTGCGTATTCTGGTCGGTATAGCTCTCGCCAATGGGCCGTGATACGGGCACGTCGACGGGGCGCGGGTTCAGTTCCATATCCTTGCCCGTATTGTCGGTGATGCGCGAGAAGGGGAGGCGGATGGATGACCCGTCGATGAGTTGAGCCGCCGAGGTGAAAATGATCCAGCCCGCTGTGGGTTCGCCCACCACCTTGCCCAGTTTCAGCGTCCGGTAGCCTTCGGTAAAATCTTCAGCATCAGAGAGCGAGTGCTGATTCGTCACCAGAATCGTGGGCGTTTCCAATGCCCGTTGCCCCAGTTGCGACCGGGCCGGGGCCGGGGGCAAACCCCGCGAGGTCATGGTGAGGTAGCCTTTCCGGGCGAACACGTCGATGGCATAGGGGTTTACGAAGCCGCCGTTGTTGTTGCGCACATCCACCACCACGCCTTCGCGGGCATGATTATCGGCGTCCAGGTCAATGTAAAGCTGATTCAGCGACTCCGCCGACATATCGAACATATGCACGTAGCCCAGCCGCCCGCCGCTGGCTTTGTCCACAAAATCGCGCTGCTGCTGCACCCACTGTTTGTAGAGCAGCCCTTTTTCCGTTGCCAGGTTAATCGGCATCACACTCACCTCGCGTGGGGTGGCACTCGGCCCTGATGCCACCATCAACGTGGTTTGTCGGTTGATTTTGTTGTTCAGCAATTGCTCCAGGTTAGTCGTCGCGTTGATGGTTGTGCCGTCTACGCCCAGCAGATAATCGCCCGGTTTGACGGTGCCGACCAACGAAACCGGCCCTAAATCAACTACTTCGGTAATGAGCAGTTTGCCCGTGTTTTCATACGTAATCCGGTCGAAACGAAGGCCCAGCCGACCGGTCGTGACGTCGGCGGTGCCAGCGGGTGCGGCCACGCCAGAGTGCGACGCGTTGAGTTCGCCCACCATCAGGTTTAGCAGCCGACGGAGTTCGTCGGGCGTGCGGGCACCGGCCGCAAGTGGTTCATATTGAGCGCGAACGGCGTTCCAGTCGGCCCCGTGAAAAGCCGGATCGTAGAAGCCTTTGTTCTGCACGTCCCACGCCTGACTGAACATCTGTAGTTTTTCGGTGGCAAAATCAACGTCCAGTTCGGCAGTGACGGCAATGGGTTTGGGCTCCCGCTTTTCGAGCGAAATGGTCTGAATCTTGCCCTGCTCCAGGTAGAAAACGTCCTTGCCGTCGGCGGTAAACTGGGCGTTGCTTTTGGGGCCGGGCGTGGTGGTCAGTTGCTTCGCCACGGGTCGTTCGGCGCTGGTTTCGTCGAGCGAATAGGTGTACAAATTCTGACGACCGGCCACGGTAGCCACCAGCAACAGCGTTTTGCCGTCTTTGCTAATCGACTGCTGATCCACGTCCACGCCCACCGGCAACATACTCAGCCGTTGCCGGATACCGTCGAAGGTGATGGTGGTTACCGACTTTGATTTTGGCGAAGAAACGGTCATTGTATCACGTGGGGACGGTTTTTCGGTTGGCGCGGGCGCTATGGTAGGCTTTACATTTTTAGGTGTCTCTTCGTTGAACAGATCTCGGAACTGGTCTTCCCGGAACTTTGGCGACTTGGGTATCAGGTCCACGCGGGCAATCTGCGCCGTTTCGGTCCGCTGGTTGGTGCCGAACAGGATGTACTTACCGTCCGGGCTCCAGTTTACGTTGCCGCCGGAGGTGTTGGCCAGAAAACTCACCGGGCGGCTTTCACCCCCGGAAGCGGGCACCACCAGCATGTTGCGGAACATTCGGTTGCCATAGGCTAAAAACGCCAGTCACTTCCCATCCGGCGACCACGTCACCGTGCCCGAACCCGCAAAAGGAGGTCGGCCCAAGTAGCCTTTGTAGAGCACCCGGTCTTTTTTCGTGGCCAATTCCATTACCCGCAACTCCTGTCCGTTGCGCAAAAACGCCACCGACTGTCCATCGGGCGACACCACCGGCGAACTGTCGTCTAGAGGTGAATCGGTGAGGCGGGTTTCGGCGTGGGTCGAAAAATCGTATTGAAACAGGCTGGCCATGCCGTGGCGGGTGCTGGCATACAGCAGGCTCCGACTGTTGGGTGTCCACGCCACCTGCGACTCTACCGCCGGGCTATTACTCACCCGAATGGCGTCGCCACCATCTTTGGCCGAAGCCGCAAAGACCTCACCATGTGCCGTGAAGGCCACTTTTTTGCCATCGGGTGAAACAACCATATCCCGAAACTGGGTCGTCAATTTCTGGTGTTCGACCGCAAGACCCGCTGCCGCACCTCGCAACCGAATGGCCAATGGCGCGGCCTGTTTGCTGGCAATGTCATACGTCCAGATCTGAAAATCCCGCTCAAATACAATGGTCCGCCCGGTGTGGCCCATCGACGGCCAAAGCACCCGTCCGCTGGTGAAGCTGGTCAGCATAACCGGCTGACCGTTAAGGGGTTTTGACCAGAGATTTTGTTTGCCATTGCGGTCCGAGACGTAATAAATCGCCTTGCTGTCGGCACTCCAGAGGGGCCAGAGTGCTTTGGCACCGCCCTCGGTGAGGCGTTCGTAGGCCGGTTTGTCGCCCTTTTTATGGCCAATGGTGCAGGTCCAGAGTTCGGTTTGGTCGAGATGGCTGCTGCCGTTGCGCCACCACTGCGCCGCCGCAATGCCCCGCGCCGAAAACGCCAGCGTTGACCCGTCGGGCGAGGGCGTGCCAAAGAATTCGCTGGCGTAGCGGTCGGCGGTGACGGGCATGGGCGTACCGCCCGAAATGGCCACGCGATAAATGTCGTTCATGCCCGAAATGTCGCGGCTGGTCAGTTGGACGTACACCATCCTGCCATCGTTCGACCAGCCCGTCAGGCTCTCAGCCCCATCGTCGAAGGTCAGGCGGCGGAGGTCGCCCGTGGCCAGGGTTAGCAGGTAAATGTCGCCGTTGCCAGAGCGGGTCGATCCAAAAGCGAGGTATTTTCCGTCGGGCGAATAGAGGGGGCGCGACTCACTGTCGGCGTGGGCCACCAGCAGCCGGGCCTCGCCCCCGGCAGCGGGAACGGTCCAGATATCGCCCCCAGCCACAAACGCGATCTCGGCCCCGTCGGGCGATAATGCCGGTTCGGCAAACGCGTATTTGGGCGTGGGGATAGTTGACTGCGCCAGGGATGGTCCGTAATGAGCCACTGAACAGGCCAGTAGCGAGGTAAAAAGGCGTGTGTGTAGCGGTAATTTCATACGTGTGCTGATGCCGGTCGGGGCCGTTTGTTGCGCGATGCTGCGTCAATGGCAGGTAAAGAACCCGTCTTTGCCGGGTTACTTTTGATTGCCCCCTCTGAGTGATTTTTGTTGAAATAGCCCTGCGTATATACCCCTGCGTGATTCGTAGGAAAGACTTCCCGGCCCCGTTGTTGGTTGTGGGATGGATGTCGATACCCTATTGCTTTGTTTGCAACCTGTCTATCAGCTAGTTACTGCTGTATTTATAGACAAAATGGAGAATCATGTATCGTTTGTAGTGACCGCTAAATAGATAGAGTCAGAAATTGTTTGGTAACTATTTTTTTTTTTTCTACCTTTCAAACGTTATCTAACAGCGGGCACCGCGCCCCTGTCATTACTGATTCCAACTCACTACCAATCCTGCCAAGCCGATGCGCTTCTCCCTCACCGCCAGCCTGTTGCTGTTTGTTATGCTACTCATAGGCTTGGGTTGCCAGGACCATACGGAATTGCAACTACCCTTGGGCGGGGCATCCTGCCGAATTGTGAAAGTTACTTACAAGGCAGGCTCCCTAAGCGGCTCCAAGGCTGATTATGAGAAACTGGCAATTAATGGAAAGACTTACGAGGTGTACACCCGTGAAGTAAGGCAATATAAGTATGATGATAAAAACCAACTTGTTCAGGAAATAAACACCAATCGGGGAGGTTATTCTGATTTACGATATATATACACATCTACCAAAATATTTACCAAACAGGTAAGTGCAACAACTGCCGGGGTCATTGCATATACTTCTTTAGACACTATCCCGCTCAATGCCCAGGGTTACGATGACAAATATATTTACAGTGAAGAAGGTCATTTACTTACCTAAGTAGTTAATTGATAATAATCGACACTTTTTAAGTGAAGTTAATGACGAATTCTGAGCCTATATTTTTCAAAATGTGTCCTAAAGCTTGATCGAATATTTCTTTGCTATCATAATGATGTGGTTTGAGCCACTCGTAC
>JBBRMP010000316.1:0-4471 GCA_038230755.1 Cytophagales bacterium | reverse complement strand
CCCGCTCCTGGTACGGAGTACAAAAGCACTGATATTCAGTGCTTTTTGTGTTTTTAGTCAGTTCAACTTAAGCGGTATTATGCGGTTGGCGGCTGTTTTTCGTTTGGTATATATGGCATTATCTTTTTGGAAAACGTGGTCGAAATCCGACCGGTTTGTGGTGGTTAGTGGGCTGGCGTTGCTGGTGCTTTGCGGCCTTGGTTATACCTGTGTGGCCTACCTGGGGCTGGAAAACGTGGTTTCGTGGAACGTGTTGAGCGAACTAGTCAGCCTGCCCGGTACGATTTACAATTTCACCGATGGCCTGCTCACCTACCCCATCACGGGGCGCATACAGACGGTGACGAACCAGTTTGCCGTATCGCCCGTGCAGGTTGACCCGGCGGTGGCGGCACTCACGGTGGGGCTACTTTGCGTGGCACTTAGCTATGCGCTTGCGGCCATCTGTCGGCTGCCCGCGCTACGCTACCGCATTGCTATGGCCCTGTTTGTCCTACTGCTGGCCGTTTGCCGATTCGAGGTGCTGGGTCTGCCCGGTGGCGGTCGATGGCCTTTTCTGACACTGGTCGTGCTCTTTGGGGGCATCAGCTACTACTTCCATGCGTTTCGGCCAGCAACCCCGCTACTTACCCGGTTGCTGGTATTTGCCGCACTATTCGTGGTGGTGGCAATCGGCATTACGCTTGGCAGCACCGTGGCCCACCCAGCGCAGATGTTGCTGAGTTATGCCCTGCCGGGTCTGGTCATCATCAGCGTACTGTTCATTGCCTATATCGCCATCGACATTGTGGGTGGCCTGGTCTGGCTCACCAGCGTTAGTCGCCCGAATGGTCGCCCGTTGGGGGCCGTTAACTTCATCTTTATCAGCGTTCTCTATCTGGTCAATTTGCTGCTGATCTGGCTACGCAATACCAAAACTGTCGACTGGAACGTACTCACTATCAGCTCATTTCTGATTCTTCTGGTGTCGATTGGGCTGGGCCTGTGGGGGTTTCGGCAACTGACCGAGCAGCGCAACCTGCTTTCCTTTTCACGGGCCGGTGCCGGGCTGTATATCGGCCTGGCGGCTCTGACCATCCTGACCATAGCTTACGCGTTCGTGACCGCCAACGACCCGCTGATCGAGGTATTTGAAGACGCCATTGTGTACAGTCATTTTGTGATGGGTTTGCTGATGGTGCTGTACGTACTGACCAATTTTTTGCCCATTTACAACCAGCAGCTACCCGTACATCGGGTGCTGTACAAAGCGCGGCTGGCCGACTTACCCCTGTTCCGGCTGGCGGGTGTGATCGGTATTGTTGGCATCAGTATGTCGACAGGGCATTTCACGGTACGGCAAGGGTACGCGGCCTGTTTGTCGGCGCTGGGTGATGCGTATCAGGTTGAGGATCAGGGCGATCTGGCGCAGACCTATTACCAGGAATCGGTGGCGCAGGAGTATCAGCAGCACAAAGCCAACTACGCGCTGGCGTCGATGGCAATCAGCCGCAACGATCCCACCACGGCGGCGCTGTTCTTTTCGCAGGCACTGCGCAAACAACCTTCACCACAAGCGTTTATTGGCCTTTGTAGCACCTATCAGCAAACGAACCTGTTTTTCGAGGCCATAAAAACCTTGCAACGGGGCATCCACACGTTCCCGAATAGTGGCGAACTACGAACCAATCTGGGCTACCTCTACGGCAAAACCGCCATTGCCGATTCGGCTTATTACTACCTTAAATCAGCTGCTGACCTGACCTCGCGCAGCGACGTGCCACTGGCCAATCTGCTGGCCCTTTATGCCCGGAATCCGCAGATTCTGGCCAGCGATTCGACCTTGATTGGGCAAATACCAACGAGCGATAACCCCGCACTGATAGCCAACCTGCTGGCGTTGCGCCTGCTGAATCCGCGCAACACGACCGTTTCTGCGGCCCCTGCCTGGCTAGCGAAAGCCCCGCATGAAGCCGCCCTCGGAGCCGGTGAATTTGCGGGGCTGTATAACTACGCCATGCTGGCTCCACACCCCGATACGGCGCTGTGCAACAAACTGCAACGAGCAGCACTAAATCCTGTTAACCAGACCATTAGCGACGAACTATCGCTGGCGGGTGCGCTGGCCATGTACAAGGCGCACCGGCACCACGAGGCGTTTGACCAGTTGACTCAACTGGCGACAAACAATGCCCGCGCCGCGCCAACTTACCGCACCGTGTTGGGTCTTCTGGAGTTGGAACAGGGCCTGACTAAACAGGCTGCGGCCACGTTTGCCCAAAATACCGACACACTTTCGATAGGCTACCGGGCAATGGCCATGACCAAAGCGGGTGAGTGGGCGGCGGCGAAACCACTCTGGGAAACGGCTACGCAGCATGACGCCATCCTGCACGGTGTGCAACAGGCACTCTACGCCGCTCCCACTGCTGCAACTGCCCAAGCCGGGGCGGGCTGGACCGATTTGCAAAAAGCGTTTTACGTAAGCTACCGCCCCGACGATACCAACCGGGGAAAAGTCTGGGAGACGATACGCGATGCCAGTCTGAAAACCGTGGCCGGCGCAACACTGGTAGCTGATTATCTGGCTACGCGGCAATTTTTCTACGCGCAGATGATTTTGAGCCAAATGGGCAAACCGGAGCAGCTAACGCCTTTTGCCCGGTCGCTGGAGAACCTATCGGCGGTGCGGATTACGGCGTTTCGGAATAAAGTAGCGGCGACGGATTCATTGGCGAAAGCGTTTTTTGTGGACCAGCACTTGGCCGAAGTAGCCCTGTTACGCGGACAGGCCCTGGCTAGCCAAAAACAACCCGTTGCGGCTCGACAGGCCTTCCAAACGGCGTTGCAACTAGCTCCGCTCAATGCCAGCATTGTAAGCGTAGCGGCTCTTTTCATGCGCAAAAATGGGCAGGTAAAACAAGCCTACGCGTCCGTTTTGCCCGCCCTGGACTACAACGAAACCAACATTGACCTGCTGAAAACCTACGTGCTCCTTTGCATCGACCAAAGCCTGACCGATTACGCCGACGATGGTCTCACGCGGCTTCAGGTGGCCACTACCCCCGCCGACTATCAGGCGTTTGAAGCGGCCTATCAGCAAAAACTCACGGCCATCGAAAACGCCCGTACCACATTCAGAAACTGACGTAGCTTTAGAGTCTAAAACCACCAACACATGGCTACGAATCTACGTTGGGTAAAGCAGGCGTTTGACCGAGAAATACACATTACGGAAAATGGCACGGAAGTAGGCCGGTTGCATCGACCTATGTTCGAGCGTGACGTAGATGCCACGCTCCACAAGACACAACTGCGATTTGACGTAACGGGCTTCCTGATGCACACGGTCAACATTCACGATTTGGCGGCAGACAACCGAATTATTGGCACGATCACGTTTCACTTTGGCAAACGAGCCGAACTGACGCTGGAAAACGGCACCGTATATACCTGGAAACGGCAGAATATGCTGATGCGTCAATGGGGCATGATCCGTGAGGGAGTCACTGATGCCGACGATAAAGAAGTAGTTAATTACAGCCTAACGCGGCAGTTTTTTGTTGAAGAAGGTGATATGCAGGCTGACCTGGACGCTCCGGAAGCAGACCTCGTGATGCTGACGGGCCTATTTCTCCGCCAGTATTTCCAACGCCGCCGACGAATAATTGTGGCTGGTGTTGCCGGTGCTTTTAGTGTTTAATTACGGATCATCAGACGACAATGAATATTATTGAAACCCGCGCCATTTCGAAACGCTACGTCATGGGCAGCGAAGTGGTAGACGCCCTGAAGTCTATCACTATCGACATTCAAAAGGGCGAATATGTGGCGTTTATGGGGCCATCAGGTTCGGGGAAATCGACGTTGATGAATATCATTGGCTGCCTCGATTCACCCACGTCGGGTACGTATGTGCTGAACAGTAAAGACGTCAGCAATATGGACGAAAATGAACTGGCCGAGGTCCGTAACAAGGAGATTGGATTTGTGTTCCAGACGTTCAACCTGCTGCCCCGCCAAACCTCGCTCGACAACGTGGCCCTGCCGCTGATTTATGCGGGCTATAACAAAGCTGACCGAACCGAAAAAGCCATGATGGCCATGAAAAACGTGGGGCTGGAAGACCGTGCCAGGCACCGCCCCAACGAGCTATCGGGCGGTCAGCGGCAGCGCGTGGCCATTGCTCGTGCGCTGGTCAATGACCCCAGCATTCTGCTCGCCGACGAACCCACGGGTAACCTCGACACCAAGACATCCTACGAAATTATGGACCTCTTCGACCAGATTCACGCCAAAGGAAATACGGTGATTATGGTAACGCACGAAGAAGACATTGCCGAATACGCCCACCGTATTGTGCGTCTCCGCGACGGTCTCGTCGAAACCGACCGCGCCAACGCCAACATCCGCAAGGCAAAGGCGTTTATGGAACAAGCGTAGAGCAAAGGGTTTAGAGCAGAGAGCCGAAAAGGAAAGGGCTGACGCAAGT
>JBBRMP010000315.1:0-4594 GCA_038230755.1 Cytophagales bacterium | reverse complement strand
GTACGCTGGCGTAAGCAACAATCGTAAGTCGTAAGTCGTACATCGTAAATCTCCTAATATCCCGGATTTTGCGGGAAGCCGGGTGAGCCGTCGGCGGCTTTGGCGCTGCGGTCGATTTGCGCTTGCGGAATGGGGCGCAGGTTGTGAATGGGTTTGATGTTGGCCTTCGCGTCGGGGTTGTATTGTTGCACGCGGGCCACCAGGTTACCCCAACGTTTGAGGTCCATCCAGCGGGTCTGCTCACCGGCCAGTTCGCGGGCGCGTTCCTCCATCAGCAGGTCCATGTTCACGTCGGCGGCTTTCACCTCCATAGCTGTTTCTTTGCCCGGAAACGCGGCCCGGCGACGAATCAGGTTGATGTTGGCAGTGGCTTCGGCAGTTTTACTCTGCTGAATCTGCGCTTCGGCCAGCATCAGGTGCGTCTCGGCCAGGCGGAAGGCCAGGTAATCGCGGCTACCGTTGGTGTAGGTTCTGTCGGGTCGCAGCGGGTCGAAAAACTTCAGCAGGGTGGGAAACAGGGCTGCATTGTAGGCACTCGGCACCAGCACCTGATAAGGCCGTTTGGCGCGTTCGGCGAGGGGCATTTCAAAGCCGGGGATATAAATACAGGTGTCGCCGCTCTTGAAGGTCACTTTCGCTTTTGAGGCATCGAAGGCCGTGTTGTAGGTACCGGGAAAATTCGACAGCCACGTATCGCGGAATGACTTTTTGTAGCGTGAATCGTTCACGCGGTCTTTAAACACCGTTTCGATCAGGTACGTGGTGGGGCGCAACCGTTTGAAGGGGCGACCATAGAAAATGTCGCGCTGCATGCCCGCCTGCACGTCATACTGCATCCCGAAATAAAGGTGCAGCGAGTTGCCGTCAGCGTTAGTGAGGGGGTCAGACGTGTACTGGACCGCGAAGACAACCTCGTCGTTGATCTCACCGGCACCCTGCGTAAACACGCTGGCAAAATCGGGCAGGAGTTTGAAGCCGTAGTTAGCGATCACGTTTTTGGCGTAGGTCTCAGCTTTGGCGTAATCGTCGGCGGCTTTGGCGGTCGAGGTGGCTTTGGTCAGGTACACCTTCGCCAGCAACTGCTCCGAAGCGGCTTTGGTAGCCCGGCCATAATCTGCTGCTTTAGCCTTGTTTTCCAAATCGGGCAGGGTGGCTTCTAGGTCAGCAATGATGGCCTTGTACATATCGGCCTCCGACGCCCGAGCCGTGGTTTTGGTGGGGACGATGGTTTCGGTCATTCGCAGGTCTACACCACCAAACTGTTGTAGCAGGATGAAGTAGTAGTGCGCCCGCAGGAATTTGGCCTCGGCCACGCGCTGCTTCCTGATGCCATCGGTCAGGCCCGTTACGGCCGGTGCCCGGTCAATGATGGCGTTGCAGGTGTTGATGCCCCGGTACAGTTCGTCCCAGACTTCCTGAATGATGCTCACCGTACCGATGAGTTGGGTGTCGTAGAAGTGAAACCCTTTGAAGCTGCCGTCGGCACCCGTGGTGTAGAGATCAGTGCCATATTCTGACATGCTCAGCCCGCGCTCGGTGCCGTAGAACGACCGCAATGACGAATAGGCTGACTTCACGGCATCGTTGAAACCCGCCGTGGTGTTGATGTAGTTGTTGCCGATGTTCGAGACGACAACTTCATTGAGCACATCCTTGCACGACTGACCGGTGAACATAAACGCCGCGAGGGCCAGTATGGTTAACGGCTTTTTTATGAGATTATTTTTCATCTGTTAAAAGCAATAAAGGTCTGTGAACAAGCCGGTTAGAACCGAACGTTTAAGCCGAAAGTAGTAGTCCGCGTGGCCGGGGTCACGTCGTTGTTGATGTTTCCGTCTGACGACTCTGGGTCTACGCCGTTATACTTCGTGCGGTAGCTTGAGAAGATGAACGGCTGCTGAATGCTGGTGAATAACCGCAGCGATTGCAGGCCCAGCTTTTGGGCAAGCGCGGGGGTAAACGTGTAGCCGAAATTGATGTTACGCACCTTCACAAACGAGCCGTCGAAATAGATGATGGCCGTGTTATACACCGGAAATTCCTGGTTTACGTTGGGCCGGGGAAACTCGTTGGTCGGGTTGTTGGGTGTCCAGTAATCCACCTTGATCTGGCCATAACGACCGGCCAGTGCGTTGCTATTCTGGTGGAAACGGCTCAGGATAGTCTGGCCAATACGGGCAAAAACAAAGAACGACAGATCGAAGCCTTTGTAGGTGAAGCGGTTGGTGATACCACCCTGGTATGACGGAATGTCGGACCCCAGAATGACGCGGTCATCAGCGGTGATTTTGCCGTCGGGTTGGCCCGTCAGTAGGCCATCGGCCCCACGTCCGTTGTTGTCTTCTACTTTGATCTGCCCTACGCTGCTGCCAAATGATTTGGCGGCGTCAGCTTCGCTTGTTTGCCAGATGCCCGCTTTCCGGTAGTCGTAGTACGAGTTCAGCGGTTTGCCAATAAACCAGCGGTTGCCCGGATCGTCGATGGCTCCGTTGTAGAGTGACAGGATAGCCTCGGTATTTTTGTAGAACGTGAAATCCGTTGACCATTTGAAGCCGCCGCGGGTGTTCACGTTGACCGTCGAGAGGCTCAGTTCGATACCCCGATTGCGGGTTTCGCCCACGTTGCGCGTCACGGCGTTGAAGCCCGTCGAGGTGGGTAGTTGGTCAGACAGCAGTAGGTCGGTGGTGTTGGTCTGGTAGAGTTCCAGTGAACCCGCTACCCGACCCCGCAAGAAGGAGAAGTCGACGCCAAAGTTGCCGGTTGTCGAGGTTTCCCACTTCAAATCGGGGTTGCCAATGGTGTTGGGCCGGTAGCCGTAGGCGGGCGTAGCATTCCAGGCGTAGGCCGTGCGGCTCAGGAGTCCCTGCGTCTGGTAAGGCGTAACACCCTGGTTACCAGTTTGTCCGTAGCTTGCCCGCAGTTTCAACTGGTCGAGCCAGGTGGTACCTTTCAGGAAATCTTCGTTACTGATGTTCCAGGCCAGTGCCAGACCGGGGAAGTTACCGTACTTGGTGTTCTCGCCAAACCGGCTCGATCCATCGCGCCGGAGCGTGGCCGTAAGCAGGTACTTGTCTTTGTAATCATAGTTGACACGGGCCATATACGAGTTGATCGTCCATTGGGTCAGGCCGCTGCCTACGCCCAGCACTAGGCTGGCGTTGCCCACGTTGTAGAACTGCTGCGTTTCGGCGGGTATACCCTGCACCGAAATATTGCTTACTTCAAAATTGTCGCGCTGAATAGACTGGAGCGCCGTAATGCCCAGACCATGTACGCCGCCGAATACTTTGTTGTAGGTCAGGATGTTTTCAATGGTGTAGTTAAAGCCAAACTGACTGTTAGTGGCCGCCGTAGGGTTACCGCCTTTGATATCGTTGGTCTGCGCACCCACAAAACGCCCGGCTCTGGCGATGGTAAAGTCAGGGCCAACGTTGAGGCGGTATTTCAGGCCCGGCAGGATGTTGGCTTCTACATAGATGCTGTTGAAAATCCGGTACTTTTTGGTCTCGTCAACCTGCGCACCCGGCACGAGTTCGGCCTGCGGGTTGGTCAGCAGGGCATCATTGGTTGGCGCGAAAATCAGGTTGCCCTGATCGTCGTAGGGCTTGCCCAGCGGGTTTTGCGAGATCGTGAAGCCATAGGGGTTCCGGTTGGCACCGTTACGTATGCTATTCATGGAGTAGGACGATAGGCCTACCCGAAACGTTTTGTTGATCTGATGGTCGATGTTAACCCGAAACGACGCACGGGTATAATCCAGACCGGGAATGACACCCTTGTCTTGGAAAAAGCCACCCGAAATGTAAAACTGTGTTTTGTCATTGCCACCTTGTACACCCAGCGAATGGTTTTGCTGAAAACCCTGCTTTAGCATCATGCTCTGGTAGTCTGTGTTGCGATTCGCCGCAATGCCTTCTAATTCAACTGGCTCGAACAGTTTTGAGTCAGCGAAAGCATCTACAGTACCTGTAGGTACGGGGTTGCCGTTGGCATCTTTATACCCATTTGATGCCGTACCTACCGTCCGGCGCGATTCGCGTTTGTATTCGGCAAACTCGGCCCCGCTAAACAGGTGAATTTTGTCCAGTGCATCCGTTACGCCCAGATAGGTGTCGTAGTTGACTGTGGTACGGCCATTTACGGCTCCGCGTTTGGTCGAGATGATCACTACGCCGTTGGCACCCCGCGCTCCGTAGATAGCCGTTGAGGTGGCATCTTTCAGGATCTCCATCGAGGCCACGTCGTTGGGGTTCAAATCTTCGTACCCTGCCGATAGTGGAATGCCGTCAACTACATAAAGCGGGTCATTGCCCGCGTTAAACGACCGCCGACCGCGAATCAGAATTTTGGGCACTGTGCCGGGCTTGCTACCCGATTGCGCAACGTCGACCCCCGCCACGCGACCCTGCAAGGCCTGACCGAGGTTGGTAATGGGCATTTCGGTGATCTGCTTGGCCGATACCGACGAGATAGCCCCTGTTAACTGGCTCTTCTTTTGGGTACCATAACCGACCACTACCACTTCGTTCAGGTTTTTCAAATCGGCTTCCAGCCGGATGTTTACCGTTTCGCGGTTGCCCACTACCAGTTCCTG
>JBBRMP010000314.1:0-4728 GCA_038230755.1 Cytophagales bacterium | reverse complement strand
TGGTGTCGTTGTCCAGCACCACCCACGATTATGCCCATTTCCAGCACCTGCACGAGAAGGGGTTTCCAATTGTATTTTTCGACCGGATTTGTGATGAGATCGACACCCACAAAGTTTCCGTTGATGATTTTGAAGGGGCTTATAAAGCCACCGAACACCTGATCAGTCAAGGTTGTGAACGGATTGCCCACGTGTCGGGGCCGAGTCACTTGCTCACCAGTCGCCGACGAATGCACGGTTACCGGGCGGCCTTGCTGGATTTTGGTAAAACCATTCAGGATGAATGGATGGTTAGCTCCGCTTATAATACGACCAATGCGCTGGCGGCTACCCGTAGTCTGATTGCCATGGAAGCGCGGCCCGACGGGATTTTTGCCTCCAGCGACAACATTGCCATTGGCTGTCACGCGGCCATTATCGAAGCTGGCTTACGAATGCCTGAGGATATTGCCCTGATCGGTTTCTCTGACTTGCCGATGGCGGCCCTGATGAATCCACCGCTCAGTTCGGTAACACAACCGGCCTTCGACATGGGTCGCTCGGCGGCTGAATTATTAATCAAACTCATCAAGAACCCCGGCGAACAGACCACGTCGATCAGCAATGTATTGAAGACCCATCTTGTAGTCAGGAAATCGTCTCTCCGTATAGCCCAACCCTAAGCCACCCAAAGCGATGATTTTTACCGCCAGTTACGCCGGCGATTCAACAACCGGCAACTGGTCAGGATATCGGTAATTGACCATGACTCCCCAACTTTCCTCCTTCCGCACAAGGCTGGTATCGGCTCCGTAATTAATAGCATGTAGATTGGCCCCGTTATTCAGGTGAAATCGGGCCACCGCATCCTGTCGGGACATCAGGTACGTTGCCAGCGTAGGTAAGTCGGGTAATGTTAAAAAATGATTCGTTAAACAAGGGACCGGACTAAGGGTAAAAAACTCAACGATGCCCTGCTTTTTACAGTAGTCGATAACCTCATAGATCGCCTGGCCGCCTGCGCCCTTGATCGAGTCAGCTGTTCGGAAAATAGAGTAAAATACAGCACACACAGAGCCTAACCTGTATGAAATTGGCGTAGCACGCGCTTCCAGAATGTCGTTCACTGTCCGCGCCAGCGACGTGCCGATAAACGCGCTGATCAGGTAGAGGGGTTGCCCCTCGCGCACAAAGGCGAAGAGCGTTCGCGGCCCATCGATCCGTTTTTCGACAGGCAAATTGGGATGAACCGGGTCGTTTTGGACATAGCTCAGCCACGCCGGGTCGAAATCCGGCTCACCATATTGAAGTATCATGTTCCAGGATGTATTAAGTGTTATCTATCGGTTTCGGTAACAAATGCTTCTGCACTTTACCCAGAGCCGTGCGGGGCAGTTTTTCAACCTGCATAAACGCCTTTGGAATCTTAAACGAGGCTAACGCAGCCTGGCAACGAACCATCAGTTCGTCGGCATCGAACGTACCATTCGAGACGATGTAGGCCACTGGTACTTCGCCCCGCCGGTTGTGAGGAACGCCTACGACGGCTGCCTCCGCCACACCGGACTGTTCAGTCAGAAACTCTTCGATTTCCCGGGGGTAAATATTGAATCCGCCTGAAATAATCAGGTCGCTTTTTCGGCCTTTCAGGGTGATGTAGCCATCGGCATCGACCATGCCCATGTCGCCGGTTTTGAAATAGCCGTCGGGCGTAAACGCTTTTTGGGTAGCATCCTCGCGTTTCCAGTAACCGGCACAGACGTTTGGCCCTTTGATGTGGACTTCGCCTTCTTCGTCAACAGCGACATTGTTGCCATTGATATCCAGAATCTTAGCCGAGATGCCGGGCAGGGGAAAACCGATGGTGCCGGGCCGTCGCTCGCCGATGTAGGGGTTGCTGATGTTCATCAGGGTTTCGGTCATGCCGTAGCGTTCCAGAATGACGTGGCCGTATTTGGCATCGAAGGCTTCCATCACGGGCGCGGGCAGCGGGGCCGAACCCGATACAAATAGTCGCATGGTTGACCCAAGTTGCCGGGCAATGTCGTCGGGCCAGTCCAGCAGGCGGATGTAGATGGTGGGTACGGCGAAGAACAGCGTCGGCTGAAACTGGAGCAAATCGGCAGCGGCTGTTTTGTGATCGAACCGTTCGAGCAGCCGCATCCGGCAACCCGATAGCAACCAGCCGTGCAGTCCGTTGCCGAGGCCGTGTACATGAAACAGCGGCAAGGGCATCCAAAAACGGTCGGCTTCGGTAATTTGCCAGCAAGTCACGATGTTTACGGCGTTGGCAATGAAATTATTATGCGTCAGGATCGCCCCTTTCGATGCGCCCGTTGTGCCGGAAGTATAGATCAAAGCCGCCGGGCTGTCGCCGGTGGTGGGGTCGGGAAGCGGTTGGGCCGATTGGGTCGCAGCGTTGGTTACCAGCTCCGATACATCCCAGAATGGAAAACTACCCGACACGTCGCCCGATGCTACCATCGCCTTCGGTTCGGAATCGGTCAGGATATGGGCAATTTCGCGCTCCCGGTAGAGGATATTGACAGCCACAAAAATGACCCCCAGCCGCACACAGGCCAGATAAAGCTGAATGTAAGCCGGAGCGTTTTCGAGGTAAACCGCCAGCCGGTCGCCTTCGACCAGACCCCGATTAGTCAGGACGTGCGCCATCTGATTGGCTTGCTGATCGAGTTGGCCAAACGTCCAGCTTTGTGGGCCAAATTCAAGCGCAACACGGTCGCGCCGACCTTTGAGCGACAGGTCAAAAAGTTGAGATAAATTCATTTATCGTTGATTTTTAACGAAACGGCGCAAATCAGCAGCGAAAACACGCCCAGGCTGACAAACGCCGATGAGAATGAGCCAGTGAGGTCTGTGATTCGGCCAACCAACGGCGCACCGACCAGAATCATGACAATGCCCAGCATATTGACCAGACCCATAGCAGCGCCTCCACGACCCGGAAACAACGCCACCGCCCGGTTGAACAGCGACGCATAAGGCAGTCCGCAGCCAACGCCCAATAACCCGATACCGAGCAAGGCTACCGCCAGCATCCCGCCCGAAACGGCCAGTAGAAAACAACCGGCTGCGTTCATCAGTAAACTTATCAGCAGCAGTTTCCGAACGCCTAACGTACCTACCAGCCGCCCGCCCCACGGTCGGGAAAAGATGCCGATCAGCAACACGAGCGACGCTATGAAACTGATAAGCAGCCTGGTATCGGGACGTTCGCCGAGTTGTTCTTTCAGCAGGGTGGTTGTCCACGTACCCACCACGATAACCAACCCGAACGAGGCCATTTGCACCAGACCCAGCAGCCAGAGTTGCCCGTGTGACAGCATTTCGAGCAGACTACCCGACGTGTGTTTTTTTACGGGCGCATCCGGGGCCGCTACCAGACACAGCACCAGCACCGATAAGGCGACCAGGGCAGTAGAAATAAACGCCCCCGGCCAACCGAAGGCTTCGGCCAGTCGGGGTACAGCGAAAATAACAAAGCCCGAACCCAGCAGCACCGAACCGCCGTAATAACCCTGTGCCATGTGCAAGCGACTGGCCGGTAATACCTGGGTCAGATACCGCGCGCCGGCTACAAAACTGGTGCCAGTGCCAAACCCGGTTAGGACTTTCCAAAACAGCAGTTGGTTATAGTCGGTGGCAAACGAGATGCCGAGGTTGCCGAGGCAGACGATAACGAGCGCAATCAGAAATACCCGCCGTCCGCCGTAAGTATCGGCCAGGTGACCGCCCGGAATCTGCATCAGCCCGTGCGTCAGGAAAATGCCTGTTGTCAACAACCCGACCATGGCTTTGGTGATGCCAAGTTCCTTGATAAGCAAACCGGCTAAGGGCGCGTGATTGGTGTAATTGGTCGAAAAAGCAAACGCTACGGCGCAGGCACAGAGCAGAATAGTGGTTTCGCTGTTTACCGCCAGGGGCGCAGTTGTCTGAGCTGTTTCTGTCGATTTTAGGTTCATATTTAGTTCAGCAGGTTTAGGTATTTCTTGATAATCACGGCCCAGCGTTTATACCCGGCTTCGTTGGGATGAAGCGCATCGTCAACGTATAGGGCCGGAATGGGTTTACCATCGGGACCAAGGAACGTGAACGCGGTTTCGATATAGTTTACGTTCGGCGTTTGCTGGCAATAGTGTTGAATGAGTGTGTTTGCTTCGCTGATTTTATCCCATACAGCCCAGCGTTTGGGATTCGGCGAAATCTGTATCCAGAAAATCGGCAGGTTAGGGTGAATGGCCTGCACCTGACGGGTTACATTTTTCACCAGGTTCAGCACCTGCAAAGGCGTTTTATCGACCGGAACACCAACAATATCATTGCCCACATAAAACACGGCGGCCTTTGGTTTATGCGCCTTCGCGATTCGGCCAATATAATAGGCAAAATCATTGAGTTTGGCCCCGCCGTAGCCCCGATTAATGACCGGAATGGGTGCCAGATCGCGGCCAATGGTTGTCCACCGACGGATGTAGGAACTGCCTGAAAACAGCACCCCGTTTTTAGGATCAGCAGTCGTTGAATCTAATCGAAGTAGCTGCTGAATATCTGTTTTCCACTTGAATACCTCCGGCCCGTTTTTAGGCACGTGCTGCTTGAGTTGGGTAAACAGCCAGTGGCAAATTTCCTCCAAAGCCGCCTGCTGTTTGCCCTTGTCGTTATCGAGCGTATGGCCGGTTTTCTCGAACAAGTGTAGCCCAGTCGGAATACCCAGCGACAGGGCATGAT
>JBBRMP010000313.1:0-4758 GCA_038230755.1 Cytophagales bacterium | reverse complement strand
TATTTGCTGTTGATTCAATCCCTGACCCTAAGCAACAGTTGAAAGAATTGCTCAGGCAAACAAGTGGTCTGTCAGGACGTCGTCTGCAAAAATTTAATGAATCAAAAGCTATTCAACTGGTTGCAGACTATATACCTGACTTTAGCCCTTTGCGAAAACTAGCGGCCTTTGTTGATTTTGAAAAGTCGGTTCAGTCGCTGATTGTGGGATAAATGCCTGGCGGTTTAACGTAGGTCACTTACATAACTTCGGCCAATAAACCCGATATTTGCGGCCGATTTGGGCTCGCTGAATTGGCCCCGCATGTTGAAAAATGGCTGATAAACAAAAAGTTGTACTGGCGTTTAGTGGAGGTCTCGACACCTCATTTTGCGTAAAATACCTCACCGACGACCGGGGGATGGACGTGTACTCTGTGCTGGTCGATACAGGTGGTTTCTCTGCCGATGATCTGGCCGCCATCGAAGCACGGGCCTACTCGCTGGGTGTGGTCTCGCACGCGGTGGTAACCAAAACCGATGACTATTACCAGGATTGCCTGAAGTTTCTGGTGTTTGGTAACGTTCTCAAAAACAACACATATCCCCTCTGCGTATCGGCTGAGCGGATTTTTCAGGCCATCGCCGCCGCCGAATATGCCCGACAAATTGGCGCGTCGGCCATTGCGCACGGGAGCACCGGCGCAGGCAACGATCAGGTGCGATTCGATATGGCGTTTCGGATCATCATTCCCGAAGCCGAAATCATCACACCCATCCGCGACCTGCGCCTTTCGCGCGATGCCGAAATTGAGTATTTGAAGAGCAAAGGTGTAGAGCAGGAGTGGCACAAAGCGGCCTATTCCATCAACAAGGGCCTTTGGGGTACGTCGGTGGGTGGCAAAGAAACGCTGACGTCCAATCAATACCTGCCCGAAGCAGCCTGGCCAACGCCAATGACCAGATCGGGGGAAGAAACCATCACGCTGAGCTTCACGCATGGTGAACTGACAGGCCTGAAAAGTGATGCCTACGGCGACGAAACATTCAACAATCCGGTGGGGGCCATCCAACGCCTGACCGAGTTGGCGAGTCCATACGGTATCGGACGCGACATCCATGTGGGCGATACCATCATTGGTATCAAAGGCCGCGTGGGCTTCGAGGCACCGGCACCGTTGATCATTATAAAAGCTCACCACACGCTGGAAAAGCATGTTTTGACCAAAAATCAGTTAGTCTGGAAAGAGCAACTCGCCAATTTTTATGGCACCACACTCCACGAAGGGCAGTTTATGGACCCCGTAATGCGCAACATCGAAACCTTCCTGGCCGATACGCAGGGCCACGTAACGGGCACCGTTTTTGTGCAATTGGCTCCGTACCGATTCATCATCCTGGGCATCGAATCACCTTACGATCTAATGTCGGCGAAGTTTGGTTCGTATGGCGAAATGAACAACGCCTGGACTGGCGACGATGTGCGTGGTTTCTCGAAAGTGGCCTCGAACCAGGTGATGATTTATGAGCAGGTGAAAACCAGTCAATAAGAATAAATAGAGTAGATCAATCACTAGTCCAATTTGTCCTACTTGTTTCTATCTTGCCGGAACAGGCAATAGACGCGGTTTGTTGCTCCACTAGTCCACCCAATCAAGTCGTTTGACGTAACGAGTAGTCAATGTCAAGAAAGTATTGTGCGCCCCGGCGAGTCACTTACCCACTTCGCTTGCTAGACTGGTTTGTTGACGCGCTTGTTCGACCGGCGCGTCAACAGAACGAGGCCCCGCATATACAGCACCCGCGCATTCTGATGATGTCGTCGGGGCATCTGGGCGATACCCTCATTCTAACGTACCTTTTCCCGCTTATCGCTGATCGTTATCCACAAGCCGAAATTGACGTGCTGGCTGGTGATTGGTGTGATCCCGTTTTAGTGCATAACCCCTACGTTCGGCGGGTGATCCATTGGAATCACGTTGGTACCAATCGCCGGCATATCAGCGGTTTACAAAAAATGGTCGATCATGTCAGATCACTTCGGCGGGCTATTGTTGCGCTCAAAGACGAGGTGTATGACTACTCGGTCGATATTCGGTTTTCCGATTCGCCCATGCACCAGATACTGCCCTTTATTCGGGTGAAGCACAGCATCGGTTTCGGCACGCGCGGGCTGGGTGGCCTGCTCGACGAGGAGCTATTTTTACCCGACGGTGAGTTTCACCACGTTGATCTGCTGCTGTCGTTACTGGCGAAAATTGACGTTCACGCCACCTTTCCTGACATCAAACCCTATTTTCCGTTGCAGGCCGGTGCCGGATCGACGCTTCTGGCTAAACTGCCCATATTGGCGGGAACAGACAGCCCGCTGGTGCTTGTTTGTCCCGAAAGCGGGGCCGTGAGCCGTTTTTTACCCGTGACGTTCTGGCATAACCTGGTTGCCGACGTGTTGACAACAAGCGATGCCCAGGTGGTGGTATGTGGACAATTACCGGCTACTACCGAACTGGTGGCGCAGTTGAAGACCAACCACCCGGAGCAGGCCTGCCGATTGGTCGATTCGACGGGTCAGTTGACCATCGCCGAACTGGCCGTGCTGGCCTCGAAAGCTTCACTTGCCTTTAGTGTCGATTCATTTCCGGCGCATTTGTGCGCCATTTTTTGTCCGCTTATCACGTACTATAACAATGGCATGGGCATCCAGTTTTTCCCCATCGCTAACTTTGATACGCTGCTGTTTCATAATCACCTCAATAGCCGTGATCTGGCCCTGAACCGGCCTAATTATCAGACTACTTACACGACCGAGTTTGGGGATACCATTGTGCATCAATCGATTCAGAAGATGGCGCAGCTTCTCAACCGGGTCATCCAATAACCATGACCATTCACGCAGGCATTATTGGCGGCGCAGGCTACACCGGCGGCGAGTTGCTCCGCATCTTGCTCAACCATCCGTTTGTGTCCATTGCGTTTATCCACAGCCAAAGTCAGGCTGGTAAACCCGTCTGGACCACCCACACCGACCTGCTGGGCGATACCGACCTGACCTTTGCCGGAGGTGACGTGCAACCCCTGCTGGATGGTGAACTAGACGTGCTGTTTTTATGCTCCGGCCACGGTCAGTCGGCGGCGTTTCTGGCCGAAAACAACGTGCCCGATGGTGTTATAATCATCGACCTTAGCGCCGATTTCCGCGACGAAAGTGAGGATTTCATCTATGGTCTGCCCGAACTCCAGCGCGAACGTATTCAGCAGGCCGAGCGCATTGCCAACCCTGGTTGTTTCGCCACGGCCATTCAACTGGCCTTGTTGCCTTTGGCCAATGCTGGTCGGCTAATCGATGGGGTACATGTAAGCGCCGTAACGGGCAGCACTGGGGCAGGGCAGGCACTGGTACCCACTACGGGTTTCACTTGGCGCAATAACAACCTGTCTGTGTATAAGGCGTTTACGCATCAGCATCTGGCCGAAATCCGGCAGAGCCTGAGTAGTTTGCAGCCCTTCGGCGAGGCCATTAATTTTATTCCCTACCGGGGCGATTTCACGCGGGGGATCATGGCCAATGTCTATACCCCTTTCTCCGGCACCCTCGACGAAGCCAACCAACTTTACCGCGACTATTACGCCTCCCACCCGTTTACGCACGTCAGCGATACCCCGGTAGATATGAAGCAGGTGGTGAACACCAACAAATGCCTGTTGAGCCTGGAACACCACGACGGTCAATTACTCATCAGCAGTGTTATTGACAACCTCACTAAAGGTGCATCGGGACAAGCAGTGCAGAACATGAACCTCGTTTTTGGCTTGCCCGAAGATGTCGGTCTGCGATTGAAAGCAGTGGCTTTTTAAAGAACAACCAATTACAGCCCAGCCACGGGATCATTCTGGCTTAAGTAATTAGTGCGCTCCTGTTTGGCGTAATACATACCAATAGCTGACAGGATGCACTGAATACAAATAACTATCTGGCTCATATTCCAAAAAATATCGAACATGTTGTCAGATACTTTCGACGAATCATACAGATAGTCAATAAATAAGAAAGTCATGAATGTTCCCATGGCATACATCAATAAGCCCGCGTTTTCCCAGAACATACCATGATATAAAATGTTTCTAATTTTATTTTCTGATAAAACTAAATTATAATACATCAGAGCTACAACAATCATAAAAAAGCGCATGATTGAACCGCTGAGACCAGTTTGTTCATAAAAAAATACATGGGCTAACAGCAGCGTCTCTACCAAGACCCCTAAAATGCATATGAGTTTAAAGAGGTTTTTATTGTTTCTAAATATATTTCCATAAACAAGGCACAACACAAAAACATCAACAACCATAAATAGTTTCTGTGCCTCTAAATTCGTTTTATGAACTAAAGCCAGATAAATCAGTATCGATTCTTCTATAAATCGAATTGTAAATACTAATACGAATCCCTTTAGTGAACTGGTTAAATACTTCTGCCTATATGCACCAACGAATACAGGCAGAAGTAGAAAGAAATTGCTGATAAAATCAAGTGGATACTTGAGAGAGAAAAGAATCATCTTTCCAATCATGATTTTTAGTAACTGTTTAGGTAGTCCACTGAACTGATAATCAAGCACTTGCAAAGTTAAAAATCGCAAAAGTATTTAATGTATAAAATTCAAGTAGTTGATTATCAGCACATTAATATTTTTGCTTAGTTTAACTCATAAATTAGAAAAATTAGTAACTTGCTGATTGTCAGATAATTGGCTTGAATTTGCCTACCTAAACAGTTACG
>JBBRMP010000312.1:0-4786 GCA_038230755.1 Cytophagales bacterium | reverse complement strand
TTACGGCTAGGGGAATCAATATTTCGCAAAGGCTATTCGGTGGTGGTTAACGAATTAGTCAGTATTGCACATTTTGTAGATTGGCTGCTGGCGCAACTCACCAAGCCCCTCAAGGTGCCAATACGCCTGTTTTTCTTCAATGTCCAGTAATGAGTCCTTCATTATGCCTAAAATCATACATGAAGGTAGGCTTCCTCGTCAAACAGCGGGCTGTGATCAACAGCGGCTTTATCGATAGCTAAATAGAGCAGATCAGAAGCCCACTCTATCCGCTCGATATTGGCAATGGGAATCAGTACTTTTTTGCCCCCAAACCAATTAGCTGTGTCTACCACGACGAACGTGAGTTGCCAGGTTTGATCATCGATGATAAAATCGTTCACATGACCGATCTCGCCGTCGGTAGCGTGAATATGATAGCCGGTAATTGTCGCTGTACTGCGCAGATGAATATCATCATCACTATGTTTATCTTTTTTATCGGCCTCAGTTAATACCTTTTCGTCAACTACCGGGAGCGGCATACCTATACCCATGCCAAGGCCCATAGAACTACCGGCGTAAAGGCCGCTACCCCAATAATTTTGCCATTGGTAATGACCGTATAAGTCGATTTCCTGCTGACGCGAAACTGGCTTATCGGTATCAATATCCGGGCTGTTTTTTACCTGCTCTTTCGTTATGTTTACCGGAAAAATACTGTTTTTCCATGGTTGCTTACTTACTGCATCTGGTGAAATAAGTACGCTCCGTCCCGACAGCCAGCTACCCGTTTTAACGATCAGGTAACGTGTTTTATAGCTTTGGTCATCAAAGTAAAATTCGTCGACTTCTCCGATCGTTCCGTCGGTGGCTGCTATGCTGTAGCTTGTTAAGCTTTTTATGTTGCGTTCCATTGCGTGTTGAGTTATTTGTTAGGCTGACCTGTTAAATTTCCGGGTTGCTATTTAATTAGTAAACGACTGCGGAGGTTTGACAAATGACGTTCACCCTTTATTCGGCTTCCTTTACCATTTTACATAATTAGCTTATGTCTTTTTTCATTTGTTCAAACTGCTCTTTGGTGATTTCTCCCAGAGCATATCGCTTCTTAGCCAGTTCAATGGGCATTTCAGCATCACGTCCGTTTTTGGTTCGGACGTTATTTCTCATTAAGAAATAAATAACGAGAATGATAAGGACCGGCATGAGCCACATCCCCCATCCCATTCCCCAATAGTGTCCGTTCATCATCTTCGAGCTATCTGGCTAAATACCCGCCATCAACCGGGTAGTACGATCCGGTAACAAAAGAGGCTTTATCCGAACTGAGCCAGATGACCAGTTCGGCCACTTCGTCTGCTTTGCCCAACCGGCCAATCGGGTGTAGTTCAACCAACTGCTGCCTGACTTCCGGCGATAGTTGGCTTAGCAATGGCGTGTCGATGTAGCCGGGGCCGACGGCATTGATTCGAATGTTTTTGGGTGCATACTCAATCGCGGCGGTCTGCGTTAAGCCCACCATACCGTGTTTGGCCGTCACGTATCCCGGCGAACCAGCCGTTCCCACCTGCCCCAAAATGGAAGCCATGTTGACGATCACGCCCGCGCCCTGCTCCAGCATCACGGCTAATTCATACTTCAGGCAGAAAAAAACGCTGTTCAGGTTTACGTTGATGATCTGCTGCCAGCCCTCCAGACTGTAATCGGCGGTCATGTTCAGTTCACCACCGATACCCGCGTTATTACAGGCTATATCCAGCGAGCCAAACATCGACACGGTTTCATGCACCACTCGCTGACACTGAGCCCAATCACCGACGTCGGCTTTAACGAACCCCGCGTTTGCGCCGCCCGCTCTCAGTTGGTCCACCACCTGCTGCCCCTGCCCCTCGTCTACATCAGACACCACTACATTAGCCCCGTGCTGGCCATATAGCAGGGCAACGGCCTTACCAATTCCTGAGGCGGCCCCGGTTACCAGTGCCGTTTTACCTTGTAAGTCTTTGTCCATAAAAAATCAATCGTTGAGGGAGAAAAGTGATCGTTAGTCAACTGGCCGGTTGGTAACCTGAGTCAGCGTATCGGGTGATGGCGTCATGAGCAGATAGCGTGAGGGCATCGACGGGCACCACCATCACGTTGGCGTTCAGTTGGCGGGTCAGGGCGGTAGCACTACGGCCAAACAAGGTACTGGTACCATCTTTTTGAGCACCCATCACCACAACATCATACGGCTCCATGTCAAGTGATTTTCCGATTATATCGAGCCAGGTTCCCGGACAGACGGCTGAACGATAGGTATGCCAGTTTGTGGTAGCCTCCCGACGTAACTGGATCAGGATATCGTTTAGCTGATCGGTATAAGCCGTGTGGGACGCTCCGTGACTATAGATCGGACTGTAGGCAGCCGTAGACTCCGGGGGGTAGACGCAAAGCAGGTGAAAATCGGCCACGGTATCGCTGAAAAACGAGCGGGCATAGTCGAGTGCGTGGCGGGAGGCTTCCGAAAAGTCGGTCAGCAACAGCAGTTTTTTCATGAGTTCAGCGTAGTTGACAAGGGGCAACAGCGGGCATTTTACGATAGGGTGTACATTATCTGCGTGCCCAGCGTCTCTTTGGCCTGGGCAATTTCATCGGCCGTGCCGTGGGCAATCAGCACAAATTTCCCGGTCTTGATCTCCGTTTCGTAGTCAATGACGCTGTCTTTAGGAATGCCCAGGCTCACCAGGGCGGCACCTAACGCACTCAAGCCACCCAGCGCAATAGCCCCTTCGAGGGCACCTACCAGCGAAGCCACAAACGGACCCGCAATCAGCAATGGCCCGATACCAGGAATCAGAAAAAAGGCTGACCCGAAGAGCAAACCCCACAGGCCGCCCCAGAAGGCACCCTGGCTTCCCCACGCCTTCATTCGGTCACCGATGAATAGCCAACGACGTTTTCGTCCGTGTGGTAGTCTTTACCGACAATCGACAACTTTTTCATGTCGTAGCCTGCCTGCTGTAGTTTACCAATGGCTTCTTCGGCCAAATCGTGGCTGTTGTACACGGCCACCGTTGCCTGTTGATCGTTCATGTCTTTTCTGTTGATTGGTGAATGAATTTATTGTCCTGTTGGGAAACCTGACGGTTGCCCGTAAACGGGTTCAACCCGCCCCCTACCCAGGTTAGTGATTCCCGACACCCGACCAGCGAACCAGCCCATTAGCGGAGTCTACCGTGCCCAGCACGGGTACCTGGGACCGGTCGATATAGTAGCGGATGAGCGGTACCAGCCGTGCCTGCGTCAGTTTACCAAGCAGGTGACGACTACCCAGAAAAAGCGTGGGGGTAGCCACGACGCTGTCCAGCCGACCCTGCTCTACATCGGCCCGAATACGCTGTTTCAGCGTGGTATCATGCATGTCGTTACGGAAGTCGGCCACATCCAGGCCTAACGATGATGCCAGGAGCGATACGGAATGGAGCGAGACCGGAGCAAGGGCCGTATGGGCAAACAAAGCCCGGTGCATGGCCCAGTACTGATCCTGGCGGCGGGCCGCCTCGGCGGCCAGCGCCATCAGCAGCGCCGACGGATTCCCCGGCTCCGGGAAGTGCCGGAATGTGTGATAAACATCGTCTCCGAATTGTGGCAGTATTGTCCTCAGCAGTGGCTGAAGGTCCCGGCAGAGGGAGCAACTGAAGTCGCCATACTCGATTAAGTGGAGCGGGTAACTAGGGCGATTTATGGGTATGATCGTTCTCATGGACTTTTTGTCGTATAGTCAGGTCAGTGTGTTTAGCTAAAATCGGGAGAGAACCCCACCATGCTCAACCTTTACAGGTACGTTGTCTTTGGGAACCTCCCAGCTCGCACGTAAAGCGCATTGAGGACTTCAGTGGCGATTGCGGTGTCAGCTTTTCGCCAGATACCAACCAATTTGACGTCGATCTTTCCGACCACCGCCCGCACACCTTCTACGTTTTTAGCGGCCGCTTCCGCTTCTGATTTCTTGGCGTAGCTGTCCACCGTTCCGGTCAGGGTGACCACGCCATCGTTGGCTGTTACGCCAATTTCGGCGGCGTTCAGCAGCGGCTTCCAGTTAATGGCATCTTGAACGTCTTTCTGAAGAGTTTCATTCGTTTTCACACTCGTTGGGGATTTGTTTAAGTACGTGACAAATCTACCTGACACCTATTTGTCTACCTATGACTTTGCCTGGCTAAGCGTATGATTTGGGTCATACCTTACCCTGGCATTTATCAGTGAATTCTATGAACGTTTTCACCCAACGATAGTCTACTTGTTGCTTCTTACCGCCATCTCGGTTCAGGCCAGACTTTGGTTGGAGTTCATAAACGCGCCAGTACCCGCCGACCGAGCTACAGGATCAATACGGGCAGTAACCCTGAACCGATAAGGAGTAGCAACGCCCGCCCGTCGAGCGGCTGAAGGGCCAACACCGAGCGCAGAAACGGCACGTAATACGTGAGCAGCAACAGACCTGTGTTCAGCAGTAAGGTCAGCCAGATGTAACGATTGCGGGTGATTTCGTTCTTGAACAGCGAGGGCCGTTTGCCCGAATACATACTGAAAACGTGTAGCATCTGCGTCCAGCACAGCGCGTAGAGTCGGGCTTGACGGTTTCGAGCGCGTTGGCCCAAATTCGGTGCGGCTTTGCGCAGCCTGTGCCGAAGTCAGACCTATCGTGAGGTCAGTTTTTTGTATTGTTTATGTCATGTAATCTGTTTATTTACCGATAGTTACGTCATCGAAAACCGAACACGATTTTAAAAGGACTCACGCAAAAACCCTTAAATTTCCT
>JBBRMP010000311.1:0-4788 GCA_038230755.1 Cytophagales bacterium | reverse complement strand
CTTACGCGTCAGCAACTGCCCACTGCCCCGATACGTCGGACCGCTGCCTACTGCTACCACTTTTTTCTGTTTGTATAGGACGCGGCTTTACTACCTGGCACTCGTTTCCTTGCTACTCAGGGCAATATTCAGGCTACTGAAAATACGCCGGATGGCGGTTTCGATGCGCTCCCAGCCTTCGGGGGTACTCAAGTCAATGTCGACGATTTTGTTGCGATTGTCGCTCACAAGCGTCAGGTAGGTAACACCACCCAGTATCACGGCCGTGAGGGCCGTTGGATCATAACTGGGATGAGGGGCCAGTTTATCGATAATCTTTTTGTACGATTCGTTACGGAAGGCTGACAGGCGACGCGCCAATTCAGTTTCGCCGTTTTGCATTTCCCAGCGGATCAATTCCTGCGACGATTTACGGTCGCGGAATTCACGCGCCAATTTGATCACGTACTCCGACCAAACCTTGCTCCGTTCTTCAGGACCGGGATTCGACGGAACGGTGTCCAGGAATCGTTCATTGAACATCGACAGGAAAAAGCCTCGTTGTACATAGGCTTCCAACAAGCCGTTCCAACCACCGAAGTAGCGATAGATCAGCACCTTGTTCACGCCTGCTTTTTCGGCGACCGCGTTGATACCCGCTTTCTTGGTACCTTTCTCAGCCATCACGTCACCCATAGCACGCAGGATGCGCTCCATGGTCATTGCCCGGTTTCTACGCTTTACAATTTTCATAGTACTGTCATGTTTTAAGAGGGTTGCTCGACTAATTGATACGCTTCTGCTGCAAAGCTGTAGAATTAGCGCATTGTTACCAACTGGTAACGTGAAAATTTCATTTATAGTAGTAGGAATTTACCTTGCAATCGTAGATATATATAGTCTACTGTACATTAAATTGAGTTGACGGTCAGGTACTTACACAAAAGAAAGTGACACAAAAATCTCCTTTCGCCGTTTAATAAAATCTCTTTAACGGCTGTGTGCCAGCTTATTAGGCGGCAGTAGAGGCACATACCGATACCAATCCGTGCTGCGTTGGCTTGCTTCGTATCTTTGCGGCCATCATTTTGAAACCAACCAGAATACCCAACATGGCCAATGTGCTGATTATTGGAGCCGGTGGAGTGGGCAGTGTCGTGGCGCATAAATGTGCCCTCAACGCCAGCGTTTTCACGCGCATCACCCTCGCCAGCCGTACCCTTTCCAAGTGCGATAAAATTGCCGCCGAAGTAGCTCAAATGCACGGCGTTGAAATAGAAACCGCCCAGGTCGATGCCGACGTGGTGGCCGACATGGTGGCGTTGATTGGACAGGTAAAGCCTTTCCTGGTCATTAATGTGGCCCTGCCCTACCAGGATCTGCCCATTATGGACGCTTGTCTGGCCACCAAAACGCACTACATGGACACGGCCAATTATGAGCCGAAAGACGTAGCCAAGTTTGAGTATAGCTGGCAGTGGGCTTATAAACAACGCTTTGAAGAAGCGGGCATCATGGCGTTGCTTGGTTGCGGGTTCGACCCCGGTGCCACGCAGGTGTTTACGGCCTACGCCGCCAAACACGAGTTCGATGAGATGCATTACCTCGACATCATCGACTGCAACGCGGGCAACCACGGCAAGGCGTTCGCCACCAACTTCAACCCCGAAATCAACATTCGTGAAATCACGCAGCCGGGGCGTTATTGGGAAGACGGTGAGTGGATCGAGATACCGGCGATGAGCATCCACAAGGCCATCGAATACCCCGGCATCGGCCCCAAAGAGTCGTATGTACTCTACCACGAAGAGCTTGAATCATTGGTAAAAAACTTCCCAACGCTGAAACGCGCCCGGTTCTGGATGACCTTCGGACAGGCGTATCTGACTCACTTAGAGGTACTCCAGAACGTGGGCATGACCCGGATCGACAAAATACAGTTTCAGGGCATGGAGGTAATTCCCCTCGAATTTCTGAAAGCCGTATTGCCCGCTCCCGATTCGCTCGGCGAAAACTATACGGGCCAAACCAGTATCGGTTGCCAGATTCGGGGCGTCAAAGACGGGCAGGAAAAGACCTATTTCATCTGGAACAACTGCGACCATGCCGAGACCTACCGAGAGGTACGCGGGCAGGCCGTGAGCTACACCACTGGTGTACCGGCTATGATTGGTGCCATGCTGCTCGTGACGGGCGTATGGCTCAAACCTGGCGTCTGGAACTGTGAAGAACTCGACCCCGACCCGTTCATCGAGCAAATGAACAAGCAGGGTCTACCCGTGCAACACGAATTGAATGGGGTGTTGGCGTAAGAAGAGTCATAAGTCTGGAACGTCGTAAGTCCAGGAGTCGTAAGTGGATGACAAAAACGCGTCAGCCGCTTGAGACTCCTGGACTTACGACTTGTTAGAGCATCTCGATAAATACCTCAGACAGCGGAATGTCGAGGGTGGGAAAGATGACGCTGACCAGCGTTTCGTCGCTGACGTAGATCGTGGCGGGGCTGTAGACGTCGGCTTCGGTGAGGTGAAACTGGAAAGCCGTGGCGTGTTCGGGGTCGATGATCCAGTATTCACGAACGCCGTTTTCTTCGTACAGCAATTTTTTGATCTTCATTTCCTTCGCCGAATTGCCCGGCGAGAGAATTTCAACTACCAGGTCGGGCGCACCCAAACAGCCTTTATCATCCAGTTTGGCCTCGTCGCAAATGATGCAGATGTCGGGCTGAACCACCGTCAGCAGATCCTGATTGGCTTTTTTGACTTTCCGCTTATCGGTCAACCGCACGTCAAACGGAGCGGCAAATGCCTGACAATTGCTTTGACGAAGTTGATTACCAATGAGCAACGTCAATTGCCACGAAATCCGCTGATGCCGCCTGCTGGGGGCCGACATGGGGAAGATATGGCCCTTGATTAACTCAACGGTCTGGTCGAACTGCCAGGTGAGGTAGTCGGCATAAGAATAGACACCAGAAGTAAGATTCAATTGCGACAGGTCAACGACGGCTTCCATGAAACGAAGGGTTTACCTCAAATCTACGACAAACCACTGATTGCTACGGTCGCCAATACACCTCCTGCGACAGCCATTGTACATTATGCATTATTCATTGTACATTATTCTGGTGGTACGCCTACGCTCGTCCAGCCACCGTCGATGGTGAGGGTTTGGCCCGTAATGTGGCTGGCGGCGGGCGAGAGTAGAAAAAGCGCGGCGGCGGTAATATCGCCCACAGTGGCGGGGCGGCCCATTGGCGTAATCCGCGACCAGACCGGGACGTAGTCGGGGTCGTCGAGGGTGCGCTCGGTGAGGGTAGCGCCGGGGGCCACGGCGTTGATGGTAATGCCTGCGGGCGACAGGTCAATCACCGACTGCCGGGCCAGCATTTGCAAGCCTGCCTTGGTCATACTGTATACGGGCAGGCCCGGATGCCCCAATTGCCCCACCACCGACGACATCAGCAGCAACCGCCCGGCAATACCCGCGTCGTTTTTGCCCTGCGCCCGCATCTGCGTAGCCGCCGCCTGCACCAGAAAAAAACTACCCCGCAGATTCAAATCCACAATAGTCTGGAAGGCTTCGGGTGTGGTGGTGAACAGGTCTCCGAAAACGGTGATACCCGCGTTGGCAATGGCCATGTCGAGCCGCCCAAACAGGTTAACCGCCGTGCGTACCATTTGCCGGATGAACGCCACGTCCGACGCGTCGCCGGGGAGAGCCGCGCACCGGCCACCGGCCTGCTGAATGGCCTCCGCCGCCTGCCGGGCCAGTTTCGGGTCGAAATCATTGAGCAACACGTTAGCCCCCTGCCGGGCTAGTTCGTGGGCAATGGCAAAGCCGATACCTTGCCCGGCACCGGTAATGAGGGCGGTTTGATTGGAAAACATAAAGGAGTTCAAGGGTCAACTTGTCAATGTGAATCGCGCCGTACTACGCTGCCCGACCCGCCGCGCAGGAAATCGAAATCGACCCCCTCATGGGCCTGGGTTACGTGGCGGATGAAGAGGTTTACATTGGCTTAAGGAATTTCCTATTTGGCAAACTGATTTGCTAATGCAAGTAGTGTTTTATTTTCTGTTATTAAATCATGAGGAATAAGTAGGTATTGCCAGGGTTTGCCTCCATGCTGCAAAGCATAGTTGGTAGCATTTTTACACCATTCTTTCGCAGCCTCTTTTTTAGCTAATACAACTTCATCAGTCATCTCTGTTCTTCTCTTAACTTCGAGCATATAGATAAAAGTGCTGGTCTCTGCCACAAAGTCAGGCTGATATTCTGCTGTATTAGACCCGTTTTTGTAAGAAATCTGAAACTGACTTTTGGCTGGCTTAAACCATTTAGAAGAGTCACGATCAAGAATCACAGCAAGTATTCTTTCTGCATCAGAATCAAACTTCTGTACAGGATATAAGCAGCGATTAAATCCTGCAAATAAATACTGAGCCATATTGCTTTTATTAGTTGGCCCTACTTTGTAATCCATTAATGGCTCACCAACTTGAGCGTTATAAGCACTAGCTTTTAATTCGGTAAACCCCTTATTTATTTTTACCTCATAACCGCTATCCGACTTATCCCAGGCATGTTTTAGCATTTGGGCATGTACAAATGAGCCAATTTGCTTCTGATGAACCTGTAAAATTCTTCGGGTATCTTCTATTGAGAGACAGGGCTTTCTCATAAAAATCTTAGGCCTACTTGACGTCTCAAAAGTTACTGATGCAAGGGAGTCAGATAGGGTTATAGTAACACGGCAACCAGTAAAGTATACTTCAGACAACTTGGTTAGTGTACCATTGAGCCTGT
>JBBRMP010000310.1:0-4789 GCA_038230755.1 Cytophagales bacterium | reverse complement strand
GCAATGGCCTGCGCGGGTGTCGTGCTGATCTGCTGGCAACACGAAAAAATACCCGCAATGGTAACCAGCCTGCCCATCAATCCCACCACGCCGGTGCCCAAAGACTGGCCAGTCGACGGTGGCGGCGCAGGACGTTATGACCTGGTCTGGGTATTTGATCTGGATCCTAGAACCGGCCAATACTCCTTCAGCCAGATTTTTCAGTGTTTGCTGGCCGGCGACCTGCCCAACTGACGAACCACCCGTTGCCCGGAAAATCGTCCCCGACTACTCAACCGACCCCTGTTCATGCAAACCGTTAGCCTATCTTCAAAGACACTCTGCTTCGTCCTGTTTCTGGCACTGATCGTCCCCGCTCTGGCCGCCAAAGACCTGCGCGTTGCCTCGCCCAATGGCCGGATCGTGTTCACGTTTCGGCTCACGCCAACGGCCCCCACCTACCGCATTGATTTTGATGGCAAACCGCTGGTCGATGCCTCGCCGCTGACGCTGGATTTTGCCGAAACGGGCCTGTTTGGGCCAAACCTGACCAGCCCAAAACCCACCCTGCGCACCGTCGATGAGTCGTATGAGCTGGTGGTGGGCAAGGTAAAAACGGTGCGTGACCATTGCCGGGAAGCGCTGATTCCGCTGGTCGAACCAAATGGCGCAAAACGACAAATAAACCTGATGGTGCGGGTCTACGACGACGGCGTGGCCTTTCGCTACGTCTTCCCGCAACAACCCGGCTGGTCGGCCTATACGCTCACCGACGAACGCAGCACATTCCGGCTCACGGGCGACCCCGCGGTGCAGGCGCTGTTTCTGCCCGACTACACATCGTCGCACGAGGGACAGTACACCACGTTGCCGCTGAGCAAGATCCGAACCGACACGTTGATGGACATGCCCACGCTGATTACGTTTCCCAACAAACGCTTCCTGGCGATCACCGAGGCCGCGTTGACCAACTACGCGGGCATGTATTTGATGAAACGGACCTCGCCAGCCGGGGCCGAATTGACGGGGCAGCTCTCGCCCCTGCCGGGTCAGACCACCGCGAAAGTGAACGCGCAAATTCCCCACCAGACGCCCTGGCGGGTGCTGCTCATTAGCGACCACATCGGCGCGTTTCTGGAATCGACGATGCTCACGAGTCTCGGCGAACCCAGCCCCGTGGCCGACTGGTCGTGGTTGAAATCGGGCAAAGCGAGCTGGCCCTGGTGGAACGGCAACATCACACCCGACACCACCTTTGCGCCCGGCAACAACTTCGAGACCAACCAGTATTACATCGACTTTTGCGCCGCCAACCACATTGCCTTTCACTCTATTGTGGAGCACGGCGGGCACGAATGGTACGTCAACGACGGGGCGGGTTTCATGCCCGGCCCCAACGCCGATCCCTCGCGGGCGGTGCCGGGTCTGGACATGGCGCGAATTTGCGAGTATGCCCGCTCGAAAGGCGTTAAAATCAGGCTCTGGACGCACTGGGCGGCCCTTTACCCCAAACTGGAAAAAGCCTTTGCCCAATATGAAGCATGGGGCGTGGCCGGTCTGATGGTCGATTTTATGGACCGCGACGATCAGGAGATGGTGACTATTCAGGAAGAAATTCTGCAGTCGGCGGCGCGGCACAAACTGCATATCCAGTTTCACGGAGCTTACAAACCCACCGGTCGCCACCGCACCTGGCCCAACGAGTTCACCCGCGAGGGCACTCTCAACTACGAAACCGCTAAATGGAGCGGCCTCGACACGCCCGACCATGACCTGAACATGGCCTTCACCCGCCTGCTGGCGGGCCCCGCCGACATGCACCTCGGCGGGTTCCGGGCCGTACCCGATTCGCTGTACCGAATTCAGTACACCCGGCCCCTGATGCACGGCACCCGCTGCCACCAACTGGCTATGTACGTGGTGTTTGAGAGCTACCTGCAACTGGTCTCCGACTACCCCGACGCCTACCGCGGCCAACCCGGATTTGAGTTCATCAGGCAGGTGCCCACCACCTGGGACGAGACCCGCGTACCCAGCGCTGAGGTGGGCGAACATGCCGTGGTGGCGCGGCGTTCCGGCACCGACTGGTACGTGGGGGCCATCAACAGCAGCCAGGCACGTGACCTTGCCGTCAAGCTCGATTTTCTGCCGCCCGGCACCTACGAGGCCACCGTATACGCCGATGCGCCCGACGTGGCCCAACAGCCAAATCACCTCACTAAAACCACTCGTACGGTCTCCCCTACCGACGTTATTACGATGCATCTGGCGGCGGGTGGCGGGCAGGCTATTTGGTTGAGGAAGTGGTAATGCTGTTTTTTTTCGTTTAGCCATTAATACCGTAAATTTAAACTTTCATTTAAAATTTACGGTATTATGTTCCCTCGTTTTGTTGCCAGCGAACTGCTCGAACTGATCAGTGACCGACCAGCCGTTGCGTTGGTTGGCCCACGGCAAGTTGGAAAAACTACGTTGGTTCGTTTGTTAGCTACCCAATTTCTCACTGAACCAATCTACCTGGATCTGGAGTCGATTCAGGATCTTAGCCGGTTGCAGGATGCAGAGTTGTATCTCTCTGAGCGGCAGGATAGACTTGTTATTCTGGATGAAATTCAACGTATGCCGCAGTTATTCCCGTTGCTTCGCTCACTGATTGACCGTCATCGGGTGGCGGGACGCTTTGTCCTGCTTGGTTCAGCTTCGCCTCATCTTTTACAGCAAAGCGCTGAGTCACTGGCTGGCCGTATTGCTTATCTGGAATTGCAACCCCTCACCTGGCAGGAAGTTAGGGAGCAAGTTAGCTATCAGCAACATTGGCTACGGGGCGGCTATCCCGATGTATTGCTGGCTCCCAGTGACCGGCAGGCGAACCGACGGATGAACGACTTCATTCAAACCTATATCGAGCGTGACCTGCCGGCTTTGGGGCTGGGTGCGTCGCCAGTCCGGGTGCGAACCCTCTTGTCGATGCTGGTTAGTGTCCACGCTAACCAATTGAATATGGCTCATCTGGCGCGTTCACTGGGCCTGAGCGTACCAACTATCCAACATTATCTCGACTTCCTGGAGAATGCGTTTTTGATTCGCCGTCTTCCACCCTACTTTGTCAACATCGGCAAACGATTGGTCAAAACACCCAAGCTTTACCTGCGTGATAGCGGCATGTTCCATAACCTGGCCGTGATTGAGACCAGTGAGGCATTAACCGGAAGCCTGCACCTTGGCGGGTCGTGGGAAGGCTATGTGGTTCAGCAGATCATTGCCCAGTTGTCCTACAACACGCAGGCTTTTTACTACCGGACTGCCGATGGTTCGGAATTAGATTTAGTACTGGTCCGGGGCGACAGGCCCGTAGTAGGCGTGGAAATTAAGTATACCAACGCACCCGCCCTAAGTCGGGGCAATCGCATTGCCAGTCAGGATTTGGGTAATATACCCCTGCTGGTAGTTACGCCCTCAGCCAGTGATTTTCGGCTGGACAAGCAAGTTCAGGTGTGCAGCCTGAATACGGTTTGGCAGCACCTGGCGGCACTCAATCTCTAGTAAATAAATGGCAAAGAACGGCCTTGAGTGACCCATTAAGGCTTCTTTGGTGTTTTCTATACGATGGAAGACGTGCTGTTGAATCGTGTAGAAAGTAGCCCCAAAATCGACCAGCGGTCGGCGCGGGTGTGGATGCCGAAGCGGGTTTTGTTTACGCCCGACGCCCTGAATGAGCCGTATGGCCAGCAGATTTACGAGCGCGTGTCGGCCCTGAAGTTGCCCATCGAGGTGATGAAAAATAACCGGCTTACGGGCCTCCGTGGCGCCGACGACCGCGAGACGTACCGCATTGCCAAAAACACGCTGGCCATTGTCAACGCGCCGCCCAGCGCCATGCGCCTGCAACCCATTCCGCCCTCGGCCGACTGGCAGATGAACCTGGCCGAAGGCTGCCCCGCCCACTGCCAGTACTGCTACCTGGCGGGTAGTCTGGCCGGGCCGCCGGTGGTACGCGTCTATGCCAACCTGCCCACCATGCTGGCCAACACCGCCACCTACGAAGGCACCTACCCGCCCAATGCCACCTGGCAAAATAAGGCCGGTCAGACGGGTCAACGGCCCACCTCGTTTGAAGTCAGTTGCTATACCGACGTGCTGGGCATCGAACACCTCACGGGCGGGCTGGCCGAGTGCATCCGCTATTTTGGGCAGCGCGAAAATGGGCAGTTGCGATTCGTGACGAAATATGATCAGGTAGACAGCCTGCTCGACCTGCCGCACAACGGCCACACCCGCGCCCGCGTGAGCCTCAACACGGAGTCTATTGCCCGGAAGTTAGAGGGTGGCACAGCCTCTGTGGAAGCGCGGTTGCAGGCATTACGCAAACTGGCGCTGCCCAACGAACTAGGGGATGGCGGTTACCCAATAGGCATCATCCTTGCCCCAATCATGCCCATTCCTGAATGGCAGGATGAGTACTGCCATTTGCTCAACCGGATATATGAGGTGCTGGATTACAGCACGTTAGGCAATAAAATAGACCTGAACGTGGAGATGATCAGCCACCGGTTTACGCCCGGCTCGAAGGATGTGCTGATGCAATGGTATCCGAATACGTCGCTGGATATGGCCGAGGCAGGCCGCGCGGCCAAGCGCAACAAGTTTGGCGGCACGAAATACGTGTACCAGCCCGACGACATGAAAGCTATGAAACGATTCTTCTATGACGAGTGGACGAAGCGTTTTCCCAACGCACCGATTTTGTACTGGACGTGAAGAGATTTTGGATTGGTTGCTGATTTTTCTCACAGCGGAGCAACGCTCCGCT
>JBBRMP010000309.1:0-4924 GCA_038230755.1 Cytophagales bacterium | reverse complement strand
ACTGCGCTCAGGGTGACACCGGGCTGGCGTACCAGGGAAATAAGATAGGTTCTTGAGTTGATTCAACGTTGTTGTCACCCTGAGCGCAGTTGAAGGCGGTCCGACGTTTCGGCGCCACTCGCGAAGCCATTTTACATCACACATTCGCCCTTCCTACTCCTTCACTACTTCCCCCACAACCCGTTCCGAATCGAGCCGGATGCCGCGTAGGATGCCTGATAGCGGCGTGGCGAAGCCGAGGAAATAGAGGCCCTTCAGGGCTGGGCTGGTATCCCAAAGGCCACGGGGGTAGCCTTTTTCGTTCAAAATTTTGCGGCTGAGGTCGTCGCCAAGGATATCGGAAAGGCCGGTGCGGTAGCCGGTGGCGAGCACAATGGAATCGAAAGCATCATGGCGACCGTCGGTGAAGGTGACGCCCAACTCGTGGATTTGGGTGATGCCGGGGCGCACGGCAATGGTGCCCGCCTTGATCTGTGCCACCGTGCCCTGGTCAATCACCGGAATCTTGCCCAGCACCCGAATCTGATAGGAGGGTGGGTAGTTAGGTGTCTCGATGCCGTAAGCTGAGAGGTTATCGGAGTTCAGTTTCTGCGACAGTTTGGCCATCGAATCATAGATCCAGTTCGGGAATTTGTTCAGGAAAATGGCCAGTGGTTGCGCCGGACGGCCAAATACTTCGCGCTTCACAATGCTCACCGGCCCCCGTACCGAGATGGTTGGTTTGGCCCCGTGTTCCTGCAAATCGAGCGCAATTTCGGCCCCGGTGTTGCCCATGCCCACTACCAGTACCCGCTGCCCGGCAAAGGCTGTGCCGTTGCGGTAGCTCTTGCTGTGGATCACCGTGCCCGTAAATGAGTCCAGTCCCGGCAGGTCGGGTTCATAAGCAACGCGGTTGTAGCCCGTACAGACCACCACGTTTTCGGCGGTGAACGTGTCGGTATCGGTGCGCACCAGCCAATGGCCTTTATCGGCCCGACGAACGCCTGTTACGTGCTCGTTGACTACGGGTTTTATGCCGAAATGGGCCACGTACTGCTCCAGATAGGCCACCAACTGATCGCGCGAGACGTAGGTGGGGTAATCGGCAGGGTAGGGCAGGTGGGGCAGTGCCGACTCCGATTTGATGGTGTGCAGGTGCAGCCGGTCGTAGTGGTTCCGCCACGCCGACCCCACATTTGGCGCGGCTTCGAGCAGCGTAAACGGCTGCCCCAGTTTGGCCAGCCGCCCCGCCACGGCTAACCCCGCCGGCCCGGCTCCGATGATGATGGTCTCCACGGCTACTTGATCCGCGTCCAGGTTTGTGATTTGCCCAGCATCTTGATGCCTACGTAGCCTCTGACCATGAGCGTGTTAGGGTCGTTAAGCTTCATGTAGCAGCTATACGTCTTGCCGTCTTCGGGGTTGTAAATCTTGCCGTCTTCCCACTCATTATCGCCGTCGAAAACGAAGTCGTTCATGAGGTTAAGGTTTAGCAGGGGGCGGCTGCGAAGTTTGGCGTCGGGGTTTTTGCCATCAAGTTTGGGTTTACCCGTGGCGTCGTTGGGTTCGGTCAGGAAAGCCAGCTTGCCGAAGTACTTGTTGCCCTGCTTATAAATCTGGATGTGTCCTTTTTTGGTGCCGTTGAGCCAGGTGCCTACCACTGCATCGGGGTTTTCTGCCGATTTGAAGGCAGTGGCAAACAAGGTTAGCAGGAGCAGGGGCAGGAGGAATCGTGAGGAAGCCATAGGTTGTGTTAAACGGAGTTAAACTATGAATTAAGATAGACACAAAGATACGCGATCAGCCTGCCTTTCTGCTGTATTAGAGCCATAGTGGGCCATAACGTTTAACTTACCCCAATGAAACTTACGATTCGTACCAGCGTGAAGGCTCCCCTCGACGCTGTTTGGGCAGGCTTCGACCGGCGACTGTTCGACCGGCTTAGCCCGCCGTTTCCACCCGTCCGGGTGCTTCGCTTCGATGGCTGTCTGACAGGTGACGTGGTCTCGCTCGAACTGAATTTTCTGCTCTTCAAACAGGTCTGGAACAGCGACATCATTGATCAGCAAACCACCGCTGGCGAGATTTTTTTTATCGACGAAGGCGTAAAACTGCCCTTTTTCCTGTCGGCATGGCACCACAAACACCGCCTCATCAAAGAGGGCACGGGTACAATCATTGCCGATGAGATTGACTTCCAAACGCCCAGTCGTCTGCTCGACTACCTGTTTTACCCGCTCATGTGGGCGCAGTTTGCCTATCGGAAACCTATTTACCGCTCTATATTTGGCCGTTCAAAATAAATAGTTGGCCAAAATTGCCTTCATAGGGTACTACAGCTACCTTGTTTACTGAAAATCAATCGTCTACCTAAACAACCCCTCTCTTTCCATGGAACCAACGCCATACTCGTCTACCTCAGTTGCCCGCGAAAAGGCCAGCCCCGCCATTCGCTTCGTTGCCATTTTCATCGACGGCATTGTGAGTTATGTGCCCATGCTTGTATTGAATATTGTTTCGTACAAACTGGCCACGCTGGGTTACCTGATTAGCCTGGGTTATTTGCTTACCCGTGATAGCCTGCCCTTTTTGAACGGACAGAGCGTAGGTAAGAAGCTAATGGGCATAAAAGTGATCAAGGAAGACACCGGAGCCAGTATTATGGGCGACTACGGGGCGGGTGTTGTGCGGGCCATACCACAGGTTATTCCCCTCCTGAACCTGGTCGATGCGCTGGTTATTTTTCGGGATAACTCGAAGCGATTTGGCGACGAATGGGCCAAAACCATTGTTGTGAAAGCATAGGCAGTCCTGCCTGCCTGCCAGAAAAATCCCTGCCAACTAGTCGGCAGGGATTTTTTGTATAGCTTACATCGACAACGGTCCGTTGTTATAACCTCTTTACGCCAATGGCACAACCCGCCGTATTTGAACAAGAACTGGCCCCGGTATTCACCGAAAAAGCCCCTTTCCAGATTCCCGACGAAATCCGGGAGATCATCGTCAAAATCATTCCGTACCTGATCATTCTCCAGATCGTATTTTTTGTGCTCAGTATGCTGGGTGGCGGGCTGGTGATATTGAGTGCTTTCTCGGCCAATATCCTCTTCAGTATTTCGGCGCTCATCAGCCTAGCGGGTGCCGTTATTGGTATGTTGGCCCTGCCGGGATCGTTTAAACGTACGCGCGAAAGCTGGGTGAAAATGTATCAGGCGCAGTTGCTGTTTGTGCTGGCCAGTCTGGTCACGCTCACCGTCAGCGGGTTTATATCGGGCCTTATTTCGCTGGCTATCGGGCTGTTTTTGCTGTTCCAGATCCGCTCGAAATACGTGAACTAAGTCGGTTGCTTACGCGCCGTATTTGTTGAGTGACATTGGGTGTGTGGCTACGCGTCCGGGGCCGCATGCGTAGCCACACGTCAACACTACCGATCTGTAGAAAGAGCCGCTTCCGATTACGAGGCGGCTCTTTTTTTGCCGTTTGTCGGACCGGGCGGCTATTGATCCTAATTTTGACCCCGTTCGGTGGCTGACCACTACTTTTAAGGCATCACTTTCATTTTGAGCATGGCTATTCTTGAAACCCGCCACATTGTAAAACAATATGCCCAGCACCGGGCCCTAGACGACGTAAGCCTGTCGGTGCCAACGGGCCAGATTTTTGGGCTTTTGGGGCCAAACGGCGCGGGTAAAACATCGCTGATTCGGATCATCAACCAAATCACCGGCCCCGATTCGGGCGAGGTGCTGTTTGATGGTAAACCTCTCGGTCCCGAACACATTCGCCACATTGGCTACCTGCCCGAAGAGCGGGGGCTGTACAAGAAAATGAAGGTGGGCGAACAACTGCTGTATCTGGCTCAACTCAAGGGCCTCAACGAACGGCAGGCAATGGACAAACTGAAGATCTGGTTCGAGAAATTCGACATCAAAACGTGGTGGTCCAAAAACGTGGAAGACCTCTCGAAGGGGATGCAGCAAAAGATTCAGTTTGTGGCCACGGTGCTTCACCAGCCGGCCCTGCTGATTCTGGATGAGCCTTTTTCGGGTTTCGACCCCATCAACGCCAACCTCATCCGCGACGAAATTCTGGAACTCCGCCAACAAGGGACGACCATTATCTTTTCGACCCATAGGATGGAAACCGTCGAGGAACTCTGCGACCACATTGCCCTTATCGACCGGGCGCATAAGGTGCTCGATGGGTCGAAGCGGGCCATCAAAGAGCAGTTCAAAACGCACACCTACCGGGTTGAATACCAAGGCGAACTGGGCGAACTGCCCGCCGCCTTCGACGCTACCGACGTGGGCCGCACGGACGATGGCTTCGACCGGATCGACATCAAAATTCCGCCCGATGCCGTCGTCAATGACCTCATTCGTTTGCTCTTAAACCAGGTTTCAATCCGGTCATTTGGCGAAAATATTCCCAGCATGAACGACATCTTTATCAAAGCCGTTGGCGAAGCCAATGAGTAAACCATGAGTATCATCCTGACCATTATCAAGCGCGAGTACATGGTACGCGTGCGCAAGAAATCATTTATCGTGATGACGTTGCTGGCACCACTACTGCTGGCGGCGTTTTACGGGGCCATTGGCTGGGCCGCTATCGGGTCTGTTTCGCAGAAAAAAGTGGCTGTTCTGGACCAGAATGGGCAGTTTAAGGGCAAATTCAAAGACGAAGACCAACTGGCGTTTGTATACCTGAACGAATCGCCGGAACGGGCCAAGAAAGAGTTCGTTGCAAAGGGCTATGATGCGCTGGTGGTGGTGCCGAAAGACGTAATCGAGCAGCCCAAAACAGTGCAAATTTTCTCGAACAAGAGCATCAGCCTCGACCTGCAAAGCAAGATCGAATCGGCGATTGCCAAAGAGATCGAGACGATCAAACTGAGCCGGTCGGGCATTACGCAGCAGATTATTGCCGACGCCAAAGTGAACGT
>JBBRMP010000308.1:0-4988 GCA_038230755.1 Cytophagales bacterium | reverse complement strand
GTTCGGCGAGCGACTGGTGTTGCAAAAACACCACATCGCTCTGGTGCAGGATCTGGACAACCAATCACTGGCCGACACCATCATCAGCCGTCGGCTGGAAGGGCTGCGCGAGTTTGAACGGATCGACGAATTTCCGTTGCCAGCGGGCTTCATCGGCACCCTGCGACCTTACCAGAAGGCGGGCTACGACTGGATGAATTTCCTGCGGCAGTACCACTTCGGCGGGTGCCTTGCCGATGATATGGGCCTGGGCAAAACCGTGATGACCCTGGCCATGCTACAGGGCCGCAAAGAAGCCAACGCGGGTGAGGACCAGCTTAGCTGCCCAAGCCTGCTGGTGATGCCTACGTCGCTGATTTACAACTGGGAACTGGAGGCCCGCCGCTTTACGCCCGACCTGCGTGTGCTGGTCTATACTGGCACCTACCGCGACAAAAACACGGCCCTTTTCGACGATTATGACCTCGTGCTGACCTCGTACGGCATTGTGCGGATTGACATTGATTTGCTCAAAAACTACCGCTTCGATTACGTCATTCTGGACGAGTCGCAGGCCATTAAAAACCCGAACTCCTACATCACGCGGGCCATCATGCAGGTGCAGTCGGCGCACCGGCTCATTTTGACGGGTACGCCCCTCGAAAACAGCACCATGGACCTCTGGACGCAGATGACATTCATCAATCCAGGGTTGCTGGGCAGTCAGTCGTTCTTCAGAAACAGCTATCAGATACCCATTGAAAAGCGTAACGACGAGCAGAAAATGCACAAGCTCTACGGCCTGATAAAGCCGTTTATGCTGCGTCGGAATAAGGCGCAGGTGGCCACCGATTTGCCCGCCAAAGTGGAGACGGTGCTTTTCTGCGAAATGACGCCCGAACAGGAAAAAGTGTACGAAGAAGCCAAGTCGTATTACCGCAACCTGATTCTGGAACGGATTGAAGAAGAGGGCCTTGCCAAGTCGCAGATGGTGGTGTTGCAGGGCCTCACCAAACTCCGCCAGATTGCCAACCACCCGCGCCTGGTCGATCAGGAATATGAGGGTGATTCGGGCAAGATGGATGATGTGCGCATGAGGTTGGAAACAGCCATCATGGAGGGGCATAAGATTCTGATATTCAGTCAGTTTATTAAGCACCTGGCCGTGATCAAACAGTACCTGAACGCCCGCAACATCCGCTACGCTTACCTCGATGGCTCCAGCACGGACCGGCAGGAGCAGGTGGCCCGGTTCCAGACCGACGAGTCGGTGCAATTGTTCCTGATCTCATTAAAAGCTGGTGGACTGGGCCACAACCTCACCGCCGCCGACTACGTCTTTCTGCTCGACCCCTGGTGGAACCCCGCCATCGAGGCGCAGGCCATCGACCGGGCGCACCGCATTGGGCAGCAGAAGCCGGTGTTTACGTACAAGTTCATCACCAAAAACAGCGTCGAAGAGAAGATCCTGGCCCTCCAGCGTGGTAAGCAGCGCCTGGCTAACGAGCTGGTTACCACCGAAGAAAGCTTCATGAAATCGCTGACAAAAGAAGACGTCATGGTGCTGTTGGATTGAAAACTCTAAACTGAAATCATGCCCAACCGCTTCCTTTCACTTGATGTATTTCGCGGCCTCGTGATGGTGCTGCTCATGACCGAAGCCACGCTGGAACTGCCCCGGCTGGCGGCGTTCTTTCCCGATAGTGCATTCTGGCAATTCGTTGGTTATCAGACCTCGCACGAACGCTGGGTCGGTTGTCGACTGTGGGACATGATCCAGCCGTCGTTTATGCTCATGGTGGGGGTGTCGGTGCCGTTTTCCATTGCCGGGCGGCTCGCCAAAGGAGCTACCCGTGCCGAACTCTGGCGGCATACGTGGCGGCGGGCGACTATCCTGATTGGCCTGGGCATTTTGCTCCGGTCGATGGGGCGGGAGCAGACGTATTTCACGTTTGAAGACGTGATCTCGCAGATTGGCTTAGGTTACCCGATGCTGTTCTGGCTGGCGTTCCGCCCGGCGCGGGTGCAGTGGGCGGCGGTGGCCGCAATCCTGGTTGGCTACTGGGCGCTGTTTGCGTTTTGGCCCCTACCCGATGCGGCCACGCTGGCCCCGTTTGGCCCCGTCGAGGATAAGCCGTATGAAGTGCTGACGGGCTTTTTCGCGCACTGGAATATCCACGCCAACCCCGCCAACCAGTTCGATCAGTGGTTTCTGAACCTGTTTCCGCGCGAAAAGCCATTTGTGCAAAACGGCGGTGGCTACGTTACGCTAAGCTTCGTTCCGTCGCTGGCCACCATGCTGCTGGGGTTGCTGGCTGGGCAACTGCTTCGCGACGAAAAGCCAGTCGGGCAAAACGTGCGAAAACTGCTTATCTGGGGTGTTGGAACAGTTTTGTTGGGACTAGCGTGTCAGTTTTTTGGCATTTGCCCCATCGTAAAACGTATCTGGACACCCGCCTGGACGGTCTTCAGCGGGGGGCTGGTGTACCTGCTATTAGCCCTCTGCATCGTGGCCGTGGAAATCTGGCGGTGGCGGCGTGGCACGTTCCTGTTTATCGTAGCCGGGGCCAATAGCATGGCGGCGTACCTGCTTCACTGGACCATTCATAGCTGGCTCGTGGCGAACGTCCACATCCACGTCGCCCACTGGCTTATGTGGGTGCCCGAAGGCGTCCGGTTTGGCATCATCGGTTTAATTGCGTTTGGATTAGCGTGGTACCTGATGGTGTGGCTCTACCGGCGGAAACTGTTTGTGCGGGTGTAGAAGACAGTAAACCCACACTGACCCACCCCTTTCCCTGCCAACGAATCAACCTGACCATATGCCTTCATCCCGACGTTCTTTTCTCCGCCGGTCGGCTCAACAGGGTGTGGCCGCGTTGACCCTTGGTAGCCTTGCGCCTGATGTGGCGGGGGCTTTTTCGCCCATTAACCCTGAACCAGAAACGGTTGCGACGGGACGTATCAAGCCCGATCATGTGGTGCGATCGTTGCCCGAAAACATGGTCTGGGGCTATTTTGGGGCCGACGTGCCGCCCGTGATGCACGTGAAAGATGGGACCGTGGTCGAGATTCAAACCGTGAACCCGTCGGGAGTAAGCCGGACCGACCCGGAGGCGTTTTACAAGACGAACAACCTGCCGCTGAACGACCACGCACGGGAGGTGATCGCCATTCTGAAGACGGTGAAACCTGAATCGTCGGGCATTCGGGGGCATATGCTCACGGGGCCAATTTTCATCGACGGTGCTCAACCCGGTGACCACATCGAGGTGCGCATGCTGGACCTGACCCTCCCCGCCGACTTTGGCGTGAACAGCGTCTGGCCCGGTGGCGGCGGTATTCCCGACGAGGTGAAACAGCGCGAAACGTTTGTGTACCGCTACGATGCCAAACGCCGGACGGCCACGTTCGTAGAGGGCGCCGAAATACCTATTCAGCCGTTCATGGGTGTGATGGCCCTATCGCCGCCACCCGAAACGGGGCACGTCAGCTCCATTCCGCCGGGGTTTTTCGGGGGTAATCTCGACATCAAACACCTGGGTAAACACAGCACCCTGTATCTGCCCGTGTCGGTGCCGGGCGGCCTGTTCACCACCGGCGACGGCCACGCCGCGCAGGGCAACGGCGAGGTGAGCGGGGTAGCCATCGAAACGGCCCTGACCCTCACGGCGCAGTTTATTGTCCATAAAAAGAGCTCACTTACCATGTGCCGCGCCGAAACGCCGACGCATTTCATCGCCATTGGGCTGGACAAAGACCTGAACAAAGCCATGAAACAGGCGCTGTCGCAAGCCGTTCAGTTCATGCAAACCGAGCTTGGGTTTACCTTTAATCAGGCGCTATCCATTGCCAGCACGGGCGTCGATTTTGAGGTCAGTCAGGTGGTAGATCAGGTGCTGGGTGTTCACGCCATGATTCCGAAGAGCCTGTTTACGAAGCGGAAATTCGCGTACTGGTGAGCGGGTAATACATTGACAATCAAACCGTAACAGACCTATGAAGCAATGCTACTCCCTGACCCTCAGTTTACTGTTTATTACGGCTTTAGCTACTGGCCAATCGCTGACGAAAACCGAACAAACCCTTGTGGAAACGGCCCGTCGGCAGCAACCCGAAACAGACGCTTTTCTGGAAAAAGTGGTCAACATCAACAGTGGTACGCTCAACAAGGCCGGCGTTCGTCAGGTAGGAAAACTCATGGCCGACGAACTAGCCGGGCTAGGATTCAGGACGGAGTGGATTACCCTGCCCGACTCGCTCAACCGGGCGGGTCATCTGGTGGCAACGCGGCAGGGAAAGCGGGGTAAAAAATTATTCCTAATTGGCCATTTAGACACCGTTTTCGAGAAAAGCCTGCCGATGGAGCCGTTCAGGCGCATCAATGATTCGACCGCGATGGGGCAGGGCGTCAACGACATAAAAGGAGGCGATGTGCTGGTAATTGCCGCCCTCAAAGCCCTGCACGCCCAAAAACTGCTCGACGATACGTCTATCATTGTCTATTTCACCGGTGATGAAGAGAGTTCGGGTGGGCCACAAAGTCGGCGGGATTTTATTGAGCGGGCCAAAACCTGCGATATCGCCCTGGGTTTTGAAACGGCCGGTGGCCTGCGCACGGTGACCACGGGCCGACGCGGGTCTAGTAGCTGGACGCTGAACGTGAAAGCCCGGTCGGGACATTCGTCGCGGATTTTCAGCGATCTGGGCTATGGGGCTATTTATGAGGCCGTTCGGATTCTGAACGAGTTTCGGCGCACACTGGGTCAGGAGCAATACCTGACGTTTAACCCCGGCCTGATCGTGGGTGGTTCGGAGGTACGTTATGACGAAAAAACGGCTAAAGCAGAAACCATTGGCAAAACCAACATTGTGGCGGGAACGGCCCTGGTAAAAGGCGACCTGCGTTTTCTTACCGAAGCCCAGAAAGAGTCGGCCCGCACCCGTATGCGCGAGATTGTCGACAAAAGCCTGCCCCTCACCAAAGCCACCATCACCTTTGCCGACGG
>JBBRMP010000307.1:0-4996 GCA_038230755.1 Cytophagales bacterium | reverse complement strand
TGAATTTAAAGCCTGATGTGGCCGACGTAACCCAGAATGTCTGGCGTGATGGCCTGGCCCTAACCATTCCGATCACCCAATCTTCGACTACGCTATGAACACGAAGCACGTACTGATCGAAACCCTCACGCCCCTGCATATAGGCTCCGGGCGGATGCTTCAGGGCAATACCGAATACTTGTACTTCCAGGAAGCCCGTACTGTAGCAGTTGTAGACGAGCATAAGATTCTGGATATCATTGGTGAAGATCAGCTTGAGGCATGGATTGGCATCATCAATCGGGGCGACGACTTGCTAACGTATCTGAACACGCGCCGGGCGGGTGTGAAACCAGCCGACACCAGCCGACGAATAATGGCGGTGATAGGTAAGCGGTCGCCGGGGGGTAATCAGACCGTAAGAGAGCAACTCTTTTCGGGTAACGGCCAGCCCATTCTACCCGGCTCTTCCCTGAAGGGCTCCATCCGCACGGCGGTGCTGAACGCATTGATTAAGGAAAAGCCAGCGGCAGCACGTCGAATCAACGACGTCAAACGGTTCAATGAACGTAAACAGAAATACGATTACGCAGGGCAAAAATTGGAAGGCAAGTATTTCTCGAATGTCAATATGCCGGGAGAAGCCCCAAACCACGACGTGTTCCGCCTACTACGTATTGGCGATGCCCATTTCGACCAAACTGTCTGCCTGTTATCGGAAACGCTTAATGAGTTAGGCAATGGTACCTTTGAGATGAAAGACTCGGTGAAGCAATTTATCGAATGCATACCTGCCGGTGCCGAAACCATCTGCCGGGTTCAGATTCCGGCCGAGTTGAAAGCCCGGTTAAACGAGGTACGTTACCGGGAGGTGGGTGATAAAATGCCCCACCGCGACCGGATTGAATGGCCCAAGCTGCTGAACGACATTAATGCAAACACCCGCCGCCTGATTCAAAATGAGCTAAACCGCTACCAGTCACAACTTTTGCCCGACGATGGGGCCGGTGAATACCTTGATTCATTAAAAGGCATGATGACTGGCCTGAAAACCAATCAGTGCGTGATTCGGGTTGGCTTTGGCACTGGCTATCTGAACATGACTGGCGGCTGGGCTGAAGAGCAGTGGAAAGATGCGTTGCCTAAAGAAAAGTTCGACGCTGAAATGACCGATCTGGCCCGCGAGATACGTCACGACCGCAACGGTAAACATGACCGTTGGAGCCAGGTACTGCCCAAATCGCGCAAGATGGTGCTGGGCGGGGTGCCGCTGGGTTTTCTGAAGTTGACCGTCTTTTCCGAAAACGAGTTTGCAGACTGGCAGGTAAATGCGTCCGAACGGGAAGCTGCTCGGACGCAAAAAGTAGAAGTCAAACGGCTTGCTGCTGAAGCCGCCGCCCAGACAGCCGCCGAAGCCGAGGCTACGCGACTGGAAGAAGAACGCATCAAAGCCGAAGAAGCCCGAAAACCGACATTATTTGACGGCACTCTGAAGCAGGGGCAGGAACTTGATGCCGAAGTGATTGCGTCAGGGAAACCCAACAAAGTAAAAGTCTATGCGGTGGGGTACGAGGACAAATCATTTGACCTAATTGGCTATGCTGGTCTGTTGGCTGTTGGTACAGTGGTAGTGGTGAAAGCCGACCAGTTAAATAGCAAGAAAGTACTGCTTCAGATTCGGTATCAGAAAATGAAATAACTCATGAAAAACTACCTCATCATTACCATCGGTACGCGGGATGTGCAGACCACAGAAAAACTAATTCAAGAGTCAGTTGATCAAGGTCACCTTGCAATTGAAAGCCGTTTTCTAAATCAGGCTACCGGAAAAGAATCAATCAGTAGTATACGATTGCTATCAACTGGCGAAATAATCAAGATTAAGGCTAACAATAACGAGCAGTTTAGTAATTTTTACATTTTCTCTTCTCCACGAGAAGCGGGCCAGTACCTAGTTCAGGCTCCAACAGATACTACCAATTGGTTAACGTTCCCTCTTGTTAAGGCTCCTTTAAACTGGCTTCAACAAAAAATAGGATTTATTGACTATGTGCTGACCGTGTTCACTGATCAAGATAAACCTGTTGCGGGCTTTCATTGGAAGGATGATACTTTGTTCTTTAATAAATTAATACAAAAATTTCTACAGAATCATCCAGTTACTGAGAAGGCATTTTATGAAGATTATCCAATTACACAGCAGCCCGTCAATATAGATTACCAATATGATCACTTTGAGCAGGCGAAAGGTGGCCTTCTACATACAAATATTGATGAGGTTGAGAATATATACTTATTAGCCCAAGGAGGTATTGATCAAATCAATACAGCGCTCACCTTGAAATTGCTAGAACACTTTCCTGGCAAAGTTCGTTACCTACAGCAGCCTGAAGATCATAGCGTTGAAGAACGAAAATTTCCTCGTAAGTTTCTTAGAAACATCAACAAAGTCAAAGCTGCCGAACTCTTAAATCGATTTGATTTTAATGCTATTCAGGCAATCATTCATGATAAGAAACCTCTTTTATTAAGTAGAGTAGGAGATTTGTTGCGAAATTTACACGTAGAGGATGCAAGACAATGTTATAATCAATTGCTAAAAAGCAAATACAGCAACTCTGGGTTAGATACGTTTTGGCAACTTGTAAATGATATTGGCGAATATCAGGCGAGACAAAGGTTACTCTTTTTAAATGCTCTTGTAGAATATAAACAGGAGCAATACAACGAGGTAGTACTTCGCCTTAGAACATTAGGTGAGGTTCTTTTGGGGCCAAATATTGCTGAGTATATAGCCGAGCAAGATATAGCAAGTCGAAAAAAATTCGATAAAGCTGTACTCTTGATTAATGGTTTATCAAAACACTTGGAAATTATATTGAATATGAAACGTCCTGAGTACGGTTGGCTTGCTGATGCGAAAACCCTTCGTGCTATTTATGATTATCGCTACCTTTCAAATGTCGAAGAGAAACCAGTAACGCTTACGAATTTATCAGACTGTATAGATTCGTTGAGAGATCTTAGGAACAAATTGATACACTCAGCACAACCCGTTACACGCCAAGATTTAGAGAATAGTTTAAAGAGTGCGAATACTTCTATTGATCAATTATTAGAAGACATTCGGGCATACTTTCAAAACATCACCGGCTTCGGTATTTACGATACCATCCGCGAGGAAATTAAGGCACTTCTTTGATGATTAGCCTTCGGCGTAGCTGCTTGCCATTGCCTGAATCAGGGTGGCCAAGTCGGTGCGGCGGTGGGCAGGGGAGATCAACTCGGCGTCGGGGCCTAGTTCGAGGATGCGGGCGGTCAGTTCGTGGTTCCAGCGAAGTTGGTAGCTGAAATCCATGTGGTGCCTGGTTTGCTCCAGTAGCTGCTGATTGTGATGTAATGGCTTGGTTTCTACGTAGCGGGCGCGGGGAAGCAATATGCGCAGCACCACCGTTTCGAGCGGTTCCAGGCTGCGGGTGGCGCCAACGACCCCGGCAAGTTCAGTGGTCCAGTCGGTGGTGTCGGGGCGGCGGAGCGTAGGCAAAGGCGTAATCGTCTGAATCCGGTCGAGGGCTAAATTATAGATCGTGGCCTTACGCTCTACCCATCCGAAAATGAACCAGCGGTTGTTGTATTCTTTCAGCAGGTAGGGACTAACCTCGAACGTAAACGCCTGATCCTTGAAGTCACGATAGCCGATCAGCACTCTGTTGTCGGCCTGAATAGCCTGATACAGTGGTGTTAACCAGCGTAGACCGGTGTATTGCTCGTTTTGCTCGAACTGCACCACCCCCTGCTGCGGCTTGCCAATAACACCCGCCTGCTGCTCGAACCGGAGCCTGATTTCTTCCAAACCGACAAACTGAGGCAACGTCTGCATCTGCCGGAGCAGGGCCACGGCTTCGTTGGCGAGTGCGGCATCGGTGGGGTTTAATACACCATAAAGCGAAAACGGCGAGGTATAATAATACGGTCGGCCCGACCGGTCACGTTCGGGAATGGGCGCATCCAGGTCACGCAACGCTTTCAGGTCGTTGTAAAGCGTTTTGTCAGAGATCGACTGGTCCGTTTTGCGCTCGCAGGCTTCCTGCAGTTCCTCAAACGTGTAGTGCTGACCACTGCTGAGTTTTTCGTGGATGGCCACCAGCCGGTCCATGTATTGCTTGTTTTGGGGCATGGTACTTTTTTCAGCAAGCTACGCATTTTTGGTTTCACTGCAAATACACTGCTTTGGAGGTAATCAGTTTTGTGCCGTCAATATCGACAGCGACCAAAACGATCTACCACCTTCGAGAACAACTACCGCCCCCAACTGCTGGCCAGCCTCGGTACCAAACTTACCTTTGCCGATATTCTTGGCCATCACGTGGGCCACTACCAGCGTACCGGCTGCTACGCTGACTTTCACAGCCTTAACAGTGGTACGGCCCTTATCCAGACCCCCGCCCAGGCAACGGCTTACCTGGCCGCCTATGGACATATGCACCGCCTGAAGCTCATCAGCGCGTTCGATGCCCTCTTTTCACAACTCAAACCCGGCCGTCAGCAACTGGACGTGATTGACTGGGGTTGTGGGCAGGGCCTGGCCAGTGGTGTGCTGCTCGACTACGTTGGGCAGCATCGGCTGGCGCTGACGCCCGCCCGGTTTACGCTCATCGAGCCGTCGGCACTGGCCCTGAGTCGTGCCGCCGACCACCTGAGTTTGCTGACCAGCGCACCCGTGCGGCGGCTGTTGCACACCGCCGACGGCCTGCCCAACGCGCTGCTGACCACCGACCCGGCCAAGGTGAAGCTGCACCTGTTCTCGAACCTGCTCGACATGGAGGTGGTGAACTATGCCATGATTGCCCGGACCATTAAAACCACACAGACGGGCCAGAACTGGTTTGTATGCGTCAGCCCGGCCATTATTGATTTTCGGAACCGGCGGCTGCGCGAATTTCGCGGTCTGTTTACCCAGCCCACCACGCTCTCTGACCGCACCGACTGCCTGCCGGGCCAGGTCTTTTCGATGGGT
>JBBRMP010000306.1:0-5069 GCA_038230755.1 Cytophagales bacterium | reverse complement strand
CTTCCGCCATGGCGGAAGCAAACGCATCACTTACCGTTCATCACTCACCACTATTTTCTTATCCGTAATCAACGTCCTATTCGCGTCAATAAACGCCTTAAACTGCTGAATCTCTTCGAGTTGGCGGTCAATGGGATGCGTGAGGGGGTAGCTCTCTACGTACACGTCCGTGAAGTCGGTGATGAGGTACTCCATGAGCTTGATACCCTTGCTTTTCAGCGCGTGAAGGTACAGGTTCTGGTGGTTGAACAGAAATCGCCCCGGCTGGTAGGAACCCGTGGTCTTGATGTCGACGGCCTTGTATTTGCCAATCAGATCAACGTAGCCGTAGAACAGCACGTCGCCAATCTGCCATTGGCAATACACCTGCGTCTCTACGATGGGTCGGGGTAGCAGCTTGCGAACTTTCTTCAGGATTTCCGGGTCGAAGCGGGCCTCGTCGACGCCTTTGATCAGCGTCTCTTCAAACGAAGTGCCCCGTTGCTGGGCCGCTGTGGTGGGTTGTGGCACCCGGTTGATCGCGTCGAGCAGGGCCTGCTCCGTCAGATTACCGCCGTGCAGATAGCGCGAAAAGGTATTGAGCAGGGTTGGGTAGAATCGATAATTGATCTCCATACCTCGCTCAACACCCGAAAACGCGCGACAGTTTACCCCACTTTACCCATCGCCAACAACGTCGACAGGGTTGGCGCGGGGCTGCCACCAGTCTTTTCAATCGTCACGGCAAACGCATCGGCAGCACCAATGGCACGGGCGGTTCGTTGAAGGCTCTGCCGTTCAGTATCGAATACACCCGCATCAACGGGTTTACCACCCACCAGCGCCCAGAGCTGGTATTGTTTACCGGCGGGCAGGGCGGGCAGCGATTCTACTTCCAGCGTCACCTGCTTTTCGGTTTTATTCCAGTACACGATCAGGTCGGCCTGCGCACCGGTTGGCGCGGCTTTGGCCAGCCGAATTGTTTCGACGCCTGGCGTTCTCAACAAGCTGATTAATTGGCCACTACGCTGCTGCTGTTGCTTCAACTGACCAACTTCAGTCTGAATACGCGTGTTGGCCTGCGCCAGTTCATCAGCGTATTCCTGCTTGTTTTTAAGCTGACTGATCAGAAAATAGGCGAAGACAATTAACGCCAGGCCCACCGCAGCCGCAGCCACCCAGGCTACCTGAAACGTAGGCACTTCGCGGTGTAGCGGCACTATTTTGGTAGGTGAGTCAGTGTCTGGCTCGTTGTCGGCAGCAGGTTGGGCGGGCGTACCCATCGTAAGTCGGCTACGAATCCGCTTCTGCAAATCGGGTGGTGGTTCGGTACTGTGCAGGAGTGCGTAGTTTTCGAGCGCCCGTGTCAGATTGTCCAATTCATGGCGCACCTCTGGATAGATGGCAGACAAACATTGCACCTCGCGCCGTTCCTGGTCGCTGACGGCTCCCAGTGCATACGATTCCAGAATCCCGGAATCAATGTATTCGGGTATGTTCATCGGCTAAATACTTGTTTAAGTTCCTGTAACGTGGTCTGCAACAGTTTCCGCAGACCTTGTGGGGGCAATTGAGCAGATTCTGCAATCTGGTCGGCCGTATGCCCACTGAAATACATGTTATACAACAAAATACGGTGTTCGTGGGCCATTAGATTGTCTATTTCCGTAGAATCTTGACTATTTTTTGCCGAACCGGTGCCTGTTTGTGGTTCAATACTACAATGCGCCGCTTGCCGGGCACTGTTCAATAACCAGGTCAGCAGGCTACTATGATGCGGCGCATAGGCATCAAAATCAGACCAGGCAGCCACAAAAACGTCTTCTACTATGTTCGCCGCCAGATTGGGCTGCTCCACAATAGTAAGTACTACTCCATATAATACATGGGCATACTGATCATATAACCACTGAAACGCTTGTTCGTCTCGTTTAGCCAATTTGGGTAGCAACTGGCTTTCGGGCACTAAAAAAAGCGGCTGTTTCACAAGAGGAGATGCGACAAAAAGAGGTAGAACTTCGACATTCGTCGGCAATCTATTGAGCGAACGGCAGAAAACCACGCCCGGCCATATTACTTTAAGTTATCGGCCCAGAATACGGCAAGGGAACCGCAACGGCTAGGCGCCCCTATAATTTGCCCTCTGGGGGCCAAATACTTATATTTACGGCCTATTTTGCCGCATATGCCATCACCTTATCACCTTCAGGGTATTCCCACTACCACCATCGCCAACGAGTTTGGTTTGCCGCTCTACGTCTACGATGCCGACAAAATCATCGACCAGATCAACCGGTTCCGTACGTCATTCTCTGGTGTCAACCTCAAAATCAAATACGCCACCAAAGCCCTGACCAACCTGTCGATCCTGAAATTGATGCGGATGCAGGGGGTGGAGGTCGACGTGGTGTCGGTGAATGAAGCGCGGCTGGCCCAGATGGCGGGCTATTCGTCCCGGCAGATCATGTATACGCCCAGTGGCAATGCCTGGTCCGAGATTGTGGAGGCCATCCAGATGGGCCTGCGCCTGAACGTAGACAGCCTACCCCTGCTAAAGCAAATCGGCGAGACGTACGGCAGCACCGTGCCCATTTGCCTGCGCATCAACCCCAGCGTGGCCGACGGCGGCAACATTAAAATACAGACCGGCCACGCCGACTCTAAGTTCGGTATACCCCACGCCCTCCGCGCCCAGATCGCGCAGATGGTGAAGCAGTACGGCATTGTAGTTGAAGGGCTTCACGTGCATACGGGGTCTGATTTCAAGTCAGCGCGCACGTTTTTGCAGGGTGCCGAAGTGCTCTTTGAACTAGCCAATGATTACCCCGATCTCCAGTTTATGGACTTCGGCAGTGGGTTTAAAGTGGCCTACCGCGAAGGTGACCACGTAACGGACATGGCCGAACTAGGTGCTGCCATGTCAGCCGCATTTCAGGCGTTTTGTGCCGGGTATGGTCGTGAACTGGAGCTTTGGTTTGAGCCGGGCAAGTTTCTGGTGAGCGAAGCCGGGCATTTGCTGGTGGGCGTGAACGTGGTGAAGCAACACCCCACCCGTTCCTTTGTGCAGGTCGATTCGGGCCTGAACCACCTGATTCGGCCTATGATGTACGACGCTTACCACGAGATTGTGAACCTGAGCAACCCGATGGGTACGCCAACCACCTACGACGTGGTAGGTTACATTTGCGAGACCGATACCTTCGCCACCAACCGCGAACTGCCCGAAGTGCGGACGGGCGACGTGCTGTCGATTGAAAACGCCGGGGCCTACGGCTTTAGCATGGCCTCGACCTACAACCTCCGCAGCCGCCCCGCCGAGGTGCTGGTCTACGAAGGTGCCGCCCACCTGATCCGTCAGCGCGATACCTTCGACGACCTGACGCGGGGCATGGTAGACGCTTTTAGTGAAGAGTTAATTAATGTACATTAAGAAAAATGGGACGCGCATTTGAATACCGGAAAGCCCGTAAAATGAAACGGTGGGGGCAGATGGCCAAGACCTTCACCCGCATCGGAAAAGACATTGTCATTGCCGTGAAAGCTGGCGGACCCGACCCCGACACCAACGGGCGGTTGCGGGCCATCATCCAAAACGCCAAGGCCGCCAACATGCCTAAGGACAATGTGGAACGGGCCATCAAAAAAGCCATCTCGAAGGATCAGGAAGATTACAAAGAGGTTGTGTATGAGGGCTATGCCCCCCACGGCATCGGCCTGGTGATCGAGACCGCTACGGATAACCTGAACCGGACCGTGGCCAATATCCGCAGCTACCTTAACAAACTGGGGGGTAGCCTGGGTACGCAGGGCATGCTCGACTTTATGTTTACCCGCAAATCGGTGTTCCGCATTCCCGCCGACGGTGTAGACATGGACGATCTGGAACTGGAACTCATCGACCTGGGTGCCGACGAGCTGGAGCTTGACGAAGAGACCAATCAGATTGTCATCTACGGTGATTTCACGGCCTTTGGTGCGCTACAGAAATACCTCGAAGAAAAGGGCTACGAACTGAAAGGCGCTGAATTCGAGCGCATTCCCACCGACTACAAAGAACTAACCGACGAACAGGTGGCCGACGTGGAAAAACTCATTGAGCGCATCGAAGAAGATGACGATGTGCAGATGGTGTATCATAATATGAAATGAGTTAACGGTTTGCGGTTTTGTAAAATAGGATGTTATTTACATTCGACTACATCCTGCCTCGACCGTGCTGACCATTACTCTGAAACCTGCCCTGGACCTGAAGGCTCATGAGCTTACGGCGCTCTATGACCTGGCTCGGAGGACGGGTTTTCCGTTGGCCGATAACTACATCGAGTCGGCTCATTTTGTGCATAATCCCACGGTAGTGATGGCGCATAAAAACCAGCAACTCCTTGGTTTTCAGTCCTACAATATCTACCAACTCCGAACACCCTTCTTCCGGGGCAGGGTTCCGTTTATCTATGGCGGACTTGCTTTTCAGGACTATGCGCTGGCCGGGCGTGGGTTGGCCTATCGGCTAAGCCGGTATTACATGCGGCAGACCCTAGGCCGATTTTTTTTCCTGCGCCGCTACGCCTTCGCCATCCGCACCCCTACCCCCCGGCTCATGCAGATTCTTGGCGTTCAACACCGGCTGGTCCATTTCAAAAATGACCTGCTCACTCCCGATATCGTGCAGTTCGCCCTTCACTTTGTGCGTAATGTGCGGCACATCACCGACCCCATCGATGACCGGCTCGTGGTGCAAAAAGCCCCAACAAAAGCCGATATTACCGACCAGTGGGAACGGCTCTTCAAGGCCTCAGACGAGCAATTCAACCAACTGGCCTATGCGGCTGATCTGGTACATGTAGAGGATGATCGGTACTATCTGACGGGCCGATTCCTGCTCCTGCTGGGTCACTCGTCGTGGCGGCAATCGCTGCTTGCCCGATGAGTTCAACTAACATAAATAATTAAATTTCTTTATGCCCCACCACCTCGCCCAAATCAACATCTCCCGCCTCCTCGCACCCATCGACGACCCAATCATTGCCGATTTTGCCGCGCAACTCGACGAGATCAATGCCTTGGCAGAAAGCAGTCCCGGTTTTGTGTGG
>JBBRMP010000305.1:0-5149 GCA_038230755.1 Cytophagales bacterium | reverse complement strand
TACATAAAATCGTTTCATTGAAGCTGGTTTTATGGGTTGTTTTGTCCTCAGACAGTCAAAACTAATCGGCTAACTTGTTGTATGCAATGGTCTTGAAAAAGAAACATGAAAAAAGCATCGTAAATCATTTTATCATATATAACCTGTAGAAATAAATATTCATACTGTGAGCCTGTTATGAATCCTTAAAAGCCTGACAAACTGTCAGCATACGGCCCATAAATCCGTACCTTTGGTCTATGGAACGCATTGCTGAATTAACTATCCTTTCGCCCGACGATAAAGCCGCTGCCGAACTACCCCGCGTCTCTGCCGATGAACTGGCTACCGGTAAAAAACGGCTTTACATCGAGACCTACGGTTGTCAAATGAACTTCTCTGACTCGGAAATTGTGGCCGCCGTGATGCGCAACGCCGGGTTCGCTACTACATCCATCGCCGAGGAAGCCGACGTGATTTTTCTGAACACCTGCGCCATCCGCGACAATGCCGAGCAAAAGGTACGCAATCGGTTGGTTCACCTCAACGCCTTCAAAAAACGCAAGCCCGAACTCGTGATCGGCGTGCTGGGCTGCATGGCCGAGCGCTTGAAAATCAAACTGTTAGAAGAGGAACATACGGTTGATATTGTGGCCGGGCCTGACGCCTACCGCGATATGCCGAAGCTGGTAGAAGAAGCCGAAACGGGCCAGAAAGCGGTCAACGTGTTTCTCTCCCGCGAAGAAACCTACGCCGACATTGCCCCCGTTCGCCTGGGGTCAAACGGCGTTACGGCCTTCATATCCATCATGCGTGGCTGCGACAATATGTGCAGCTTTTGCGTGGTACCCTTTACCCGTGGCCGCGAACGAAGCCGCGACCCCCACAGCGTCATCCGCGAAGCTGAACAACTCTTCGCCGACGGCTACCGTGAGGTAACGCTGCTGGGTCAGAACGTGGATTCGTATAAATGGCAGGGAGCAGAGAGCGAAGGGCAAAGAGCCGAGGGTCCATCGCAAGCAACCTCTACGCCCAATACGCTACGCGCTACGCTCGTCACTTTTGCCGACCTCCTGGCCCGCGTGGCGAGTATCCATCCCGATTTGCGGGTGCGTTTTTCGACATCGCACCCCAAAGACATCACTGACGATGTACTCTATACGATGGCCCGGTTCGACAACATTTGCAACTACATCCACCTGCCCGCCCAAAGTGGCAACAGCCGGATTCTGGAGCTAATGAACCGGACCTACGACCGCGACTGGTACATGGGGAAGATAGACCGCATCCGGGCCATTCTCGGCGGCGACTGCGGCATCTCGCACGATATGATATCGGGCTTTTGTTCGGAAACGGAGGCCGAACACCGCGATTCTCTTTCGCTGATGGCATACGCCCGTTTCGACTATGGCTACATGTTCGCCTACTCGGAACGTCCCGGCACATTGGCCGCTAAAAAATATGCCGATGACGTACCCGACGATGTGAAAAAACGTCGCCTGACCGAAATGATCGCGCTGCAACGTGACCTGTCGCTGGAACGAAACCAACGCCATCTGGGACAGGTGCAGCGGGTGCTGGTGGAGGGTTTCTCGAAACGGTCGGAGGCTGACCTGTCGGGCCGAAATGATCAGAATAAAATCGTGGTCTTTCCGCGTGGCGACTTTAAAAAAGGGGATTACGTCAACGTGCTCGTCACCGAATGCTCATCGGCTACGCTGATCGGGAAAGTGGTTTAAACGCTTGTTATGAATCTACAGGAAATACAATCTGCTAAATTACGGTTTGGGATTATTGGCAACGCCCCGGCGCTCAACTACGCTATCAGCGTAGCTACGCAGGTGGCGGCCACTGACCTGACCGTATTGATTACGGGCGAAAGTGGCAGCGGCAAAGAGTCGTTTTCCAAAATTATTCATAGCCTCAGCGCCCGCAAACACGGTCAGTTTATTGCCATCAACTGCGGTGCTATTCCGGAAGGTACCATTGATTCGGAACTGTTTGGGCACGAAAAAGGGTCGTTTACCGGGGCCGTTGACCAGCGGAAGGGTTATTTCGAGACCACCAACGGCGGCACTATCTTTCTGGACGAAATAGGGGAGATGCCGATGGGTACGCAGGCCCGGCTATTGCGCGTGCTCGAAAACGGTGAGTTCATCCGCGTGGGCTCATCAAAAGTGCAAAAGACCGACGTGCGGGTGGTGGCGGCTACCAACGTGAACCTGCTGGCGGCGGTTGACAAAGGGCGTTTCCGCGAAGACCTGTACTACCGCCTCAACACGGTGCCCATTTTTGTGCCCCCCCTGCGCGAACGCGGCAACGACATCGACCTGCTCTTTCGAAAGTTTACCACCGACTTTGCCGAGCGCTACCGGATACAGCCCATCCAACTCACCGACGACGCCCGACGGCTGCTATTGGCCTTCCCGTTTCCGGGCAATATCCGGCAACTGAAAAACCTGGCCGAGCAGATTTCGATCCTTGAATCGGAGCAGAATAAGCCTATCGACGGCGAGACGCTGACCAAATACCTGCCCCGGAATCAGGGTAAACAGCCCGGCTCAATGGCGTTGACGGCCATTGGCGGCGGCGCAACCGATTCGTTTTCGGAGCGCGAACTGCTCTACAAGGTGCTTTTCGACATGCGCCGCGACATGAACGACCTGAAAAAACTGGTGCGCGAGGCGTTGGGCAACGAGGCCTATGGCAGTCAACTCTTGCACAAACACCGCGACCTGTTCGAGACCAGCCCCGCCGACAATGGCTACCCCGGTCCGCCCGACGCTACCGCCGAACCCAACTACACCCGCCTGTTGCCCAACGGCCAGTCGCGCCCCGACCAACCCACCTACGAACCTGACTACGGCCACCCCGCGGTGCAGATAATGGACGACCCCGACGGCGACATCAACGATGTGACGGTAGAGGACGTAAGCCACGAAACGGAGGAGGATGACTCGCTCTCGCTGGAGAAGAAGGAGAAAGAGATGATTGTGAAGGCCTTACGGCGCAACAGCAACAAGCGGAAATACGCCGCCCAGGCACTTGGCATCTCCGAACGTACGTTATACCGAAAAATAAAGCAGTATGAAATTGATGAAGAATAAAGGGGTAGTTAAGAATCGGTCCGCCGATGCGGAAGAATTAAGAATCGGTCCGCCGATGCGGAAGAATTGGGCTTTGCTTAGGGGCATCCTTTGCGCATTCTTAATTCTTAATTCTTCATTCTTAATTACCTCCTGCGGCGTTTATTCCTTTTCGGGCACCACGCCGTCGCCCACGATCAAGACCATTACGGTCAACAATTTCACGTTGCAAACGGCGGGTGGTCCGGCCAACCTACCCCTCGACCTGACCGAGCGGGTGAAGGAATATTACCAGCGGTATACGAACCTGAAAGTGGTGCCGACGGGCGGTGATCTGGTGCTGGAAGGCGCTATTTCGGGCTACGATCTGGTGGCGGTGGCGCCAACCGCTACCGATCAGGCCGGGCTTAACCGCTTGCAGATAACGGTGACGACGCGGTTCACCAACAATAAGGACGATACTAAAAGCTTCGACCAGCCTTTTTCGTTTTATCAGGATTTCCCGCAAAACCAGACCCTTAGCCAGAACGAAAGCCGATTAGTCCCCAAGATTCTGGACCAGATTATCCTGGATATGTTCAACAAAACTGCCGCCGACTGGTGATCTGATTTACGAGCGGTCCATCGTACCACAGCGGCGGACCGCTCGTAATTCTGTACTTTCGCTTTCCGACACTACCGCCTCACCAATATGCAGCCTATCGACAAAGAAACGTTTTCGTATTGGGTCACGCACCCCAACGACCTGACCGTAGATGATCTGCGGCAAATGCAGGAAAATCTGGACACGTACCCTTATTGTCAGGCGCTGTATACGCTGACGGCCAAGGCATCGTCGATGTACCAGAAAGGGCAAACCGTGCCGCTACTGCGTCGTGCTGCTGCTCATGCATTAAGCCGGAATGCACTGCGTAAGTTGATCGAAAACGAATTTCAATGGTCTGATAATCTGCTGCTTAAGCTAAACGAATTGGCGTCGCGGCAGGTGCCTATTCCCGATGACTACAAGCACGAAAGCTATGCGCTGTACCGGAGCAAACCCGGTGGCACAGGCGGCTTTTCGATGCCATTGCTGACGATGCCCCGGCTGGCCTTCAACGACCCCAAAGGTGCGTTTCCTGAAACGAAACCGCCCGTGGATGATGCTACCCTGGCCGAAAAAGCTATCCAGGCTGATTTGGCCCTGGCCGAACAAACGGAGCCTGAACTAGTGCTGGAACCCCAGCAAGTGCAGGATCAGGAACGTCGCCGTCAACTGGAAATCATCGAAAATTTTATCCGCACCGAACCGCGTATTGGTCCCGTGCGTGGTAAACTCGGCGACCATATCAATCAGGAAGATTTGGCCCAGCGCAGTCAACCCGTGTTGCCCGTTGGCAGTATGATTACCGAAAGTTTTGCCAAAATTCTGGCCCGGCAGGGCAAGTACGCCAAGGCGATTGAGACTTACGAGAAACTAGCCTTGAAAAACCCGGAGAAAAGCGCGTACTTTGCGGCCAAAATCAGCGAACTAAACGAGGCTAAGCCCGCTACTAACCGCTAAAATCACCACTGACTTTTACGACCTATTCTTTATGTTAGTTACGTCCATCATTGTATTTGCGTGCATTCTCACCGTCCTGTTGATTCTGGTGGTCCTGATTCAGAATTCAAAAGGCGGTGGCCTTTCCGGCGAACTGGGTGGCCTCGGTTCGAACCAACTGATGGGCGTTAAAAAAACGACCGACGTAGTGGAGCAAATCACCTGGGGTCTTGGCCTTGGCATTATGATGCTGGTGCTGGCATCCTACGCCCTTATCGACAAAAACGGTACGGCTAATATCAACAGCGCCAACATTGAGCGGGCCACCACGCGCCCCGCACCAAGTGCCGCGCAGGCACCTCGCCCGGCACCCGCACAAGCGCCGATAGCCGCCCCCGGCAATTCAGCCTCGGCACTACGGCCATAGGGCGTAGAGCAAAGGGTTTAGAGCAGAGAGCCGAAAAGGAAAGGGCTGACGCAAGGGGAATCTTGCGGAAGCCCGTTCCGTTTCGGCTCGCTGCGCATAACCCGTTGCGCGACGCCCGTTGGCCGTAGGGGCGCG
>JBBRMP010000304.1:0-5162 GCA_038230755.1 Cytophagales bacterium | reverse complement strand
TGTTTCTGTATTTAAACAGGGCCAGTCTCTACTAAAACAAAGTTTCGTTACTATGAACGCTTTTCTTGAAATAGTACAATACCTTAAAGCAGTGATCTCAGTCCCAATTCCACCACCTTCTATAAATGTCCGGTAGTATTTATTTTGAGTTAAAGCAAAACACCTACCGCTGCGTATAATCAGACAACGGCATGGGGTCGGCGTCTTCATTGAGGGCGTCGAGCATGCGTTCCACTTCCTGCGTCCGCACTTTGTCGCCGTTGCGGTCGAAGGAGAGCATCAGGTTGCGGAGGGTGCGCCGGATGATGTCGACGTTGGAACAGGGCTGGTAGAAGATGGGAGCAGGTTTCAGGTTCAACTGGGCAACGTAATGGTCAATGTCTTTGGTCGAAAAGACCAGTCCACGGTTGAACACGTTGATGTAAAACTGTACGCCCGTTGGTGCTTTGTAGGTGAGTACGAACAGATTAGGCAGGTTGACGCCGTAGATGGGCAGGCCCAGTTTTTGGGCAATCATCATATAGATCAGACAGAGCGAAATGGTGTTGCCTTTCCGCGTTTCCAGCACCTGATTGATCATCGAGTTGGCGGGCGAATGGAAGTTTTTGGTGTTTGGCGAAAACTTCATTTCGTTATAAAACACGTTGTTCAGTCCCTTCACTTGGTCGGCGGGGTGAACATCGGTGCGCACCACCAGCCACGCGTCGTAATAAAGCTGCTCCAGATCCTGCCGAAGTTTATCGAGTGATAGTTCGGGATATTGGTAAGTGGCCACTATCCAGAGGCCTTCCAGGAGGTCCATGCCGCCGCCATCTTTCCAGTTTATGACCCGTTCCAGTACGGTGGTGTATTGCAGGTCGTGGATCAGTTCTTCAATTCGCTTCTGCAAAAAGGGGTTAAAGTTCGTCTCCCATTCGGTTTCCAAAAACGGAATAGCCGTGTTGCCAAGCTGCCGAATGCGGCCTTCCACATGCTGGGTCACTTCCGAATCCTCATCGTCTAATAGCGAAACGAGGGCTTTTATTTCGTTGTCATTCATTGGTAAAGCGAGTAAGCTGAGGAGGCCTCACACGAAATTAAGGTTTTCCAATCGTTGCGTTTTGGTTAGTTTTGCCCCATGTTTTGCGGCCTGCCTGCTGCAAGTAACAACAGAAAATTACAAAAAACGATTTGGATTCCCAAGCCACAACCACCCCTAAAATTATCGTAACCGGCGGTGCCGGATTCATTGGATCGCACACCGCCGTGGCCCTTGTCGAGTCGGGCTTCGAGCCGATCATCGTCGATAATTTTTCCAATTCCGAACATTCGGTACTCAACGGACTGAAAGCCATTCTTGGCCGAGAATTGACCACCTACTCAATCGATTGCAACGACCGCGCCGCCATGACGGATGTGTTCGAGCGTGAAAAAGTGGCGGGTGTCATTCACTTTGCCGCCTCCAAAGCCGTGGGCGAATCGGTGGAAAAGCCGCTGATGTACTACCGCAATAACCTCGATTCGCTCATGCTGCTGCTCGAACTGATGCCGCAGTATAACGTACCGAGCCTGGTATTTTCGTCGTCATGCACGGTGTATGGCCAACCCGAAAAACTGCCCGTAACCGAACAGACGCCTCGCCTGCCTGCCATGTCGCCCTACGGCAATACGAAGGCTATTGGCGAAGACATCATCCGCGACACGGTGACCGCCAAAATGCCCATTAAGGCCATCGCGCTGCGCTATTTCAACCCCATTGGGGCGCATCCATCGGCGCTCATCGGCGAATTGCCACGGGGTGTTCCGGCCAATTTGATACCCTATCTGCTTCAGGTAGCGGCCGGTAAACGCGCCAGCCTGACCATCCACGGTAACGATTATAACACCCCTGACGGCACCGCTATCCGCGACTATATCCACGTCATGGACCTTGCCGACGCCCACGTGAGTGCCCTTAAATTACTGGGTAACAGCGCTGAATCAAACTCGTATGATGTGTATAATATCGGCACGGGCCGTGGCGCTTCGGTGCTGGAACTGATCAGTACGTTTGAATCAGTCACGGGTATCAACCTGCCCTATACCCTCGGCCCACGCCGCGCTGGTGATATTGAACAGATTTACGCCGACGTGACCAAAGCCACCACCGGACTACACTTTACTACCCAACGCACCCTCGCCGAAGCCCTCACGGATGCCTGGCGCTGGCAGCAGAAATTAAATTCATGAACACACTAGTCATCACCGGCGGGGCCGGGTTTATTGGGTCGCATGTGGTGCGGCTGTTTGTGAATAACTACCCCGACCACCGGATCGTCAACCTCGACGCGCTCACTTACGCGGGTAACCTCGCCAACCTGAGCGACATCGAAAACGCCCCGAATTATACCTTCGTTCGGGGCGATATTACCGACGCGACTTTCCTGACCCATTTTTTCGCCGAATACCAACCCGACGGCGTCATTCACCTCGCCGCCGAATCGCACGTGGACCGGTCCATTACCGACCCCATGTCGTTTGTGATGACCAATGTGGTGGGCACCGTCAACCTGCTCAACGCCGCGAAATCCTACTGGCTTTCGTCGCCGGGGGCCGGGACCGCCGGTCCGCCGGTGCGGTCCGCCTTTGACGGGAAACGCTTCTACCACGTCTCGACCGATGAGGTGTACGGGTCGCTGCACAACGACAACGAATTTTTCACGGAAAACACCGCCTATGACCCCCAATCACCGTATTCGGCGTCGAAAGCGGCGTCGGATCACTTCGTGCGGGCCTACGGCAATACCTACAAAATGCCGGTGGTGCTGAGCAACTGCTCGAACAACTACGGCCCGAATCACTTCCCCGAAAAGCTGATTCCGCTCATGATTCACAACATCCAGATGAACAAACCCCTGCCCGTATACGGCAAAGGCGAGAACGTCCGCGACTGGCTGTATGTGGTGGATCACGCCCGCGCCATCGACACCATTTTTCACAACGGCAAACTGGGCGAGACGTATAATATTGGTGGCTTCAACGAGTGGAAAAACATTGATCTGGTACACCTGCTGTGCCGGATTATGGACGAGAAACTGGGTCGCCCCGACGGCACCTCGGCCCGACTGATCACCTACGTCACCGACCGCGCCGGCCACGACCTGCGCTACGCCATCGACGCCCACAAGATCATGAATGAACTCGGCTGGCAACCCTCCCTCCAGTTTGAAGAGGGCCTCGCCAAAACCGTAGACTGGTTTCTCGCCAACCAGGACTGGCTCCACAACGTCACGAGTGGCGTGTATCAGGGGTATTATCAGGATATGTACGCAAACAGATAGAAGTCGTAAGCTGTCCGCTGCTGCGGTCATAAGTTTGCCTCTCGCGAAGCACTTACGACTTACGACTTATGACTTACGACTGTTTACTTCCATGAAAGGAATCATACTCGCCGGAGGCTCCGGCACACGCCTCCACCCCCTTACTCTGGCTGTGTCGAAGCAGCTTATGCCGGTTTACGACAAGCCGATGATCTATTACCCGCTCTCGATTCTGATGCTGGCGGGTATCAAAGACATTCTGATTATCTCGACCCCCCATGACCTGCCTCATTTCGAGAAACTCCTCGGCGACGGGTCGCGGATCGGGTGTCAGTTTACCTATGCCGTGCAGCCCGAACCGAATGGGCTGGCGCAGGCATTCGTGATCGGAGCCGATTTCATTGGCACCGATAAAGTGGCCCTGGTGCTTGGCGATAATATCTTCTACGGGTCGGGCCTGTCGAAGTTGTTGCAGGCCAACAACGACCCCGACGGCGGCGTGGTCTACGCTTATCAGGTGCAGGACCCCGAACGCTATGGCGTGGTGGAATTCGACGCCGATTTCAACGTGCTGTCTGTAGAAGAAAAGCCGGAGAAGCCAAAGTCGAATTATGCCGTGCCGGGGCTATATTTTTATGACAACGACGTGGTCGAGATTGCGCGGACTATTCCAGCCTCGCCCCGTGGCGAATACGAGATTACCGATGTGAACCGGGTATATCTGGAGCGCGGCAAGCTGAAGGTGGGCGTTTTGGACCGAGGCACGGCCTGGCTCGATACGGGCACGTTTGCGTCGTTGATGCAGGCGGGGCAGTTTGTGCAGGTGATTGAAGAACGGCAGGGCCTCAAAATTGGGTGCATCGAAGAGATCGCCTACCGAATGAAGTTCATCACGAAAGACCAGCTTCACGAGATTGCCCAACCCCTGGTAAAAAGCGGTTACGGGCAGTATCTGCTCACTATTGCCTGAATCAGAATGGGTTAGAAACAACTATCCCCTGCCAATCGAATCGTTAGCAGGGGATAAGCTACCTAACCTATGAGATGAGAAAACTTGTACGCGTAGAAAAAACTGTTGCTAGTGTGGACGCAGCCAGAATGACTTCCGCTGATTGTGAAACAAAGGTAAGCGGCCTGACCGGGTAGTATCAGCGCATTATTACCCATTTTTCTACAATTGTAAATAATGGGGGTTTACCCGTACTCGAACACGTAGTTCTACGTAACCACCCGGTATATGGGCAATAACCTGACCGATTAGTCAATCCATTGGATGGTCATCGGTCAGATTGACTGTGTTTAGGTAGCTTGCCATCCGAATCACCACTTACCTCTATCTAATGACACCCAAAGACAAGTTCCACGGCGACGTAGGCAGTTTCATTACCGGACACGACGCTCGTGCCCGCACTACCCGTTTCAAAAAGCGTAAAGAAGAACAGGGCTACAAACCTGACACCTTTACCCGCGCTGAGTTCTTCGGTAGCAATCGCATCAACCACCTGTTAGGCCGGAAAGACTGTGTTGGCATCCGAATTTATTATGGTAAACGCCACGAAGACGCCGACGAAAACCCCGTCGGTGAAGGTGAAGGTGACCTGAAAGCTCGCATGGTCATTGTGGGCGTCCGTGCTGATGGCTCCGATATTTTCGACGATACCACCGGCCTCAAAGACGGTGGCGACGGCGATGCACTTGGTGATGGAAATACGTGCCCCCGGCATTGCCCAAGCAATTAAAAATCGTAACTGTTTAGGTAGGCAAATTCAAGCCAATTATCTGACAATCAGCAAGTTACTAATTTTTCTAATTTATGAGTTAAACTAAGCAAAAATATTAATGTGCTGATAATCAACTACTTGAATTTTATACATTAAATACTTT
>JBBRMP010000303.1:0-5255 GCA_038230755.1 Cytophagales bacterium | reverse complement strand
TCAACGTATTGGCCGGCCTGCTCTTTCACTTTGTCGAACTGGTCTTTTGCCTGAGCAACGCCCTTGCTCCATTGGTCTTTCAAACCTTCGGTTTGCTTGTTTGCTTCGTCGGTCAGTTTGTCGCGGGTTTCTTTGCCGCTACGAGGTGCTGTCAAAATGCCAATGGCTACGCCTGTCAACAGGCCAGTCAGGAAATCACGTGTGCTACGCATGTCTTTGGTTGGTTTGTGGTGAATTAGTACTTAAAACTTTGCCCGGCGTTTAACTTCGCTCGTGGCATCTTTGGTCTTCGAAGAAGCCGTATCAACGTAGTCGTTGTATTGGCTACGGATATTGTCAAGACCGTCCTGGAGTTGGCCCTGCAAATCCTTGAAGAAATTGTCGGACTCTGACGAGATGCTTTTACGGAGTTTTTTGCCGCTCTCAGGAGCCAACAACACCCCCACTACAACACCAGCCGCCAGGCCTAAGAGAATTCCGGGTAACGATTTCATGTGCTTGGTTTGCGTTAAGTGAAATGGATCATAACGTTTGACCATTCTTTTGAAAATATCGTACCAAGATGCCGGTACAACAAAAACAGTCAGATAGACCTCTATAAATCAGTGAGTTGTCATTCTTGCCAGCAACAAATGAGTTGATTGACGTATCTTGTTGGCGGGGAACAACTTCTACAAAATGGTCATCCCTCCCCCCAATCAACGCCATGAAGCTACCCATACGTCTCCTTTTTCAGACCGGCTTATTGAGCGGTTTGTTGTGCTTGTTCGGTAGTTGTGCTACGGCTACTTTCTACATCGTTCGCCATGCCGACCGCGCCAACGAAACCGATACTACCAGTTTGTCGGCGGTGGGGCTGGCCCGTGCTGACCACCTGGCCCAACTGCTGGCCAACAAACCGCTGGATTCGATTTATGCTACGCCTTATACCCGCACCCGTCAAACGGTGATGCCAACCGCTCACGCAAAGAACTTACCGGTGACTCAATACCCCACCCAGCCGCTGGCTCAGCTTAGCAAACGCCTGCTTACTTTTAAGGGACAATCGGCGTTAATTGTGGGCCACAGCAACACCGTATTGCCGCTGGTAGCCTCACTCGGTGCCAAACCCACCATAACGGTGATCAACCACGGCGACTACCAGAACCTGTTTATCGTACAACGTCGCCACACGCTGTTTGGCCAACGGGTCAGCCTGCGTGAGGCCACCTATTAATCAAAACCCACCTATCTATGCCCATTTTACCTGCCCTGTTTCGCGTTTCGGTTATCACCACGCTAGCCCTTGCGGCTGCCAGCACAGTACTGGCGCAGGGGCCTACCGCAGCCAGGCCCAACAGTTTATCGACACCTAAAAAGAAGCCCGGCAAACCCCGCCTTGCCCATTCGGTGCATAAAACATCGCGCGAAGTGCCCGATATCTACAAAGGCCGTGTACTCACGGTTGGGTCGGGTGGGGGCGTGGTGGGTACCGAAACCGCCTATTACCTCCTCGACGATGGGCGGTTGTTCAGCAAAACGGCGAAGGCAACGACCTACACATTCATGGGCAACCAAACTGCCGAAAACACGAAGCGTGTGTTCTGGTCGGTCGAAGATCGGTGCCAGATAAAGAAGACGGCCTTCAGTAAGCCGGGCAACCTCTATCGCTTCGTACAGTGGCGAAAAGGTGCTGAAAATCACAAGGTTACATGGTCCCCCGGTGACAAGACCTTACCAGAGAGTTACGAAAAAGTATATAAAGGCTTTATGGGTATGTTGCCGAAAAGTAAGTCGTGATTAAATCCATTCCATTATGAAACACCTCCTTTACCTGATCGTCTTCCTGCCGTGCGTTGCGCTGGCACAGACGCCGCAACTAGCCAACCCATCTGATCTGGGAACCGGGGCGGTGCAAACCAATCCGCCCGGCTTTTCGCGGAAGCAAAAAATAGGTATACCAGACCCCAATCTGGCGCAACGGCTGGGCGCGACCGAGGCCCCGCTGCCCACCAACCGCGTACAGCCGCAAACGCTCCGGGCCACGGGTAATGCCCCCATCGACGTGCCCCCGCTGCGGCTGAAAATCGTACGTGACGCCAAATCGGGGTGCCTATTTATATTGAAAACCTGAATCCGCGCCCTACTGGTGACCGGTTGGGTCGGCGGTCAGCGCAGGCGACGGCCTGGGCGTTTCTGGTTCAGATTCGGGGTTTATTGGCCGTCAACGACCCGGAGCAGAGTTTCCAGATTCGGCAAACCGTGGCCGACGATGAACTGGGACAGACGCACTACCGCATGGCTCAGACCCACCGGGGCGTGCCGGTCTACGGTGCCGAACTGGCCGTACACCTCACCAACGGCGCGGTGACGCTCGTGAATGGACAGTACCAGCCCATCCCCACCACGCTGGGCACCACGCCCGATCTGTCGCTGACGGCAGCGGGAAAAGCGGCGATGCGCGACGTGGGGAAAACGACCACCGTACGCCCCTTTGGGCAAAATTTATTAAAAATGGAACAGGTGTCGGGGCAGCTCTGCATCTACGCTGGTACGGCCGATGCACCCGTTCCCGCCCGGCTGGCCTATGACCTCACCGTGCGGCCTAATCTGTTGCATCGCTGGCAGTACGTCATCGACGCGCAAACGGGGGCGGTGCTGGCCAAACATGACAATACCTGTAGCATCGACGGGTCGAAAGATGCATCGGCGAAAGACCTGAACGGGGTGACGCGGGCGTTCAAAACATACCTCAGCGGCAGCAACTACGTCATGCTCGATGCCAGCCGGGAAATTTTTGACAAGACCAAATCAAAATTGCCCGATAATCCCGTAGGCGGGCTCTGGACCATCGACGCGGCTAATACCTACGGCGACAATATCGAGGTGCGGCAGGTGGCTTCGATCAGCAATGCCAACTGGACGCCCACGGCCGTTTCGGCACAGTATAACGTGGGTATTGCCTACGAGTACTTTCTGAAGACCTTCAAGCGGAAGTCTGTCAACGGTAGCGGCGGCACCATTACGTCCATCATCAACGTCAACGACCCCGAAACAGGAAAAGGCATGGACAATGCTTACTGGAACGGTGAGTACATGCTGTATGGCAACGGCAACAAAGGCTTCAAACCGCTGGCCGGTGCGCTCGACGTGGCCGGGCACGAAATGAGCCACGGCGTGATCCAGAATACAGCCAATCTGGCCTACCAGGGCCAGTCCGGGGCCATAAACGAATCGTTTGCCGACGTCTTTGGCGTACTCATCGACCGGGCCAACTGGACCGTGGGCGAAGACGTGGTGGTGAAAACGTACTTCCCGTCGGGGGCATTGCGGAGCATGGCCAACCCCAATCAGGGCGGCACGAATGACAACGGCTACCAGCCCAAAACGATGGCGCAGTATGAGAATACGACCGAAGACAACGGTGGCGTACACATCAACAGTGGCATCCCGAACTACGCGTTTTACCTCTTCGCCAGCAACGGCAGCGTGGGCAAAGACAAAGCCGAACAGGTCTATTACCGCGCCCTGACCACCTACCTCACCCGGTCGTCGAAATTTCTGGACCTGCGGCTAGCCATCATCCGCGCCACCGGCGACCTCTACGGGGCTAGTGGTGCCGAAGCAACCGCAGCCAAAGCCGCCTTCGACGCGGTGGGTATTCTGGAAGGCAACGGCACCCCCGTTGACACCAAACCGACTATTCCGGCGTCTACGGGGCAGGATTTTATCAGCGTAATCGACGTAACCAGTGGCAAATTATTCACCACGACGTACCCCATAACGACGTTTACGGCCCGCAGCACGTCGAAGTTACTGCGCCGCCCCAGCCTGACCGACGACGGGAAGACGGCCGTTTTTGTGGGTAGTGACGGCAAAATTCGGGCATCGAGTCTGACCAATCCAGCCTCGGAAACGGTGATTTCGGCCGAGGCAGGATGGGCCAACGTGGCGGTGTCGAAAGATGGCACCCGACTGGCGGCACTAACCGATAAGCAGGACGGCAAAATGTACGTCTACAGCTTCGATTTGGGCAAATGGCAGACGTTTAAACTCTACAACCCCACCACGGCGCAGGGCGTGAAAACCGGCGAGGTGGCCTACGCCGACTCGTTCGAGTGGGATTATTCGGGCGAATACGTCATCTACGATGCCTACAATAAACTGAAAAACGCCACCGGCGCCGTCGATTACTGGGACGTGGGTATTCTGCACGCCTGGGATGGGGCCAAAAAGAATTTTTCCGATGGCGTGATCGAGAAGCTCTTCGCCGACCTCGACGAGGGGGTTAGCATTGGTAATCCGTCGTTTGCCAAGACCGCGCCCAACGTGATTGCCTTTGATTATTTCGACGATAATGACCAGAGCAATTACGTGTTGGGGGCCAATATCGAGACCAACGACGTGCAGGTGATTTACACCAACAACACGCTGGGTTTTCCGAGTTATTCGCGCACCGACAACGCCGTAGTATTTGGCACGATTGATAAAAACAGCAAAGAGTCCGTGGCCCTGATGGGCGTGGATGCCGACAAGATTTCGCCAAAAGGTACGGCTACGCCCCTGATTACGGGCGCGAAATGGCCGGTATGGTACAGCAACGTGGCACGGGCACTGCCCAACCGCCTGAACCAGACGCTGACGTTTACCGTGCCCAGCAGCCGCTTCCTCAGCGAAGGCGACCTGACCCTTTCGGCTACGTCGTCGGCGAATTTGCCAGTTGGGTTTAAGGTAATGAGCGGTGCGGCTACGCTATCGGGCAATACGTTGACAATGAGCGCCGTTGGTTCGGTGGTGGTGCGGGCTTTCCAGGACGGTAATGCCCAAACCTACGCCGCCACCCCCGTTGACCGCAGCATCGACGTGCAGCAGATTCTGGCCACCGAACCTAACTGGATTGGCGATGTACGCCTGTTTCCCAACCCCACCCGCAGCCGCTTATCAATCGAACTACCCACGGGCGTAACGTGGCAGAAAGCTGATTTGCTCAGTACCGGTGGCGCGGTGGTTCAGCAGCACACAAATGGGCCATTGAAACCGCTGGAACTGGACGTAAGCGCCTTACCAACAGGCTTATACGTCATCACCATCGACACCGACAAAGGCCGGGTGCAGCGCAAAGTGTTGCGGGAGTAGTGTTTAGTGGATTACTGTTATACAGTAGCGAACAGGCCCAGGGGGCCGTAACATCGGTAGAAAAGGGGTTGGTGTGAGAGGTGTTTAGCCCCAGCGGGGCGTAACGTGCGCGAAGGTCAAATACACGCACGTTACGCCCC
>JBBRMP010000302.1:0-5274 GCA_038230755.1 Cytophagales bacterium | reverse complement strand
GATATATAGTCATTCGGGTGTGGTTTTAGAGCCGGTAAGGCTTGATATCACTTTGATCGGGTATAAAAACGCACATCAATAGTGTGATTTCGCACAATTGTAAGCTCATAGTTTATGAATAACTTTTATGTAGAACTCTCAAAATCAACATGTTACGCCATAGTGGGAATTGCTGTAATAAATGAACATACCGTTTCATCAATTCAGCGTTTTTATTTTCAGCAAAGCAGGAACTTGGGTTGTTTTTAACCTCTGTCGCCATGCGATTCTCTTCCATTCCATCCTTAGAACGTGCCTTCCGGCAAACGGGCAATCAGCATGACTATGCGCTTCAGCCCGTGGCCATACCCGTGCCCGGCGAGCCCCTCACGCTGAACACCGTGTTGGCTACGCCCAAACACCGGTCGGGCTATTTTCATGACGTGGAGCACCCCAAGCAGCGGATCGTGCTCCACTTCACGGCGGGCAACCTCACCGGCGACATGAGCACGCTGACCCGGCAGGATTTCCACGTGTCGGTGCCGTTTGTGATTGCCCGCGACGGCACCATTTACCAGCTCTACGCGTCGAAATTCTGGTCGGGAAATCTGGGCAAGGGCGTGGGTAACGACGGAACGGGCAACGCGCAGGATAAAGCCACCATCGGCATCGAGATATCGAACTACGGCTTTTTGACTGAGCATCAGGGCAATCTGGAAACGATCTATTCGCGTGGGGTAGACCCCAACACGGGTAAAGTCGGACCGGTAGACACCTATTGTTCGTTGCAGGACCATGAGGCTTACCAAAAACTGGATGCCCCCTTTCGCGGTCAGCAGTACTACGCCACCTTCACCGACGCGCAATATGAGAGCCTGACCGTTTTGCTGCGCTACCTGACGGCGCAGTTCCAGATTCCCCGGCAGTTCGTCCCCGAACCCGTCCGCTACCAGGCCACCAACTCGGTGCTGACCTTCAGGGGCATCGTGTCGCATGTAAACTACCGCCCCTCTGGCAAGTGGGACATTGGCCCCGCCTTCGACTGGTACCGGCTAATCATCGGCGTACAAGCGACTGATTTTCAACCAACTGTAACGCGTGACATTGTCTTCGCGGACGCGGATGACGACGCACCGATTACGTCGGAAGAAGCGCTGATCCCGCTGTTGCCGCAGGCTAAAGATGCCACCCTGGAAGACGAACCTTACGACGACGCGGGTGAGCCTTCTGCGCCCTCCGCCCCCAAACCAACGCTGTTTGCGCTGGTGGTGGGCATCAATGACTACCGCGCCGACCTGCTGCTCGACCCCGGCGTGTTCTTCCCAAAACTGCACGGCTGCGTAGACGATGCCCAAAAAGTGGCGGCGTACCTGAACAGTCAGGCCGGGTTCGACCTTCAGTTGGTGCAACTCACCAACGAGCAGGCCACCAAAGCCGAGGTTGCCCGGCAGTTTGCCGACCACCTGGGGCAGGCTGGACCCAACGACGTGGCGCTGTTCTACTTTTCGGGACATGGTACGCAGGAATACGCCGACCCGGTCTGGGACGAAGAAACCGACGGCCTGCCGGAATGCCTGGCCTGCTACTACGACGAGCAGACCATGACCGATTTCCTACTGTCGGACAAGGAGTTGCGCTACCTCATTGGCGACGTATACAAGGATACAAAACCCCACATCGTCACCATCTTCGACTGCTGCCATTCGGGCGACAACACCCGTGCGGCAAACGTGGCGGCGGTGATGTTTGCCGATCAGCAGCCCGTTGAAAAACGCGTGTTGCGCAGCGGCGGCAAGCTGGGTTTCCCCACGAGGCCGTGGTCGAGGTTTGTGTTTGCCAACGCCATCAGCTACGAGCAGGTGAACGCCCAAAAAACGGCGGGGGCGTTGCCAGAAGGTATCCACGTGCAGTCGGCCGCCTGCGAACCCAACGAGTCGGCAATGGAAGTGGCGGGCGAAGGCGTATTCACCAAAGCACTGATCGATATTCTGGACAGTGCGGCGGGGCAGATCACCTATAACGACCTGCAAAGCCGAATTCGGGCGTATCTGCGCAGCATCTACGAACAGCAGCCCCGGTTTCGGGTGGGGGGCGGTGGCTCGAAAAACTTGCTCTACCCCACGTTTTAAATCAGACTACCCAGTCTGACGCGGCCTTGCTGGGTACTATTTCGCACAACAAGGCGGGCTGGACGCTCAATAAAGGAGCCATTCAGGGTGTAAGCACAGCGCAGAAAACCGTCACCGGCGTGGCCAATGACAAGACCGTGCCCTTTCGCGTACAACAGATCCTGCCCGACTACACTATCCTGGTACCTGACCCCAGTATGGCCAATCGGCCCGACCCCAACACCGACTACAAAGCGCACATTCCGGGGTTGATGGCCCAGACAATCCGGGTGGGTTTTGCGCTGGAAGACGTCAGCCGACAGGACCGGGCCACGCTGCTGAATCAAATCCTGCAAAAGACCGAAGGCCAGATCAAGCTGGTCGATGAAGCCGACGAGAACCCGGCACCGGCCACGCCACCGAAGCGCCCGAAACAGCCGAAGAATAGGCCGATTACGTGGTGCGGGGGCGCAAAGGGTAGTACTACCTCACGTACCCTATCCGCGCCACCGACCCCGACGATGGCAACGCGTATCGCCCGTTGGCCATGCCCATCGAGGTAGACGCCGACGGTGCCCTCGACGTGCTGGTGGCCGATCTGCGGCACGTGTCGCGCTGGGAATACCTTCGGCAATTGACCAACGAGAGTCCCGTTAATGGATTGATGGCCAACCCATTGCAGATCAACCTGTGGCGGGCGCGAGCCGATGGTACGGAAGAGAAAATGGCGACAACCGCCGGTACGGTTGCGCTCACCTTCGAGAAAATCAATAGCGGCTGGACATGCCCACTGCGCATGGAAATCACCAACGTGGCCGACCGCTCCCTCTACGTGAGTGCGCTGTACCTGTCGGCGGCGTTTGAATCGTATTTGTCGCTGCTGCCGAGTGACGTGTTTACGCTGGAACGGGGCAAGAGCGTAAGCCTTAGCTATGACCAACAGCCGGTGATTCCGTTCCAGATGAACCCCGTGATTCCGCTCTACAACTGGCCCGAACGCCTGGAATATTTCCAGTTCATTGCCAGCACCGACCTGTTCGACCCCTTCGAGATGCAGCTCGACGCCCTGCCCGACCCACCAACGCTCGACACAACTCGTGAGATGGGTAGCCGGGGACCGGGGCAGATTCGACCGTTGCCAAAACCGCACGGCTGGCGTACACAACGCGTTGATTTACAGTGGAAAAACCCCATTTATAACCACGTTGACCCAGCTGCGGTTGAGGCCATGCTGAACGACCCGGCGATGATGGACTTCGCCCTCAGTCTTTATTTCGATAATAAAACCGATAGCGAAGTGCCTGCTATCGAGCCTAAGGATTTTCTACGCGATCTGCTGGCCAATGTACCCGTTGGCGAGAAAGGCTTTTTCGGTGACCTGGGGTTGGGCCTGGCCAACCGAATTGCCCGTTCACGCCGTAATCACCGCTACGAGCAGGCCATCCACGACAGCCCGACGCAGTTCCGGATCGTGTCGGAGGGGGATTCGTGGTTTCAGCACCCACTCGTGAGCGATACCATCGACCATTTGGCGGCCAGTTTTCCAGTCTACTGCGTGGCCGCTGCGGGCGACACCCTCCGCAACATTACCATGGCGCAGGGCACCCCACCCATTGAAGAATATGCGGCGGCCATTGCCGCCCAAAAGCCGAGCGTGTTTGTGCTCAGCGGCGGGGGCAACGACATCCTGGGCGAACAGTTTCGGCGCTACATCAAGTCGGGCGTACCGGCAGGAGCAGCACCAAAAACTTACCTGGAAGATTTGATTACCAACGATTTAGACAGCCTTCAGACCATGTACCGGGGGTTGTTTAGCCACCTACCCTGACCTGAAAATTCTGGTACACGGCTACGACTACATCATTCCGCTGAGCGTAACGAACAAGGGCTGGCTGGGCCGCTACATGATCGAGAAAGGCATTGACGACCCCGCCACCCGCAAGGCCATTATCCGGTATATCCTGACCGAATTCAACGACCGGCTGGTGGCCGTGGCAAAGGAGTTTCCGGCGGTGTCGTACATCCCGACGCCCGGCACTGTGGCCGACAATCAATGGTACGACGAGATTCACCCCAACGGCGAAGGCTTTGGGCTGGTGGCCGAGAAATTCAAAAAGCGCATCGACGAATTAATGAAGTCGGCTTAAGCATAACCTACTGATTATGAATAAACTACCCGTTATCCTGAGCTACTTTGCCCAAAGCGACGATCAGCAGCGGCTGGCCATGCTTGAGCGGAAACAGGCAGGTATCAAGGCGGCCTGGGCAACTGGTAATGGGCAACTAACCAGCACCTTACAGGTCGACTACCAGTCCCGGACCGATGCGATGGCCTCGCTGGCGCAGTTCCGGCAGGACCTGGATACCTACGGCGAACGCATCGTGCTGTTTCATTTCAGCGGCCACTCCGGTCAGGACGCGATGTGGTTCAACGACACCACGGGCGCTCCCGACGGGGTGGCGGGTTTGCTGGCCGTGAAGGTGCCCAACCTGAAGCTGGTGGTTCTCAACGGCTGCTCGAACAGCGCACAGGTGTCCACCTATTTTGGGCGGGGTATCCGGATATTGATCGCCACTCATTGTGCCATCAAAGACGATCATGCCGCCGCGTTCGGTGTCACGTTTCACCAGACGCTGGCACGGGGCAGGTCTATCAGCGATGCCTACCGAGAGGCTATTTTGGGTGTGCAAAGCGATGGGAATCTCAACAGGCTGCTGCCCCCCGGCGTGAGCGAACTGCCCATTCAGGTGCGCGGCGGTATGCTCAACACCATGCCTGCCGCCGACAAAGTCTGGGGGTTATACTATCTGGCCACGGGCACCTCTGTTCTAAGCGATCTTAACTGGCTGACGATCAGTTATATTCAGCAAAAAGCGTTGATCAAATCCGAAAAAGCGTACATCTACGAACGTCAGAAAGCCAATTACCTCGCCACGTTCAACACCAATTTCGACGCCAGCCAGAACCCTAGCCGGACGCGGGTGCAGCATTACCTGCTGGCTGGCGATCAGAGAGAATCTCCCCTAGGCCTCGTCCAAAAGCTGTGCTAAGTAGTTGTTGATAAAGAATAGACACTTTCGTAACTTGCCGGCATGAGATATGTTAATCCGTTGCCAGAGAATGAAAAAATAACGCTTTTGGAGTGTCGAAAAAACCACAAAAAGGGTCATGTTCGGGATCGTAGTC
>JBBRMP010000301.1:0-5312 GCA_038230755.1 Cytophagales bacterium | reverse complement strand
TGGCTGACGCCCGCGAAGCTACGCCCGTGTCAGCCACTTACGACCGCAGCGGCGGACCGTCTACGACTCTTCTCACTTACGACTTTTTTACAATGCCAATTCTTTCTCCGACACGATGGTCAGCACTTCGGTATCTTTCAGCCGAGCGGCGAGGCCGAGGATCTTGGGCACTTCATAGTGGAAGAAAAACTTCATCGTGTGCAGCTTGCCTTCGTAGAACGCCAGTTCGTCGCCCTGCGGGTTTTGGGTGAGCATAGCCTGCTTGGCTACGATGGCCTGTTTCAGCCACTGCCAGGCAATGACCACAATGCCCATCTGTTCCAGAAACAGCGTGGCGTCGCTCAGGTAACGCTCCACATCGCCCGCACCCGCGTGGGGCATCAGCGACTGCATCACCTCCTGAATACGGCCCAACTCGGCTTTCAGCATACCGGCGTAGGGGGTCAATTCGTCGTGGGTGGCGGCATCGGCGATGGTTTTGCCTATTTCGCCCATCAGAATCTGGGCGGCTTTACCCCCTTTCATCGTCATCTTCCGGCCCAGTAAATCCTGCGCCTGAATCCCCGTAGTGCCTTCGTAAATGGGCGTGATCCGGATGTCGCGGTAGAGTTGTTCCACCGGGAAGTCTTCGGTGAAGCCGTACCCGCCAAACGTTTGCAGACTCTGACTCACCGACTGTACCCCCATCTCCGACGGGTACGTTTTAGCCATCGGCATCAGAATCTCGACCAGCAGGTGGGCATACTCCTTTTCGTCGCCTTCGGCCACGCGCGAGATGTCATACTGCCGGGCTGCCTCCAGTAATAGCGACAGCGAACCTTCGGTCACGGCCTTTTGGAACAACAGCATCCGCCGCACGTCGGGGTGGTTGATAATGGCCGTTTGGGGCATGTCGAGGGCATTTTTCTCGTTCAGGCGGCGGCTCTGCGGGCGCTCTCTGGCGTATTGCAGGGCCGCGTGAAACGCCGCCGTAGCAATGCCCGCCGCCGTCATGCCCACGCCAATTCTGGCCCCGTTCATCATCTGAAACATGTAGGGTAACCCCTGATGTGGCTGACCCACGAGGTAGCCCATGCAGTCGTTGGCATCGCCCATGGTGAGGTGCATGGCGGGTACGCCCTTCTGCCCCAGTTTGTGGTACACCCCCGTAGACGTGACGTCGTTACGAACCTGACTGCCGTCGGCGAGTTCGCGGTATTTGGGTACGATAAACAGCGAAATACCTTTGGTGCCCTTGGGTGCTCCGTCGATGCGGGCCAGCATGAGGTGAATAATATTGTCGGCCATGTCATGGTCGCCCGCCGAGATAAACACCTTTTGCCCCTTGATTTTGTATGATCCGTCAGCCTGTAAGGTGGCCGAGGTGGTCACGTCCGACAGCGACGAACCGGCTTGTGGTTCGGTGAGGGCCATGGTGCCCTGCCATTTTCCCGACAGCATGTTGGGCACAAATTCCTCGATCAGTTCGGGCGAGGCGAAGGAGGCAATCAGGTCTGCCGCGCCGGATGTGAGGCCGGTATACATCATGCCGTTGTTAGCAGCCATCAGAATGAAGCCAATGCTCGACGTGATGAGTTCGGGGAGTTGCTGTCCACCGTGGTCGAACGAGAAGCCCGCGCCAATCAGCCCGGCATCGCCCACGGCTTTGATGTAGGCCCTGATGCTGGGGTGAACCGTCACCTGCCCGTCTTTGAGTTCGGGCTGGTTGCGGTCTACCTCGCGCACGTAGGGGTACATGAGGGTGTCGGCAATGCGGATGGCCGAGTCGATGGCCATATCGAACGTACTCCGGTCGTGGTCGGCGAAGTGGGGGTACTGCGTCAGTTCATCGGCACGAAAGACTTCGTGCAGCAGGAAATTGAGGTTGCGTTTGCTGAAATAGGCGGACATAAAAAGGGAGTTTGTTATGCATGCATACTATTATGTAAAAATAGGAAAAAGTTGGATGCAAAGGAGATGGTGGATAGAAAACCATATTGATACGGCTTGCGTTTACGTTTTGAATCTGAATCACTAACTAATTTTGTCATGAACCACATGAAACTCTCTGCCTCTTTCCTGCTCGTTGCTTTACTAGCCTTCGCTTCGGTGGCCTGCGCCCAGACCAAGAAGAGTCCGCACACCACCGTTCAAAGCCCCGACAAGAGCATCAAAGTCGTTTACGGTCAACCCTCGAAGAAGGGGCGGGTTATTTTTGGAGCCGATGGCTCATCGAGCCTTGAAAAATTCGGTAAACCCTGGCGCACTGGTGCCGACGAAGCCACGGAGGTGACGTTTAAAAATGACGTGATGTTCGGCGGCAAAATGGTGAAAGCCGGTACCTACACGCTCGTTACCTTCCCCGACCAAAAGGAGTGGGGCGTGGTCCTCAACAGCCAACTTGGCCAGTGGGGTGCGTATGATTACGACAAGTTTAAAGACAAAATTGTGGCCGAGATTAAAGTGCCCGTTTCGATGAACAAAACGCCAATCGAAATGCTGACCATCACGCCCGCCAACAAAAGCATTGCTATTGCCTGGGATAATATGACCGTGTCGGTGCCCGTGATGGCGCACGGTGCAACCAACTAGCAGCTATTAGTCGCTGTGTCAATTTCTTTACCAAAAACCCCGATTCTGGCTCAGAATCGGGGTTTTTGCTTTGGCGTCAATCAGCCAGTAAATCAATCAGCCGTTGGTTGACATAGTAGGTGGTACGACCGATGGGGTTGGGTATCAGGATGCCGGCGGCGGCTAATTTTTTCAGGTAAGTGGATGCCGTCTGGCGATGAACCAATTCGCTTTTTACTAAAAAATCTACTTTCAAGTAAGGCTGCACAAACATTGTGGTAGCCTATTGCTATTTCTACTGTCGAAAGTTTATCGAAACTTCGACAGTATGGCCAATTTGTGTCGAAGTGTTCAACATGAAACAGACATAATGTCGAAAAAATAGCAAAGTTTCGACATCAAATGGGCAGATTACCCGCACACATCAGTTCAACAACTTATAACTCTTCCACTCGCCGAAGCGGTATTTGAGGCGGTCCTCAATGGCATAGATGACCTTGTTTTCAAGCTCTGTTTGTGGGAGGCTACAGTATTCTATAGTTTTTGTACTCACCGATACGCCATCCCGTTAATTTTTCAATGCCGGTGAGTAACCAGACACGCGGCGAATAACGGCGTTGACGGGTATCAAACGTAAACGGCCAATTTGCATCTGCAACACGAGATTGCATCACGGCTGGGTGCGTACCCGTAAATTCAATTAGTGAATCAATGTGCTTTTCGTAGCTAAATACCCGCGCTTCCTCAGCGACGCGTTTCATGGCGGCTTCATTATTCCAAAATCTGTAGAAATAGCCAAATTTCGCCCGTAGCTGAGCTACCGGTTTTACCCACCCGTAGTGATAGATATACGCGTCAATAAGTTTAACGCGAAGTTTTGTATTATCCTTCTGCCGAAAACCCTGTGCATCACGGTAAGAAATTACATGCCCTGTGTTTCTGACTATTCGTATTTCACGCCTGTACCATCGGCGCGAATCACCAACGTATTTATACGAACCGTAAAAGTGCAAATACTTGAATAACAGACCTTCTACGGCTACATTGGCTAAATTTTCCTGCATCGCTTGCCGGACAACAGCAATATATTTTTCGTGTAAAACTTCATCACCCTGAATATAGAAAGCCCAATCGGCATCTGCTGAAATAGCAGCCAGCGCTTTGTCTGTTTCTTCGGCCAATACCCGTCCGCCTTCACGTAAATCGTCATTCCAGATCGTGTGAATAATGCGAATTTTAGCAGAATCAATACGTTCTATTAAGCCAATTGTATTATCTGATGAGTTACCGATGGCTACAACAAATTCATCACAAAGTGGTAAAATAGATTGGATAGCTTCAACAATTGGATACCCATATGTTTCAGCGTTCCGAATAAAGGTGAAGCCAGCAACTTTCATGTGGCAAAAGTAAGCATCAAATCGCTGTCTATCTGTTCGGTCTGCGTCATCCGCATTCCCCTCAACGTCAAAATGGATACCCCACGGCGATGTTCAGCACGAGGTTGTCGCGCCGCCATTCGGGGCTACGCAGGTTGATCTTGTTTAGCACCCATCGCTGGCCTTCGGTCAGGTAGGGTGTCTGGAATGGTGTAGCAAGATCGGCCCTGACTAAGAAATAGGAGAGGTCTAAACGCAAACCTAATCCACCGCCAATAGCTAACTGTTTAAGGAAATTTTTTGTAAACTCAGACCCTGGTCCATATGTACTCTGTGAAGTATAGCTCCAGACGTTCCCCGCATCAATGAAGGCGGCTAGTTGAAAGATCGATCCTAGTTTAGCCCTTAGTTCAGTGTTGGCTTCTAATTTGATGTCACCTCCGCCGTCTTGAATCAAAACACCTGATGCAGGAGTAACATAAGAACCAGGGCCGATAGCTCGTGGTCGAAATGCTCGCACACTATTGGCACCGCCTACAAAATATTGCCTTACAAAGGGTAACTCGTTTATGTTCCCATAAGGAAGACCAGCACCACCAAAAAAACGATTTGCCCAGGTTAGTTTAGGGGTTAGATGAAAGTAGTGTCGAGTGTCAAGGTCAAATCTAAAGAACTGAGCAAACTTTACATTGGCAATATATTTATAATCTGAGTAAGTTGGTTTTACAAGCAGTCCGGCTAAGTTTCCTGCTGGCTCAACATTGATTGTTAGGTGGTTCGTATAGCGCCGATGACTTTGAGGGTCAGAATTGTAGTTGAATGTGTAGATCGAACTTAGGATCAACTGTGGTTGTGCAATCTTATTATAAGACAGACTAGTTCGGGGGTCGGATAAGCCTACTAGAAAAGCGTCCTGTTCATTCGTCAAAAAAGCGTAGTTGATGTTAAAGGGCAGAATAGAATGCTCGATTCGATTATTGGTGCGGAAAGCATAGCCGAACGACGCCCTAAACGAAGTTAAATCATAGAGAGTCGACCGGCGTAGTTGTTCGTAGCCTACCGTCAGATTGGTCTTAGGCAGAATGGACCGCCGGTCATACCGAATCTTGAATGGCGACACCAGGCGGGGGAAGCTCAGCGTGGCATCGAGACCATAGCGGTAGTTGGTGACGCCGCGCCCCGCCGCGCCCACCTGAAGGTCTATTCCCGCCGTGGCGTTGACCTGGAGTTGTTCGGCGCGGTGCAGAAAATTCCGATCTATGTAGCTCAGTGTCACCAATGTACCGGCCAGGTTGTTGGATCGGGAGTTGGCCGAAACCTCCAGCCGGAGTGAGTGTTTGGGCGAGGGTGTCAGGTAATAATTGAGATCCATCAGGGCCGAGT
>JBBRMP010000300.1:0-5497 GCA_038230755.1 Cytophagales bacterium | reverse complement strand
TTGCCGGCGGCATCGGTTTTCAGCAGCTTTACCTTACCCTGACTGATGTAGTAGAGCACCGTGGGCCGGGTGCCCGCCGTGTATAACTGGTGTTTTCGGGGATAACGTATCGTGGGGTAATTGTCGCAGAGCGACTGGTGGGTGTTGTTCTGGTGAAGAATAGCCTGGGCCAGATTGACTAATCGGGCGGCCATCGGGACCGGGGCCGGGTGGTCGCGCTCGCTCCTCGCCAGACGCATGGCCACGGTGCTGAGCAGCGTCAGGTCGTCGAAGGGTTTGGTCAGGTAATCGTCGGCCCCCAGATTCATGCCAGCCCGGAAATCGGTCGGTTCGGCTTTGGCCGTCAGAAAAACAAAGGGCACGGCGGCCAGTTCGGGGTCATTGGCCATAATATGCAACACGCCAAACCCGTCGAGTTCGGGCATCATAATATCGCACAAGATCAAATCGGGGTGGGTTTGGCGGGCCATCTCGATACCCTGCTTGCCGTTCGCCGCCTGCACGACTTCGTAGGCAGCCAACTGGAGGATTTCGACGATATTCTCCCGCATCGCTTCGTGGTCTTCAATGACCAAAATCCGTTTCATGCGGGCAGCGGGGCTAGGGGTAAGCGGACGGTAAAGATAGTGCCCGAGTCGAGTTCACTGGCGAAGGTGATGGTGCCGCCCAGCAGATCGACGTAGCGTTTGACCACGTAAAGCCCCAGGCCCGTACCCTCGATGTGGTTGGCGTTGCGTGCCCGGAAGAAGCTGATAAACAGCTTGTCTTTATCCGTATCGGGGATGCCAATGCCCTGATCCTTTACCGTCACCACCAATTGCCCATCCGCTACCTCGGTGGTCAGTTCTACGTCGCTATGGGCGGCTGAATATTTGCTGGCATTCATCAGCAGGTTGACCAGGATATTCCGCAGCATCTGCCCGTCGATGGCCAGGTCGTCGTCACCCGCAACGTGCTGATACTGAATGCGCTGACCCGGCTTTACCACGGCCTGTATGTCGTCGATGAGCTCCTCAGAAAACGTTCGGATGTTCATGGGCAGGGGCTTGCCGTGCAGGGTGGTCTGCTCCATCTGGCTCAGCGACAGAAAATCGTTGAGCAGGCCCGTCAGGCTATGCACCGCCGCTTTGATGCGCTGCACGTGTCGCTCCCGTTTGGCGGCATCGTCGGGTCCATCATAGCGGCCAATCAGGGCCGCCGACGACAGGATGGTGCCCATTGGTGTGCGAAACTCGTGCGAGGCCAGGGTGACGAAGTTCGATTTCAGCTCGTTGAGTTCCCGCTCCCGCACCAGCAACTGATAGGCCCGTTGCTGGGCCAGCACTTGCCCCGTGACTTCACTAACCACGATAAACACCCTCGAAATACCCGCCTGGCCATCCTGACCAGCTTCGCGCAGGGGTTCGTAGACAACGTTGAAATAACCCGTTTCCATCTGTCCGTTGCGGAGCAGGTCCACGGGCCGTTCTTTGGCGGTGAAGGCCACGCCCGTTTCCATCACCTGCTGCAACAGGGTATCGAAGCCATGTCCCCGCAATTCGGGCAGGGCCGTCAGCAGCGGGAGGCCAACGAGGGCGTCGGGGCTGGGGCGGCCCACCATCGTCAGATATAGGTCGTTGGCCATGTCAAAGACAAGGTCCGGGCCACGTAGTATGGCAATGGCCACGGGAGCCTGCGCAAACAGATGCTGCGTAAGCCGGGTCTGCCGGACGGGCTGGGTAGTTTCGGCTACGATGCAGCACACACCACCAACGCCGCCGGTTTCGTTGTCGATGGGGCTACAGGAAAACGTAAAATAGCATTCCTCAGGATACCCGTTTCGTTCCAGCAAGAACACCTGATTTTCTGCCCAGGTGGCCACGCCATCGTCCATTACGCCGTTGAGCATCGGGCCAATGGTTGGCCAGATTTCGGGCCACACCCGGTGGGCGGGTTGCCCCAGGGCGTCGGAGTGCCGGGCACCCAACAAGGGCCGAAAGGCATCGTTATAGATGTTGATAAAGTCTGGCCCCCAGTAGATCACCATCGGAAACCGCGACACCAGGCAGATGTTGACTAGTTGACGCAGGGGTTGCGGCCAGCCATCAGGCTCACCCAGGCCGGTAGCTGTCCAGTCGCTGGCGCGGATCAGGGCACCCATTGCCCCGCCGCCGTCGCGGAGTGCCGATACCGATTTATTTGTTGGCGTCATCATTAGCCATGTAAATTACTGATTTTCCAGCATACCTATAGGAAAGTAGGGTTACGCCTAAACAAAGCAGGGCAAAGATGAGCCAGGGTGCCGCTCATTCTTATGACCAATGTCACACCAAACCTTGATGCTTGTCCGCTCCGGCCTGAACCCATCGCTGACAGACTGGTTTTTGCTGGCGTAGTTTTCAACCTGACAGCAGTGGACACACGCAGGTGGCGGGCAAAACCGGTATTTGTCATATACCCTGCTGATGGGCATCATAGCCTAACCGGGCTGGGCGGATTACCTTTCGCCGAGTTCAACTACGCAACGATATGATGCCAGCACCCAATCCAGTCAGTGGTTTTTTCGACACGGTAGCCGACGCTCAGGAGGCCATTCAGGGGCTATTGGGAGCCGGTTTTAGCGGCGAACGCCTTCGCTTATCCACCCAGTCGGACCAGCAGCAGGCCGAAAACGCCACCGAAGCCAACGCCAACACGGGTCGATTTTTAACGTCGCTGTTTGGCACCGAGGTCGCTACGGGTAGCCCGAACGGGTCGGTCCCCGATGCGGCGGGCGATGGCCGTTCAGGAGCCTCGGTCCTGGTCATCGTCGCGACGGTGGCAGAGGCCGACCTGGCCGTGCGGTTGCTCACCCTCACAGGCACGGTTGAGCGTTAGTGGCTATGAACAACGAACACCTGTTAACGCTCAACGGCGGCTCATCGAGCATTAAGTTCGCGGTGTACGAATCAGCGGAACCGCTTCGCCAGGTGCTGTCGGGTAAGATCGTCCGCATCGGCCTGCCGGGTACGGTCCTGCTCGTGACTCACCCGCCAACCGGCCAGCCAGAGACCTACCCCGTTTCGGCAACCGACCACTCGTCGGTGGTTTATTTTCTGCTCGACTGGCTCGACAACCAACTCGTCTTTCAGACCATCCGGGCGGTGGGCCATCGGGTGGTGCATGGCCTGGAACACACAGAACCTGAGCTTGTTACCCCAAAGCTACTGGCCGATCTTCGGCGAATCAGCAACTATGACCCCGATCACCTGCCCGCCGAAATCCACCTGATCGAAGCCCTGCAACAGCGTCATCCTGACCTGCCGCAACTGGCCTGTTTCGACACCGCCTTTTACCAGACCATGCCCCCGGTGGCCAAACGCCTGCCCATTCCCCGGCGGCTGTCCCAAAAGGGTATCCGTCGGTATGGGTTCCACGGGCTTTCCTGCGCCTATTTGCTAGACGAACTTGGCCGACAGGCGGGCCACGAAGCCGCCAACGGACGGGTTATTCTGGCGCACCTGGGCAGCGGCGCGAGCCTGACCGCCGTTCGGGAGGGGCAGAGCCTGGATACGAGCATGGGCTTCACGCCTACGTCGGGCCTGGTGATGGGTACCCGCCCCGGCGACATTGATCCCGGCCTAGCCTGGTATCTGATGCAGGTCGAAGCACAGACGCCCGACCAGTTTAACCACCTCATCAACCACGAATCGGGCTTGTTGGGTATCTCGGAAACCAGTTCGAACATGCACGATTTGCTGGAACGACAGCACACCGACCACCGGGCGGCAGAGGCCGTTGACCTCTTCTGCTACCAGACCAAAAAATGGGTCGGGGCCTTTTCGGCGGTCCTCGGCGGGCTCGACACGCTGGTCTTTTCGGGCGGCATTGGCGAGCAGTCCCCCGAAGTCCGATCCCGTATCTGCCACAACCTGAGCTACGTAGGCATCGAGCTCGACGACGGGCGAAACAAAGACAACGCCCCCGTGATTTCGACTACCGACAGCCGGGTCGTTGTCCGCGTTATACCCACCGACGAAGAACAAATGATTGCCAAAACGGTATATCGGTGGGTGGGTAGTAACGCCCATTATAATGCTCCCCAAAACCTGGACAGGTAGGCTAACTTGAATCAATTAGTGTCAACCTACAAAATGTCCAACCGCGCGGGCGGCCCCGACAGGCCAAGGTAGCCAATTCACAAGCCAGGTGTCCCTTAAACCACTGATTGATAATGAGGTAAGAGTCAGCATGGATGGAAAAGGCCGTGCTCCGGATAATATTTTCATTGAACAATTTTGGTCGGTCCGCCGGTGCGGAACGATTAAATACGAGCGGTCCGCCGCTGCGGCACCTTTAGCTAAGGGCCTACGCAGACGGTCGGGAACTGCACAACAGATTGAGTGAGTATTTCCGGTTTTACAACCAAGATCGGAAGCACCAACCATTAGGCTATCAAACACCTACGATGTGGTACACAAAAGGGGTGGAAAGGGGGGAAAAGGCAATTCTGCTTCCCAACCACACCAGTTTAATGGGTAGGCAGCCACGCTATCATGGTAGTGATGCTCTTTGCTCGTTACTTTCTCAGAGATACCAAACAGGCTAAGTTGTAAAATTGAGTAATACTGTCTTAGAAAGGTTTCGTTCGCGACCTGCTCAGTCGTTGCCTCTTCGTGGTAATAATACTAATTCAACAACCGAATGTCGTATAGACATCTATTTAACTAATTGAAAATCAGTATGTTAGGCAAACAAATACGACACCTCGTTCCTGAATTGGTATAACTAGTGCTTGAAACAGGATAAGTTTAATTAGGAACGTCCTGAAATAAACACCGGTCAATATCGAGACAAGTTATGCTAATATAATCTTTCACAATTGCCAGTTCGGAGTAGAAATCTGACAGTCTGCTTTAGGCTAATACAGCTTCAATTTGAAGTAGTGAGTTCGATTTATCACTCCAATAGGGCGACCTAAACTAGGTTAAGCCAATGACCACAACGATCTCCATCAGTGATGCTATCTAACTTGCTGTGCCTTATGAAACCCGGTCTGGACTCGGTCGCGAATCCGTTTCAGCCGCATTTTCACCGCTGGTTCTGATATGTTGTACTGCTTGGCAATGTCGCGGGCCAGCATCCCATGCTCATATTTGAGTTTAAGCAGCAGGAGTTCATCTTCATCCACAGCCTCTACCAGATAGGCCATCCGTGTTTCAAAGGTGTCGTCCTCTGCCATGGCGGGTAGTTGAGGGAACGACTCCAGCAGTTGGTCAAAAATGAGGTGTCTTTTCAGACGGGTCCTGTCAACACAATAGTTGAAGGTAATGGCATATATCCAGGTCGAGAAGGACGAATCAAATTTGAAATGGTCCAGTTTACAGAAAATCTTGACAAAAACATCCTGCGTAAAATCATGGGCGGTTTCGGGTTGCCGGGTTAAACGCAGGCATAATCGATAAACGCGGTTCATGTAGCGGTTGTATAGGATCGTGAAGCAAGCGGGATGTTGATCTACGTTAAACTGCTTGATAAG
>JBBRMP010000299.1:0-5543 GCA_038230755.1 Cytophagales bacterium | reverse complement strand
GCTACGCTGGCGGCAGCACTTCCCCCTTCGGGGGCTAGGGGGCTGGTACGTATACTAATTCAACCGGGTAACTTCGCTGGTTAACCAACTTCTGCACCTATGCTGCTATCTACCGAAACCAAACGGGCGTTCGACATCGCCAAAGCGCACGTTCACGAATACCGTCACGCGGCCATCACGCCCGCTCATCTGCTGCTGGGCTTGCTCCATAACGATGTCGGTCTGGCCAGTTGGCTCGTGGCCCTGGGCAAAGACATATACTTCCTCCGCGACTGGGCCGATTACCGCCTTGAACTGACGCCCAAGGCCAGCAACGGCGTAACCGACCCCGTCAATGACGCCGCCACCACGCAGGCCATGCAACTGGCCGACCTCATTGCCACGCAATATGAAAGCATGGAAGTGGAGCCAAAACACGTCTTGGCGGCGCTGCTCAAAGCCAATGTCGCTTTCTCTGCCGATCAGCTAAAATCGTTGCCCATCACGCAGAAAGAGGTGCTGGACGCCGGTAAAGACGACCGCCATATTCTGGAAGCCGTAAACGGAGCGACGGGCGAAGCAGCCCCAGCGGGTGGGCCAGTGGCGGCGGGAAACCATGAGTCAGCGTTGGCGCGGTTTGGTCAAAACAAAACGCAGGATGCCCGCGACGGCAAGGTTGACCCCATCGTGGGCCGCGACCGTGAGCTTCGGCTGATGCTCGAAATATTGCTACGGCGCACAAAGCCCAACGTCATGCTCATCGGCGAACCAGGCGTGGGCAAAACGGCCCTCGTAGAAGGGTTTGCGCAGGCCATTGTAGCCGGCACGGTGCCCGCCAGCCTCCAGAACGCCGAATTGTACGAACTCGATTTGGGGTCGCTAGTGGCCGGGGCGTCGTATAAGGGCGAGGTGGAAGACCGGATCAAAAACGTCATCAAAGAGATTAAGCAGCACGACAAAGCGATTTTGTTTATCGACGAAATCCACATGCTGCTCAACCCCAACGGCTCGGTGGGGGCGGGGGTGTCGCAGCTGTTGAAACCCGAACTGGCCCGTGGTGAACTGACCGTGATTGGCGCGACAACGCTGGACGAATACCGGCAGTACGTGGAAAAAGACGAAGCGTTCAGTCGCCGATTCGAGCAGTTGCACGTGCATGAACCCACCACCGTGGCCGCTACCCGGATGGTGGAAACGCTGATTCCGCGCTACGAAGAACACCACCACCTGAAAACCGACGAAGGCGTGGCCGAAGAGGCCGTCCGGCTGGCGCAACGCTACGTCAAAGACCGCCGCCTGCCCGATGCCGCTATTGATTTGCTCGACCGCACGATGGCCGCCATCCGCACGATGGGCGACACCGCCGGGCAGGATTTAACCGCCCTCCACGAGCAGCTAACCACCGCTACGGAACACATGGCCGAGTGGGATGAAGCTAAGCAACTAGCTGAATACCAGTGGATTTTACAGCAGGTGCAGCATAAGGTCAGCCCCATTTTGCAGCAACAGATTGAAGACGATACCCAACCTGATACCATCGAAATTCCCGGCGTACTGCGCGACTACCTGACCAACCGCATCGCCGAGTTGATGCCCCTGGCCGAGAAGCCCCACGAACTGGTGACGAAGCTGGACATAGCGGCGATGGTGGCCGCGAAAACGGGTATTCCGATGGGTAAACTCCAAACCAACGAGCGCGAACGCCTGCTAAAAATGGACGACGTACTCAGCAAACGGGTGGTGGGGCAAGACCACGCCATCCGCACGCTCACGGCCAGCATCCTCGAATCGCGGGCGGGGCTGTCGGGCGGAAAACAGCCCACGGGGGCGTTCTTTTTGCTGGGACCAACCGGCACCGGCAAGACCGAACTGGCCAAAGCCCTGGCCGATTTCATGTTTAACGATGAGTCGTTTCTAATCCGGTTCGACATGTCGGAGTTCAAGGAAGAGCATTCGGCGGCGTTGCTCTACGGGGCACCTCCGGGCTATGTAGGTTACGAACAGGGCGGGATGCTGGTGAACAAAATCCGCGAAAAACCGTACTCGGTGGTGCTGTTTGATGAGATTGAAAAGGCCCACCCGTCGGTGTTCGATATTTTCCTACAGATTCTGGACGAAGGCAAACTCCACGACCGCCTGGGCAAAGAAGGCGACTTCACCAACGCTGTGGTCCTGTTCACGTCCAACATTGGGTCTGAGTTTGTGGTGAAGCAGTTTGGCGAGGGCATCATTCCCGCCCCCAACGATTTGATGGAGATCATGTCGAAGCACTTTCGCCCCGAATTTCTGGCCCGCCTCACCGAGATTGTGCCCTTTGCACCGATTTCGGAGGAAAACGTGGTCAAGATTTTCGACATCCACCTCCGTGGCCTCACCGAACCCATGCGTCGGCAGGGGATTGCGCTGGAAATCAGCCCCGCCGCCCGCGAGTTTCTGGCCCTTAGTGGGTTCACGCCGCGCTACGGTGCCCGCCCGCTCAAAGGGGTGATTCGCAGTCAGTTACGTCGCCCCATCAGCCGCATGATTATCGCCGGCGAAGTAAACAAAGGCGACACCCTACAAGTGGACTTGACCGAAACCAATGAGCTAACCTGGAATGTGATTTCCGATACGGTGGTGGAAGTATTATGAACAACCCGACCGTTACCCTCAATAATGGCCTTGAGATGCCCCTTTTGGGCTTGGGTGTATATGCCCCGCAGCACAATAATGAAGTACAACAGTCGGTGGAAGACGCGCTGGAACTGGGCTGTCGGCTGATCGACACCGCATCGGCCTATGGCAACGAACCCGAAGTAGGTGATGCCGTTTTGGCCAGCGGCGTAGACCGTGACGACCTGTTTATCACCACCAAAGTCTGGAATAGCGATCAAGGTTATGAGAAAACGCTTCGGGCTTTTGACCAAAGCCTGGAAAAGCTGAGAATGGATGTGGTGGACCTATACCTCATTCACTGGCCCGTTCGGGAGCACCGCGCCGAGACGTGGCGGGCATTGGAAACAATCTACGAGACGGGCCGGGCGAAGGCCATTGGCGTCTGTAATTATTACCAGCCCATTCTGGACGAACTGCTGGAAACGGCCACCGTGATTCCCGCCGTGAACCAGTTTGAATTTAGCCCCTATTGTTACCTGCCCGCCGAACTTGACTACTGCCGGGCGAAGGGTATTCAGGTGGAAGGCTACGCGCCACTGGTGCGGGGACTGAAGCAAAACGACCCGAAACTGATGCGCATTGCTGAGAAATATGGCAAGAGTACGTATCAGGTGCTGGTGCGCTGGTCGCTGCAACACGGCGTGGTGACGATTCCGAAATCAGTGAAAAAAGAGCGAATCCGGGCCAATTTCGACGTTTTCGACTTTGAACTAGACGCCGCCGACTTCGCCGAAATGAACACCTTTTTCGATAATATCCGCATTGCGGAGCATCCGATGGACTTTTTATAATATGACTACAAAAGACCTGGCTCTTCTCGCCCTGCGCCCCCAGATAATCACTGAACCAACGGCGGAAAATTCAGCTGAAGCATTTCAGAATCAGACACTTCGACCTATTCTGAAACTGCACAACGACCTGTTCAATACACTGTTTCAGAACTACCTCGTCAAACGAAAACAGGGTGGCCCCGATGGTAAATTTGCCCGCACCACCCGCCCCGAACAGGTTGCCTACACCGACCACACGATCCGCACGGACCAGAAATTCAAAAATTTGCTCGTGGGCACCGTCGTGGGCCATTTTACGGCTTTGGAACTGGCGGCTTTTCTGGAAGATGAACCCGAACTGACCCGGAGAATGGTGAACATGATTATTGACCGGCTAAACACGGCCACTCCCGCTACTTTCGCGCTACTTCCCGTACGTCGAGTTGCTGAATGAGGGCGTTTTTTTCGGGGGTGAGCGTGAAAAACACGTCGAGGTTGCCGCGCTCGCCTTCGATCCGGAACGTGCCCCGCAGGTTGTTTTCGGGCATCATCTCGCCCACGCGCACCACCCGGCCAATTTTGTCGAACACCTGTTTCAACGCCTTTTGTCGAAGCACAATGGGCGTGTCGGGGAAAAAGTTTTCGGCAAAAATACCACTCGTTTCGGCCCTGTTGAAGGTGGGCAGCAGCCGCAGTAACTCGCTCTGCCGCTGTCGCAAAATAGCCGATACGGCCACCGGGCGCGGTTTTAGACCCGCCAGCTTAATCATCGTGTCGAGGGCTGCCGTGTTTAGTCCGCGTGGTCCGGCGTAGGTGAGGCTGGCGCAGGCCACCACCCCAATGCCGTAGTCGGGCAAAATTTGCCACTCGCTGCCGTAGCCGGGCAGGCCCCCGCTGTGGCCTACGCTCACGCGCCCGTCGCTGTCGCGGGTCCAGCCCAGGCCATAGGCGTAGCTGCCCGTTTGCGCCACCGTCCGGCCCGACGGGTATTTGTAGGCTGGGTTCAGACTCCGAAAATTCCAGGGCTGCTGCATTTCGCGGAGGGAACTGCGCTTCACGGGGCCGCTTTCGGGATCATTGCGAGCGGGCCACGCGCTCAGGTGCAGGGCCATGTACTTACCAAAATCATCGACGGTGGTAATCAACCCACCCATCGCGCCCCACGAGCCGTCGGCCAGCGGTATTTCGGGAAGCCACTGTTCTTCCTGCCAGCGGTAGCCCGTCACGAACCAGTTTGGGTCGGCTTGCCGGTAGTCCCAGATGGTGCTGTTCATGCCCAGCGGACGCAGAATAGTTTGCGTAATATATTGCTGGTAAGGCATTTGTGAGACATTGGTGATGATGCGTCCCAGCAGCGCGAAGCCTAGGTTGGCGTATTCGTAGGCAATGCCCGGCACGTTCGATAGGGAAATGCCACCCTTTAAAAACTGAGTAAATTCGGCCTCGGAATCGGCCAGTTGGCGGTCGCCCCAGGGGTTGTCTTCGGGGAAACCCGCCGCGTGGGTGAGCAGATGCCGAACCGTAATGGGCGGGGCATCGGTGGTGAGCGGCGTCACGCCCCGCAGTTCGGGTACGTAGGTGAAGGCGGGGTCGTCGAGGCGGAGTTTACCTTCGTCGCGGAGCGTCAAAATGGCCATCGCCGTCAGGCTCTTGGTCATCGACGCGATCCTGAACTGCGACTGTGCCGTGGCGGGCACCTTGCTCGTGAGGTTGTTCACTCCCGCGCCCGACCCGAAAATTAGTTGTCCATCCACCACCACGCCGAAGCCCAGACCCGGAATGTGGCGTTGGGCAGCATAGTCGCGGTACATTTTTTCCACCACCGGCAGCACCGCCCGAATGCGGGCAACCCGGTCGGCAGATGATAGAGTGGGAAGGGGAGTAGGAGCGGGCAGTTGGGCAACGGCGGAACAGAAGCCCAGTGAAAGGAGCGTGCTGAGTAGGGCGTGTTTCATGCCGCAAAGTAGCACGTAACGGACGCAAACAGCTTTTCTGCCCTATTAAGTAATCGAACAATTTTATTTATATATTTACGTTATGAGACCAAACCGTTATGTTACTTTAGATCAGGATGAGGTAACCACATTACAAGAAGGCTGGAAAAATGCACAGCATACCCAATTCCAAGAACGTTGTCAT
>JBBRMP010000298.1:0-5602 GCA_038230755.1 Cytophagales bacterium | reverse complement strand
TCTTGAGATAGGCCAGATCTGGCTGGTGCGTATTCATCCAAAGTCCCGTAACCGTGATGGTAACGGGCACGGGTTTTTCTTCCGGTCCGAAAGCCTGAATGAGGGCCTCAAATACGGGCCGGGTCAGCGGTTTGGTTGACGTGCAGAGGTCGATGGTCAAACTAAACCCCCGTTCGGTGGTGTCGGCGCGGTTGATACCCGCATCCTGTAGCTGGCTGTCGCGGCGTTTTTCGGCTTTCATAGCCCGGCCATAGGCCGTGGTGGTTAACTGATGCTGTAACGCTGACCACGCCACCGCCCGAATGTCTTCCGGCGACAGGGCTGCCACCGACGTCTCCAGCGTTTCAGGGTCGAGCAGCAGTACGCGGGGCTGTCCATTTTGCCGCCATTGGCGCAGCACCACCTGTTGGGGAGCGGTAGTGGTCAGCCCAAAAAATACGGCATAATCAGTGAGTTGTGCTTGGGCCAGGGGGGCATAACAGAGCAAAAAACAGCGAATCAACAAGCAGCAGTGCATCATGGATGGCGAACGGAATGAGCCGTAAAACTACGACAGCAGGCCCGTTGACCGTCTTGTTGACCGGAGACGGCTAACTTGGGTAGTTCTGCTCAACCGGGTTGACTCGTTCATCCTAAATGAGTCAGCAACTCAGTGACGGCTGGCAAGGTGTAATACCTTACCAGCTTGATATGCGTGAGGGTGAGCGGACATCGGCTCTGCTGAGAGGCAACCGGACAGGGACAGGATGATGCACGTACTAACCTGGTTGCATCCCATACCGATTGCGCTAAGCCATCCGGGAGTTTTTCTTGCTAACCAGGCTTTACAGGCTATGGACGAGAAGCAAAGTGGCGGTAGAACCAGCGTTTCAGGGCTTCGGCAGCCAGTACGTAGGCGACCACAATACCTAGCATGGCTCCGTAGAGGGGTAACGGCAACGGACTGAAATTAAACAGCCGGGCGAGCGGCGAAAGGGGCAACACCAGCACCAGCAGGCCCACCAGTCCCGTAACGATAGCCAGCCAGTTACCCGGTTTGGATTGGTAAAACGGGCGGCGGGTACGCACCACCAGCACAATTACTACCGCCGACAGCACCGACTCCACGAACCAGCCTGTTTGAAACGTGCTTTCGTTGGCCTTGAAGATTGTCAGGAGCAACCCGAACGTGACGAAATCGAAGAGCGAACTGAGCAGTCCGAACGTGAGCATAAACCGGCGGATAAACGGAAGGTCCCACCTGGCTGGTTTCGCCACAGTGTCAGCCTCTACGTTGTCGGAGCCGATGGTCATTTCGGGCAGGTCGGTGAGGAGGTTGGTGAGCAGAATCTGGGTGGGCAACAGTGGCAGAAACGGAAGAAACAGCGACGCCCCGGCCATGCTGAACATATTGCCGAAGTTGGCACTGGTGGCCATAAAAATGTATTTCATGGTGTTGGCAAACGTCCGACGCCCTTCCCGCACCCCGTCGATGAGCACGTTGAGGTTTTGTTCCAGCAAAACAATATCCGCCGCCTCTTTGGCCACGTCCACCGCCGAATCGACCGAGATACCCACGTCGGCGGCGTGGAGCGCACTGGCGTCATTGATGCCGTCGCCGAGGTAGCCTACCACGAAGCCCGCGTGTTGCAGGGCCAAGATCAGGCTCTCTTTCTGGTTCGGCTCTATTTCAGCGAAGACGTTGGTTTTGACCACTTTGTGCCGAAGTGCCTCTGTACTTAGCTGGTGCATGGCCGGTCCGGTCAGTACCGCCCCACCACCGCCAATGCCGATCCGTTTTGCCACCGAGGCGGCCACCAGGGCGTTGTCGCCGGTGATCATTTTGAGCTGGATACCCAGTTTTGTCAGTTCGGCGATGGTCTCCTGAATGCCCACTTTGGGCGGATCGAACAGGGTGATGAAGCCCAGAAACGTCATGTCTGCCTCGTCAGCTTTGGTAATGTCACGCTGGCCATTAGTGTTTTTGGTGGCCAGCCCCAACGTACGGAAACCCTGTCGACTCAGGTCTTGGTACGTTTGCTCGATCTGTTTCCGCAGGTCGACCAGCGGCGCGGAGGGCTGTGTGCCCTGATCCACGAACCGGCACACGTCGAGGATGTTGGTCAAGGCCCCTTTGGTGCTCATCACCGTCTGGCCGTCAATTTCGGTCAGGATGGTCAGCCGTTTTCGCAAGAAATCATACGGAATCTCGTCCACGCGGGGGTACTTGCTTACGTCTGAGGGGTCGAAGGCGAGCATGGCCACGTCGATGGGATTCCGAAAACCCTGTTGCAGTTTGGCGTTGAGTGTGGCCAGCAACTGCAACCGGGCCGAGGGCTTTCCGGCCAAGTCTATGATGCGGTCTACCCGGACGGTGCCGTCGGTGAGGGTACCGGTTTTATCGGAACAAAGCACCGTCATGCTGCCAATATTTTCGATGGCCGACAGCCGCTTCACGATCACCTGCTGTTTGGCCATCCGGCTAGCCCCCTTAGCAAGGTTGATGCTGATGATGGCGGGTAGCAGCTGTGGGGTGAGGCCCACAGCAATGGCCAATGAAAACAGGAAGGCCGTCAATACGGGCTTGTGAAGGCCCACGTTGATGGCAAAAATCAGGATTACCAGTACGAGCGTAATCTGCATGAGCAAGTAGCCAAACTGCCGGATTCCCCGCTCAAAATCGGTTTCGGGTGGGGTGCTGCCCAAGCGTTGGGCAATGTGGCCGAGTTCGGTGTGGCCTCCCGTTTGTACCACCACGGCCCGCCCGCTGCCACTCACCACGCTGGTTCCCATAAACAGCGTATTGATCCGTTGGGCCATCGGCGTATCGGCGGGGAGGAGTCCCGGCTGTTTGTTGATGGGAAACGTTTCACCCGTCAGCGTCGCTTCGTTGACAAACAACTCGTTGGCAGTCAGCAGGTAACAATCCGCCGAGATGAGGTGGCCCGCTGCCAGACTCACCACATCGCCGGGCACAAGCTGGTCCACGGGCAGGTCAGTTTCCTGGCCATCGCGGAGTACCGAGGTGGTCACGGTCACGAGGGTCAGCAGGTGCTGCATGGCGTCGGAAGCACTTTTCTTCTGCCAGAACCCAAGCCCGCCGCTTACTAGGATGATGACGAAAATGATAATCGCGTCGGTGGTGTCGCCGAGCGAAGAGGACAGCCCGGCGGCCACGATCAGGATGAGCGAAATCGGGCTTTTAAACTGATTCAAAAATAACCGTAGCGGTGAGGCGGTAGCCCTATCCAGTAACCGGTTTGGCCCCATCCCAGCGCGGATGGCGATCACCTGGTCGGTCTGTAGCCCCGTGGCCGTGGTTTTCAGGTGCGTTAGGAGTACGTCGGGCGGCATGGCCCAGTAGGCGGCGGGGTCGGGCGGGGCACCGGTGGGCGCAGCGCGGGTAGGGGTTTCGGCGGTGGTCATGGCCGGGGGTCGGATTGGTTAGCCCACCACCATGTGGCGGCGGCGGGAAGGCGTTTCTGCGCCAAGTAGGCCCAAGTTGTTGAGTGTAGTGTGGGTAATCTGGGCTTCTTTTAGCAAACGGACCGCAACGGCAGATCGTAAAGCATTACGCTAAGGAAATTCGATGTCTAGTCCTTTTGATTTTCAGTTGTTTACAGGAACGAGGGTTTTTCGGTACAGCTCGATCGTGCCATTGAAACGTCAGAATGTCGCTTCTCAGTTGTATCGCTCAGGCGGTCCTGCATAGACTCCTGTCACTTTTCAACGTACCCAATTTTTAAACCCTATTAGTAGCGGATACAGGCCGAAAACGCTTAGCGTAACTCTTTACCCTGTGCGGCTGCGGTCCAACTACCAATAAAGCCCCAGTAGGAATAGCACACTGAATCTGCAAGTTTAGTGTGCTATTCCTGCTCGATTCTAAGATCGACATATGGTTTAGTTCAGACGGTTAAGTCGTTTCCTGGCCAAACAGTAGGCCTTATCTATCGTTGACAACCAAAAGACCACCAAACCAGTTTATGCCCTTAGACAAGTCAAAAATTGGGGCAAATGAGCTTTCCCTTAATCGCTACCCGAGCTACTTACAGCTATACCATCGAGGGTATCGTCGTTGCCATCGTTGAGTTGAACGAGTGGGGAAAGAGCGTGGCCAACGACTTAGATACTGTCCTGAGCGAAGTCGGCGATCAAATTGGCGATCTGACAGGTTACGCCGTACTGCACTGCGACCGAATGGGCATCTGGGACGGGGTACGCTTGGAGCGGGGGCTGGCTAAGTTCTACGAGCTTGGCGAGACGACCCTCGAGGGGGCCGCTGCCCGGTTGTTACACCTGATCGATTAGGCTGACCTGGCTTGTCTGTGTTGTTTTTTTCGGGCGCGGGGAAAATGGTCTTATGCCCAAGCGGGTTAGGGGGTAACCAACATTCGTACGAAATGGTCCATCAAACACTGTTCATGAAATAATGCTCTAACAACGTGCAACTCACACGAGCAGCAGAGAAAAGGACCGTCTTCTCTACTGACACTTAGCATCGACATTTTACGAGCCTATTTTCATTTTTTACGTACGCTAGTCGAAACTATGCCCTTTAGGGCAAGACTTTAGTTGCTACTCACTTCTGATAGCTTTGCCTTATGAAGCAGCAGCGATCAGGGAGTCATTCGGTGCATAACCTGCAGGGATACTTGGCGTGATGCACCCAATATCCCCGTCAGCACCTGACGGGGACGTACACTTCAGTAGTTGCCTCCTTGCATATGATACGGCAGGCGCGAGGGGGTAACTACTGAAGTGTAGCGCTAGGCTAAGTAATAACTCGGCACCTTCGTCTGCGTGGCTCTGGATCAACTAGGCACCTTGCTGGGTCTTGGTGACAATAGCATACGGAAGTGGTAGATACAATAAGCGGTGGATTGGCCATCCCCGAAAGCGATACTAACGAAACGGCAGTAATTTACTCAAAAACTGCCCTTGGAAGTCCCGCTTTGCCCCCGCACTCAGGTAATAAAAATGCTCCAGAGTAAGCCCGCCCGCCTGCGCCCGGCGTAGTAACTGGTCCTCGTAGCGCTCAAAATGGTTTAGGACCCTAATGGCGGCCTGTACCTGCGGGCTGACATCAAACTCACTCCGCGTTTCGTACTCAATCAGCAGCGCACTCAACGAGAGGCTGCTGTATTCCCGCCGAATGGCATACGTAAACCCGCCCCGTACGGCCCCCACCAGGTCTTTCTTGGTGTCTTCACTGATCGTATCCTGTAGCTGCTGTAGCACCTCCAGACGCTGGACAATCTCGTAGTGCAGAAACGTCTTTTCCCGCTGGTTACTCAGCCGCAGATCCTTCCTAGTTTTATATTCGTTATAGACCCAGGAAAACGAGCTGAGAAAAATCGACGATAAGAGGAAGATACCCAGATTCGTGTTCAGAAAGCTAAACACGGAATGAATCCGTTTAGCGTGGATGGCTTCGAGTTGCCTACGGACCTCGAAACGAAGTTGTTCTTACGCTTTAATGCAACTGCGAAATCCACCGCCTAGGGCGGTGGTGATGTACTAATGGCTACGCCATTTGGGTAGCTTTAGGTCATGAGCAAGTACAAAAAGCAATCTCATGTAGTCTGGGAATGCGATTACCACATCGTCTGGACACCCAAAT
>JBBRMP010000297.1:0-5628 GCA_038230755.1 Cytophagales bacterium | reverse complement strand
GTTTGGCAGGAAAAACGGAATTCAAACGCGACGAAAGTTAACTGGTCTTTTACGACCGCTAAGGCTCGTGAAAAGTTAAAAAACAGGTACGATGAAATTAATAACTTTACTATGCAAAACTAAATTGCTGTAACACTAGTAATTCGTCAGTCGTAAATTAACTTTCCCTCCTCCACGTACCAGTATTTTGCCGTTACGCCCGTCGGTACAGCCCACGTAGCCAGATTGAACGTACCCGTGCCCTGCGTGTTGTCCTGAATCTCGGTGACACGCAGGGCTTTCTTGTCGGCAATCCAACTCAGCGGTTTGCCCCCAACGCACTCCTCGGGGGCTGCAAACGTGTTGGGTGTAACGAAGTAGGCCACGCCGGAGCCAAAAACCTGCGCCGTGCCGCTGGCTTCGATACCCACTGCCGTTCGTTCGCTCACGCCAATGGCCCGTGCAGTGGTTAAGTTCCAGTCCTTCCGCATCCGGGCCAGAAAAGCCGCCAGACGCCCCTGCCGGTTTCGCTCGGCGAAGTGCGTGTCGGTAATCGTGTTGGTCAGAAAGGGCACCTCTATAAAATCATTGCGGCCAAGCATCAGGTTAGCGTGGTAGGGATCGCTGAGGCCTTCGGCGGCTGTCAGACTTTCTCTCAAGGCGGGGTAATAGATCTGCCCCAGAATGGCGCAGCCTGCGCTCGTGCCACCAACGGGCACTTTTTTGTTGTTGATGAGGTAGTTGATGGCCTCTTTTACCTTCGAATCTTTCCAGAAGTTGACGTAGTTACCCTGGTCGCCTCCGGCAATAAACAAGGCTTCGGCGTTCCTGATTTTTTGCACAACAGCCTCGTCATTTACCCATTCGGCTGAGTTTAGCAAAATAGTTTCCACCGAATTCACGGTTTCGCCCAGCGTAGAATACAGGTATGTATTGTAGCCGTCGGACCCGCTGGCCCGCAGGACCACCACATCACCCCCACCCGATTTTTTCAGCAACCAGCGCATGGCCTCGTCAACATCGGTGCCGCCGCCCGCCAGCAGCATACCGCCCGTAGTTGGTTTCGTTACATCGGAGGCATCACCCGTTAGCCATGTAGTAGGGCCTTTGGATACATTGGGGGCGGGTGCAACGGGTGTTGGGTCGGGAGGGGGGTGTCCGCAGGCAATCAGTAGCGTTAAAGCCAGGAGGTACCGAGAAATCTGGGGCAGAGCAGAAGGGGTCATCATTGACTAACGGCCGTGTGGTTAGGCCATCGAGTCAAGATAAGGCACAACCACATAACAAAAAAGCCAGGTACGTTGGCTACGTACCTGGCTTTCGGCAAAAAATGATGGTGGTTAATTCCGGTTGCGGCCTCCGAAGAGGATGCTGGCGTAGTAGAGTAATGTACCCAGCGAGGCCAGTGCCGCAACGACATAGGTCATGGCGGCCCAATGCAGACCATCTTTGGCCATTTCGTGTTCGCGGGCGGTCACAATACCCCGGCTGTCGATCCAGGCCAAGGCGCGTTTGCTGGCGTCGAACTCAACGGGCAGGGTGATGAATGAAAACAGCGTGGTGAGCGCAAACAGGCCTACGCCAATAGCCAGCGGCATCAGCGAGACCTGAAGCAACAGAATACCGCCCAGCAAAATCCACTGCAAATACCGCGACGACACGCTCACGAACGGCACAATAGCCGACCGAAGTTGCAACGGTGCATAAGCTACTTTGTGCTGCACGGCGTGACCGCATTCGTGCGCTGCCACTGCCGCCGACATAATGCTGCGACCCGCGTAGACATCTGGCGAGAGGTTTACGGTCTTATCCTGCGGGTTGTAGTGGTCGGTCAATTGGCCGTCGACGGAAAGGACGCGGACGTCGTAGATGCCGTTTTCGTTCAGCATTTTCTCGGCCACTTCAGCTCCGGTGAGGCCACTGGCAAGGGCAATCTGTGAATATTCTGAGAACTTGCTCTTCAGCCGCCACTGAATGTACATGCTGGCGAGCATAGGAATTATAATGAGCAAAAAAGGACTGTTCATGGTCTTTGTTTCGGTGTTCGAGGGGTTGGTTTCGTACAGCAACCTACACATAAAACAACGTGCGGTCCAAAAATGTCTCACCGGCTTCACCACCCATCAGCACCCAAAACCACTAGTCAACCCCGTATGCCGCCACGATTTTTTTGATCAACCCACTGGTCGAATACCCTGGCACGAGAGCCACGGTCTGTACTGAACCGCCCCGTTGCAACACTACGTCGGCCCCCACGATGGTGTCGATGGTATAGTCATCACCTTTAACCAAGATATCGGGTTGAAGGGCGGTAATGAGTTCCAGGGGCGTCGGTTCGTCGAAGAGCGTGACGAGGTCTACGAATTGGAGGGCAGCCATAAGCCGGGCACGAGCATTTTCGTTCACCACAGGCCGCAGGGGACCTTTTATACACGAAACAGAGGCGTCGGTATTTAGGCCCAGCACCAAGGCATCGCCCAGAGCGCGGGCTTTTTCGAGGTAGTCGATATGACCCAGATGAACAATGTCGAAGCAGCCGTTGGTAAACACCACGCGCTTGCCTTCTTGGTGCCACTGCGCCACCCGCGCCACCGCTTCTTCGCGCGAACAGATTTTATCGGAGGTCATCAAATTAGAAACTAGTTGAACTGGCGGTTGAGTAAGAACCGGAGGCTTAACACCATGCTTCAGCCTGGTGCAATTACCGAATCGTTTCTGCGGCGGTTTCGCTCACCATGGGCACGCTCCGTTTGCGGTTTAGGACAATCAAAAACGCAATGCCACCGAAGATAATCGTGACCGCCCATTGCGAGAGTAACATCAGCGTGGCCAGCGTTTGACCATCCTGTTTGGTGAGTCCGTAAAGGGCCAGCGCCGAGCCGACCATGATGTTGAACGCGCCCAGTCCGCCCTGTGTGGGGGCGGCCATGCCAATGCTGCCCATCATCAGGATCGTGAGGCCAGCCAGCAGGCCCAGCCCGGAGGTTTGGGGCATGGCGAAAAACAGCACGTAGGTAGAGGCGTAATACAGTAGCCAGATCAGCAGCGTGTAGACCACAAACAGCCCCGGCTGACGGAGTTTCCGCACACTCAGCAACCCGTCGATGAGGCCCAGTGCGAAGGTTTCTACTTTGGCGAACAGGGCGTTTTTGCGGAGGTTCTCTTTGTATTTATTATACAGAAATAGCGCCAGCACAGCTCCGGCCACGCCAATGCCCAGTAGGGCAAATAAGCCCACACGATTTCCAGTACCACTTTTCGAGGCAAACAAGCTAAAAAGCAGTTCGCTGATCCGGTCAAATTCCAGCACCAGCGTAAGGCCTATGACCAGTACCAGCATCACCACGTCGAAAATGCGTTCGGCCACCACCGTGCCCAGACTCACGTTGACGGGCACGCCCTCCAGCCGGTTCATGGTGCCGCACCGTGTTACCTCGCCCATGCGGGGCACCAGCAGGTTGGCAAAGTAGTTGGTCAGCACCGACAGCATCGTGTCGACGGGGGTGGGGCGGTGGCCCGCCACTGGTTCGAGCAACATGCCCCAGCGAAGGCCCCGCACCCAATGCGCCACCAGCAGAATGGCGGCATAAACACCCACCCAGCCCAATTTGGCCTGCCCAATGGCGGCAAACATGGCCTTGAGGTCGATGTCTTTAAAGACGAACCAAAGCAGCCCCCCCGCCACAGCAAGGGAAATAACGTAGGTAAGGATGTTTTTCATAGCATTACCCCCTTGCCGCCTGCCCCCCGGTGACGAGACGATTGTTTTCGTCGGGGAAGACCACGAGGGGTTTGTGGGTTTTGGCTTCGTCGGGGGTGAGTTGGCAGTAGGCGATGATGATGATCACGTCGCCGGGTTGGGCGCGGCGGGCGGCGGCCCCGTTGAGGCAGATGATGCCCGTGCCCCGTTCGCCGGTGATGACGTAGGTGATGAGGCGTTCGCCGTTGTTGTTGTTCACAATGTGCACCTGCTCGTTTTCCTGCAACCCGGCGGCGTCCATCAGATCTTCGTCGATGGTGACGCTGCCTACATAGTTGAGTTTGGCCTGCGTGACTTTCACGCGGTGCAACTTGGCTTTCATTAAGGTAAGCAACATGGTTCTCTGTTGATGATAAGCGGCTGTTGAGCCCGTCAAAAGTAGGGCCTGCCCTGTGCCCCACAAAACAAGGGGTGATTTGGTAACGTTCGGATGGAGCAATAGGGCCTTAGGACTACAGGGCCACGGTATGCGCCGTGAACCACGCCCGGCACTCGTCCAGGCTCGATTCGCCGGAGGCAACCTTGATGATGAAATCGTAGAGGTCCTGTTGAGGCATCGTGCGCTCTAATCTCATTCCATTCAATTTCAGAAAGGAAAGGGCAGCCTCTAACCCAGTACGCTTGTTGCCATCCGAAAAAATATGATTGCCGATAATGTTGAAACAATAAACGGCCGCCTTATCGACCACTGTCGGGTACATTGGTTCACCGAACAAATCGGCCTGTACGGCTTCGACTAAAAAATCCAGATTGGCTTCGTAGAGAAAGTTAAAGGGTGGCATGAATTTGCCGCCGTGCTCAGTTAGAGTACGATGATTGATGAAGGCAATATCATCTTTGTCTAGGTAGATCATGCCAGCTTTCTGAACACGTCCTCATACTCGGCAAAATCTTCCTTGACAATGCGCTCTAATTTTTGTCGTTTCGTCTCTTCAAGTACCTCGGCAACTTCAGTCATAAGTGCGCGGATAAACTCAGGCTCACTAACGGCCATCTCCTTTACTGATTTCCGAATAAGCTCTTTGTCGATAATGGCTTCCATAGGATTATTGATTAACATACTAAATTTATCTAACACCAGCCAATTGGCAAAAGTTGATGCTCAAAATAGCACTGCTTCCTTCAGACTTACGTTGCGTCCAAGCTGAAGATACCTATGCAGCCCAATAGACTGTTTCGGATGGTTAGCAACTGCCTGTGTCACCTACGGCGATATTTCATGTACTATAGGCTTTGCACACTAAAGGGGCTAAGTAGTTCCCTATTAAAATTTAGCCAAAGACAGATTATTGAGCATACGGCCATTGTTTTGGTATTAAGGCAAGATTAACTTTGATCACGTTGAGATAAACTACCGTAACAGACTTGGCACGACATTTGTAAAGAGCTCGTCAACTCCTGCTTCAACAGGTGTCTAATCCATAAAACTGACTAAGAGATGAAAACGATTCGGTTCTACATGATTCTGCAATGGGTGCTGTTTTTGCCCGTTATATTGCCTCTTTGCATGGTATTCGGTGCCTTGCGCGGCGCTGTACTGATGGCCGAACGGGTCATTGGACAGATGGGTACAGACATCAGCTACAAAGCCACAAACGCACCGGTTCAATCTGAACCGAAAGCTGGTTGGTGAACCGTTCGCTAATAAATTAGTACGCGCACAAACTGCTGCCTAAAATGTAAAGAGGCGCATAACCTGACGGGTCATGCGCCTCTTTACATTTTAGGCATTAACTGCACCGTTTGCGGTTAAGTAGTCGGGCAGAATTATTTTAAGTTTTTACCGCCGAAAAATTGATCTTGTACTCGGTGCCAAATTTGGCCCAAATTGAATTCAATGCTTGGCGTAATGTCGCTAAATCAGTGTAAGCCTGGGGAGGAATCCAGCG
>JBBRMP010000296.1:0-5652 GCA_038230755.1 Cytophagales bacterium | reverse complement strand
TTCGGGTACGTAGTTAGCTACCCAGTCTTTTTCGTAGACTGTTCCCGTGCTGCATTCCACGTCGGTCGGCGAGCCGAGGCCCAGCACCCGGAACGGCATGTCCATGATGTGGCAACCGATGTCGCCGAGGGCACCGGCCCCGAAATTCCACCAGCCGCGCCATTTAAACGGGTGATACAGCGGCGAATAGCCCACGGGCGTAGCGGGTCCAATCCAGGTGTCCCAGTCGATATCGGCGGGGGCGGCGGCTTCGGGTTTGGGTGCGTTGAAGCCTTGTGGCCACACGGGGCGGTTGGTCCAGAGGTGGACGGTGTGGACGGTGCCGATCTGGCCTTTGTCGTACCACTCCACCATCTTGTTCTGGTCGGGGTTCGAGGCGCCCTGATTGCCCATCTGGGTTACTACCTTGTGTTTGCGGGCACCTTCGGTCAGCATCCGGGCCTCGTGGATGTTGTGGGTCAGGGGTTTTTGCACGTAGACGTGCTTGCCTAGCTGCATGGCGGCCATCGCCACCACGGCGTGGCTGTGGTCGGCGGTCGAGACGGTGATAGCGTCGATGTTTTTGCCTTCCTTGTCCAGCATCTGCCGGAAATCCTTGTACTTGACCGCGTTGGGGTGCTTGTCGAAATTGGCTTTGGTGCGGTTGCTCCAGTCTACGTCGCAGAGGGCCACCATGTTGTTGGCGCCATTGTTAAAGGCGTTGTTGGTGTCGGACATGCCTTTGCCCGCAATGCCCACGCCCGCAATATTGAGCTTGTCAGACGGGGCGATGAAGCCTTTGCCCAACACGTGGCGGGGTACGATAAGAAACGAACCGGCAGCGGCCAATGCCCCGGTTTGCAAAAACTGCCGCCGCGTTGGGTCGGTTGGTTCATTGGTCTGACTCATATAACAACGTTGTTAAGATCCTGCACTGAGTTAATGAAAGGCGGGGGCGGGTTAATCTTACCTGATGGCCCGCCCGAACGGGTCTGTTTTTGGTTAAGAAAGCAGTTACTTTTGCCCGAAACCCACTTACTGTTAAAAATCGCTGCATGGAGTCGCCGCTTACCGCCAAATCAACCGAAATTCTTGACCGTAAAAACGCCGAAGCCCTGCTGGGTGGCGGCCAGAAACGCATCGATGCGCAACACGCCAAGGGGAAACTGACCGCCCGTGAACGCATCGCCCTGCTGGTCGACGAAGGGTCTTTCGAGGAGATTGGTAAGTTTGTCATGCACCGCACCAAAGATTTCGGGCTCGACAAGGAATACTACCTCGGCGACGGTGTGGTGACCGGCTATGGCACCATCGACGGGCGGCTGGTGTATGTTTTCGCGCAGGATTTTACGGTTTTTGGCGGGGCTTTGTCAGAGACCCACGCCGAAAAAATCTGCAAGCTCATGGACCTGGCCATGCAAAACGGTGCCCCCATCATTGGCCTCAATGATTCGGGCGGGGCGCGTATTCAGGAGGGTGTACTCTCGCTGGCGGGCTATGCCGATATTTTCTACCGCAACACCCGCGCTTCGGGCGTGATTCCGCAGCTATCGGCCATCATGGGGCCGTGTGCGGGTGGGGCTGTGTACAGTCCGGCCATCACGGATTTCATTTTCATGGTCGAAAACACGAGCTATATGTTCGTGACCGGCCCCAACGTGGTGAAGACCGTGACCCACGAAGAAGTGACCGCCGAAGAACTGGGCGGGGCCAGCACCCACAGCACCAAATCGGGCGTGACGCACTTTGCCTGCGCCAATGAACTGGCTTGTATTCAGCATGTTAAAAAACTGCTGAGCTATATTCCGCAGAACTGCGAAGATCAACCGCCCATGCTGGCCTATGATGCCTCGGCGGGTATGGCCGCCGAAACCCGCCCTGCGCTGAACAGCATCATCCCTGATAATCCGAACCAGCCCTACGACATGCGCGAAGTGATCGACGCCCTCGTGGACGGCGGTTCGTTTCTGGAAGTACATAAAAACTTCGCCGAAAACATCGTAGTTGGTTTTGCCCGAATAGGCGGGCGGAGCATTGGCGTAGTGGGCAACCAACCGGCGGTGCTGGCGGGCGTACTCGACATTCAGGCCAGCACCAAAGCGGCCCGGTTCGTGCGTTTCTGCGACTGTTTTAACGTGCCGCTGCTGGTGCTGGAAGACGTACCTGGCTTTTTGCCCGGCACCGACCAGGAGTGGCACGGCATCATCACCAACGGGGCCAAACTGCTCTACGCCTTTTGCGAGGCCACCGTGCCACGCGTCACCGTCATTACGCGTAAAGCCTATGGCGGGGCCTATGACGTAATGAACTCGAAGCACATCGGTGCCGACCTGAACTACGCCTGGCCCAGCGCCGAAATTGCCGTGATGGGTGCCAGCGGTGCCGCCGAAATTATTTTCAAACGCGAAATTGCCGAGGCCGACGACCCACAGGCCAAGTTGCAGGAGAAGGTGCAGGAATACACCCACAAGTTTGCCAACCCCTACCGCGCCGCCCACCGGGGCTACATCGACGAGGTGATTTACCCCGAAGAGACGCGCCAGAAGCTGCTACGGGCCTTTCAGATGCTGGAAAATAAAGTGGCTACGCTACCCAAGAAGAAGCACGGCAACATACCGTTATAGAGGCCAAAAACGTTGATAGATAAACACTACTCCATTCTATGAGATCGAGTTATACCGGCTGGTTACTGGCCCTGCTGCTAGGAATTAGCGTCCTGCTGCCAACGGCAGTGCAGGCTACCCACGTGCGGGCTGGAGAGATCACGACCAAGCGTATTTCCAATACCTCATTAACCTACGAAATCACGCTTACGGCCTACTATGACGAAATAAAAGGTCGGGATGCCGCCCGCGATGCCAATAATGCACTCTTTTGTTTTGGCGACGGCACCCAGCGGCTGGTAGATCGTGTCTCGATTCGTCCCTTTGGTCGCGGTACATCGATCAACATATACCGAACGACGTATACCTATGGCGGGCAAGGTACGTATGCCATTTCGGCGCGGATTATCAACCGGAACGACCAGACCCGCAATATAAATGGGGGACAGTCATTAAGCATCAACTTTTTCGTCACGACTACGATTTCAGCTATTGCGAGTCTGGGCTTGAATAGTACGCCTATTTTGTTGAACCCCCCAGTTGATTCAGCCAGAATCGGCCAGAAATATTGTCATAATCCGGCTGCGTATGACATCGACGGTGATTCACTGGCTTATCGAATAGCTATTCCGCAACAGTCCAATTCCGATGCCAGTGATGGCAACCCTAATGCTTGTCAGTCGTTTCCAGTTACCCGTTATCAACTGCCAAACCTGGTGGTGCCGCCGGGCAAAACCGAAGCAGGGGGTTCGGGAGCCACCTTCACGGTCAATGCCAAAAACGGCGACGTCTGTTGGGACGCCCCTGCCGAAGCCGGGCAGTATAACTATGCGTTTATCATTGAGGAGTGGCGCAACGGCGTACTCATCGGCGAGATTACCCGCGACGTGCAGGTAATCGTGATCGACAGCCCCAACAAACGTCCCCTGATTGACCCCATTGCCGATATCTGCGCCGAGGCCGGTACGCTCGTTACCCAAAACATCCGCGTGGTGGACCCCGATGGTAACCGCGTACTTATTGAGGGCTACGGCGGCCCATTCAACCTCACCCCTGACCGGATAGCCTATTCACCCCCCATTATTCCCCGCGAATATGCCACGCTCACGCCGGGCGAGCTGGTCTCGCAGGCCTCGCCTGCGGCTGGTATATTCAACTGGCAGACCAGTTGCGGGCAACTGCGGCAGGAGCCTTATCTGATCACGGTCAAAGCCACCGATTTACCCACCAATCGGGCAACGGCACTGAACTCCTACGCCAGTTTTCAGATACAATTGATCGGTCCCAAACCCCAGAACCTGACGGCTCTGGCCGTCTCGCCCACCACGGGCGGTAGCCGGGCCATCCGCCTTAACTGGGCTGCCTACAGTTGCCTGCCCCCCGCCCAGGCGGGTTCTACCGATATACCTAAGATGCTGGTGTACCGCAAAGAAGGGTGCAATGACCCGCCTTTGCTGGCCTGTTTCACGGGCATTCTACCGGGCTACACCCGCATTGCTTCGCTGCCCATTACGACCACGACTTATACCGACACAAGTGCGGCTCTGCGACGGGGAATAAGCTACGCCTACCGCATCGTGGCCCAATATCCGCTGCCTACGGGTGGCCAAAGTGTGGTTTCGTTGCAGGCCTGCGTGAGCCTGCCCCAGACGGCCCCCGTGCTAAGTCAGGTCACCGTCGATAGTACCGGCGGAGCTACGGGACCAGGTCGGGGAGTGATCACCGTGCGCTGGACCCGCCCGTTGGGCCTCAACGCGGGTGACGGCGGTGGCCCCTATCAGTATCGCCTCTTGCGGGCACCGGGCCTGTCGGGTACGGCCTTCGCCCAGGTAACGGCTATCAATACCACGTTGGCTCCGGGTGTGGTCGACACCGTTTTTGTGGACCGAGGAGTAGCCACGGCCACCACCGACTACCGCTACCGGCTAGATTTCTACACCACCGTCAACGGCCAGCTTACCCCGCTCGACGCAGCCGAACCGGCCTCAAGCGTGAAACTGGTCGCCACGGGCGGCGTCAATCAGATTACCGTCAACTGGCAGACCAATACGCCCTGGGCCAACAACGCCCCCAGCCGCCTGTTCCGCTCCCGCAAAGGACCCAATGGCCCCTTCAACGCCATCGCTGACGTGACGGCGGGTACGCTGAGTTATGTGGATATGGGGGCTGATCTATTGGCTTTTGATGGCACCACCACCGGGGCCTTGTCGGCCGACAGCAGCTACTGCTACCGGGTGCAGACCGTGGGCCGCTACGTGGATGCGTCCCTCTTTGCCCGCACCGGCATCATCCGCAACTTCTCGCCCATCCAGTGCGCCGCCCCCGGCGATACCACCCGCCCCTGCCCCCCCGCCCTGACGGTGGACCTCTTGAACTGTGCCAGCCTGGGGGCCGATGCCTTCTGCAACCAGACGAGCTTTACCAACAAGCTCACCTGGAGCTACCCCACTCAGGTGGGCAGCAAGGCCTGCGACCAGCGCATTGCCAGATACAACATCTACTACGCTCGTTATCAAGGCGATAGTCTCAAGCTGATTGCAACCGTGGCGGCTCCAACAACGAGTTTTGCGCACCAGAACCTGACGAGTGTGGCGGGCTGCTACGTGGTGACGGCCGTGAGCCTGCGGGGTATCGAGAGTGTGTTTAGCAATCAGGTCTGCAAGGACATCTGCCCCAACTACGCCCTGCCCAACGCCTTCACGCCCAACGGGGACGGCAAGAACGACGTGTTCATGGCCCTGGCCTGTCCGAGTTTTGTGGAGAGCGTGCAGTTCATTGTTTACAACCGTTGGGGCAGCAAGGTCTACGAGTCCAACGGTCCGGTGGTAAGCTGGGATGGTCGAAGCAGCAGCGGGAGCGCTTTGCCGGGTGGGGTGTATTATTACGAAGCGCGGGTGGTGTATGCGGGTCTGGTGCGGGGTGGCCCCGTCCAGCAGCAGAAGGGCACCATCCAGCTCATCCGTGACGCTTCGGCAAGGTTGTAGGAAGCCCCCCAGCCCCTGAAGGGGGAAGTGCTGCCGCATGAATAAAAAAAGCTCCCTTATGTCTGATAAGGGAGCTTTTTTTATTC
>JBBRMP010000295.1:0-5787 GCA_038230755.1 Cytophagales bacterium | reverse complement strand
TGTTTAGGTAGGCAAATTCAAGCCAATTATCTGACAATCAGCAAGTTACTAATTTTTCTAATTTATGAGTTAAACTAAGCAAAAATCTTAATGTGCTGATAATCAATTACTTGACTTTTAGACATTAAATACTTTTGCGATGTTTAACTTTGCAAGTGCTTGATTATCAGTTCAGTGGACTACCTAAACAGTTACCTTAATTCTTAATTCTTAATTTTAAATAATTCCTTCTTTCTCGGCCTGATCTTCGTAGCCGCGCATGTGGACAGGCTTCTGATTTTTGCGCAGCTTGATGTTCAACACTTCCACCAGCAACGAGAACGCAATGGCGAAATAGAGGTACCCTTTGGGCACGGTACCCACCGGCGACTTGAACAGCGACACTTCCGAGAGGTGCGCCCCTTCGGCGATGAGCATGAAGCCGATCATGATCAGAAACGACAGGCCCAACATCTGAATACTAGGGTGTTCGTTAACAAACCGACCCACCGGACCAGCGAAGAACATCATGATCAGCACCGATAAGATCACTGCAATAATCATCACGGTCACGTTTTGGGTCAGGCCCACGGCGGTCAGGATCGAGTCGATGGAGAAGACGACGTTGATGATGGCAATCTGGGTCACTACGCCACCTATGCTATTTTTCGGGCCGCCTTTTTGGTCAGGCATCACATCGTCGCCGTGAGGGTCGCCTTCCAGTTTGTGGTGAATCTCGGAGGTGGCTTTGTAAAGCAAAAACAGCCCACCAACCAGCAGAATGATGCTTTGACCCGTGGGTGCTGCCACTAGCCAGCCCGTGTCGATATGGGTAAAGGGCTTGCTGAGCGAGATCAGGATGGAGATACCAAACAGCAGGACCACCCGAAAGATCATGGCCAGCAGCAGGCCGATGTTGCGGGCCTTGGGCTGGTCGGCGCGGGGGAGTTTGTTGGCGGCGATGGAGATGAAGATGATGTTGTCGATCCCCAAAACGATTTCAAGAAACGTAAGTGTCAACAGGCTGATGATGGCCTCGGCTGTGAAGAGTTGATCCATGTGCATGTGGTAATGAAAGCCCGAAATTACCCCGCCTGCCCCTTGGGAACAAACGGGATACCGCAATGAACGGTCCGGTCCATAAACGGTGGCCGGACCGGATAGGCACTAAAAAAACCGCCTGCCGATGAGAGCAGGCGGTTTTTACGGGTAACTAGCAACTGACTATAAGCCAATCTGTATGCTTAGGCAACTACCTCGGCCACGGGTGCCGTGGTGGCAACCCCGGCGGGAATCACGTTCACCAGCGACCGGTCAGCGCGACCTTTGCTGAAGTGTACGGTGCCTTCGATGAGAGCGAACAGGGTGTGGTCACGACCCAAACCCACGTTTTTGCCGGGGTGGTGTTTCGTGCCGCGCTGCCGCACGATGATGTTGCCGGCAATCACTTTCTGACCACCGAATAATTTCACGCCTAAGCGTTTGCTGATACTGTCCCGGCCGTTCCTCGAACTACCGACGCCTTTCTTGTGTGCCATCTTTTTGAGGAGTTTTAAACGGTAATGTCGTTGATTTGAAGCTTTGTCAGGTACTGACGGTGACCGTTCTTCTTCTTGTAGCCCTTGCGGCGTTTCTTTTTGAAGACGATTACTTTTTCACCTTTGAGGTGTTCGACGATAGTGGCCGAAACCGCTGCGCCCGCCACGAGGGGTGCGCCGACGGTAATCGTGCCTTCGTTGTCAACCAGGAGAACCTTCACCTGGTCGGAGGCAAGTGCAGCGTCCACGTCACCTCCCAAACGATGGGTATAGATGAAGCGGCCCTTCTCGATCTTAAACTGCTGCCCTGCGATCTCTACGATTGCGTACATGATTGTGTGTATAACTTAAAAAATGAGGGTGCAAAGATAGAGAAAAAAGCCGCAAGTCGGTACCGAATCGTCAACTTACAGCGGCAAATAAACGCGGAACGTGGCACCGGCACCAAGCTGACTGTCGGCCGTGATAGCTCCCCGGTGGTTTTCGACTACCTTCCGGCAAATGGCCAGCCCTACGCCCGTGCCGGCATATACGTTTTTGCCGTGCAGCCGCTGGAAGACCTGAAAAATACGATCCAGATACTTTTCATCGAAACCAATGCCGTTGTCGGTCACGTTGATTTCGTAAAACTGTCCAGTGCTGCTTTACCCTCGTCGGTGGTGAGTACTGCCTTAGCAGTACTCACCACCGACGAGGGTAAAGCAGCACTGGACAGCACCCGATGGGTAACGCGGACGCGGGGTGGTATGCCGGGCAGGCGGAATTTGATCGCGTTGCTCAACAGGTTCTGAAACAACTGCTTGAGTTGCATCTGGTCCCCCACAATATCCGGCAGGTCGTCCCAGTCGATCACCGCGCCCGATTCCCGCACCGCCACCCAGAGGTCATCGACCAGGCCGGTCATCAGCCGGGTCAGCGACAACGGCTCGAACGGCTTACGCTCGGTCGATATGCGCGAATAGTTGAGCAGGTCCTGAATCAGGTTCGACATCCGGCTGGCAGCTTTCTGCATCCGAACTATCATATCCCGCCCGTTTTCGTCCAGCACGTCTTCGTAGTTGGCGGCCAGCATATCGCCGAAGGACTGGATTTTACGGAGCGGCTCCTGCAGATCGTGACTGGCGATGTAGGCAAACTGCTGGAGGTTGTCGTTACTCCGGCGCAGTTCCATGTTTGCCACTTCCAGGGCCTGCTGTTGTTGCTTGAGTTCGGTCACATCGACAGTAGTAACTACCAGCCGTGATTCATGACGGACGACAGCAACCTTGAACCAGCCCCGAAACCCGTCGCTCGTATAGGCCTGGGTCAGTTCTTTGAGCTGGCCGGTTTGGGCTACCTCAATCAGGACTTGCCGAAACTGCCGACCCTCCTCACTGGGATAAAGTTCGCTTTGCCGCTGACCCATCAGTTCGATCCCGTCGGGATGTGGCACCAATTTAGAGGCTAAGACTACCGTGAAATCGACGATTGGGCCGGGCTGTCCGTCAGCCGATGGTTCCCGGACAATATCGTACACACCCAGCGGAATGGGAACGTTAGTCATAACGGCTGTTAGCAACCGCGCCTGCTCTTCGGCTTTTTGCTGGGCGGCTTTCAACTCGTTGGTGATCTGGTAGGTGGACAGCAGCCGGTTTTCATCGACGCGAACCACCTGAAAAATTACGTGGTGGTCATACCCCTCGTGGTGATGATGGTGTTCAAACTGCTGATCCTCACCCGTTTCCAGAACCTGCATATAGGACTGCCAGAAACGGGTCTGCTTCGTTTCTGAAAACAGCGTCAGGATCGTACTGCCTATAAGTTGTTGGTGGCTCAGGCCGGTATCGTTGACGACCTGCTCGCTGACGTGTTCATACTGCAAATCGGCTACTTGCCCGGTCTCGTCGCGCACGGCCCGAAAGATCGTCAGCCCGTGCATCATCGAGTGCAGCACGGCGTTGAACGTATCGGCCTGATCCTGGGCCAGTTGGCGGGCCGGGGGCAGCCCGGTGGTATCGGTCACGGTGATGAGCAGCCCCGGCCCGCGCCGGACAATGGAGAGCAGAAACCAACCCGTTACGCCGTCGGCATCATAACGCGTCTCTGTCCGCTGCGGCTGACCCGTCTCCCAAACCTGCCGATACATATCGAACAGGCCCGTTTCGCGATTTGCCGGAAAGACGGCCAGCGTGCCTTTGCCCCGGATGTCTTCCAGCCGACGATTGATGGCCGTTTCGCCAACCCGGTTCATCATCACATAGACGAAGTCGGTCACGGCCCCGGTCTCGTCGAACACGGCATCGACCGCCACAATCGAATCCTGCGACGCATTCATTACGCTTTGGAGTAATTCGGCCTCCTGATGCTGGGTCAACTGCGCCCGCCGGATATCCGAAATATCCGTCACGGCCAGAATCACCTGGTCGCCCTGCGGAGCCATCGACACCCAATACCAGCCCCGGTTCTCCTGAGAACCAAACGGCATCTCAAACTCCTGCTGCTCACCCAGTTCCACACTAGTCATGGCCCGGCTGAGCAGCCCCGACGCAGCGGCAAAGGCGAACGCCACGCTCAGTGGTCGGCCCAGCACCTGCGCGGGCGACAGGCAGAATATGTCCTGCAATACCGAGTTGACCCGCACCACCTGAAAATCGGTCAGTCGGCCATCGGGATTTCGGATCGCGTTCATCACCGCCATGCCCGCCGGGATGCTTTCGAGTAGGTTTTCGGTGAATTGGGCCTGTTGGCGGGTGGCATCTTCCAATTTACGGCGGGTGGTGATGTCGTTGTAGGTAACCATCACCCCGTTTGGCACCGGCACAATGGACACCTCCCGCCAAATGTCGTATTCAGGATAATGATGCTCACCGGCGAAGGGCTGACCCGTCTCGCAAACGGCTACGTACCGGCTGAACAGGCCGTTGATGCCCGTTGCCGGGTAAATTTCCCACAAGGTGTGGCCCAGCAACTCGTCACGGGTGAAGCCGCTCATGCTCAGGCCCGCTTCATTGATCATCACAAACCGGAAGTCGGTAATGGCATCTGACCCGGTGTTGCGGACAGTCTCGAAAACGGTAATCCCGTTTACCGATGCGTCGAACGCCTGTTGCAGCACGATGGCCTGCCGGGCGGCTTCGGCATCGGCTTTGAACTGGGTGATGTTGTCATACGACACCACGATGCTGTCTTCCATCAGCGGCACCACCGACACATCGCAACACAGGGGTTTGGGCTTATCGGGCCGGGTGTAGTCAAACTCGAACCGCTCCGCCTGCCCCGTTTCGATCACCCGCCGGTAGCGGTCGAGCAGCCCGGTTCCGGCTAAGTGTGGAAACAGGCGACTGAACGGCTGGCCGACGGCTTCCACGGCCGGGCGGCCCATGTCCTGTTCGGCCACCGCGTTGCACATCGTCAGCCGCAGGTCGGTAATCTGGCCATCGGTACGAACGGCCTGATAGACCAGTACGCCGTTCTGCAAGGCTGTCAGCACGCTGTTCAGCAGCACTTGAGTCGGAAGAGTTGTTGTGCTCATGGGTACAGAGTCATTGAGTGTTGCTCGATTGCCAGTTTTCCAAACAGATCGAATGCGCGTCGGGCCGCGTCGATAATGGGCTTCTCGTGCCCGTCGGCCCGGCTGAGGAGGTACGTGCCAAAGGCTTTCCAGAGCGGGCCGGTCTGGTCGCCGTAGCCGCCAAAAAAACGTAGACTGGCTGCGGCATCACCCAGTCCGGGAGTCCGGCGCAACGCTTTGGCAATCACTTGGCCGCCCAGCGTCGAGCCTTCGCCCACGTAAAGCGCACCTAAGAGTTGATATCCATTCCAGCCCTCAAACAAATCCGGGTTGGGTTGGGGCAGGTCCATACCGAACTGCTGCAAATCGGCCAGTAACCAGGGCGTTTTTCGCCTTTTGTCGGGGTGGTAGCCCACAAAAAAGTCGGGTTGTGCGGCTACGGCCGTTTCTAACGCCCGATGAAACCCGTAGTGGATCGTGAGCAAATGCCCCAGTTCGGCCCGCGTGAGCGTACCGGCCATGAGCGTTTCGGCATAGAGCAGCGTCTCGGTCTGTACGTGGTTGCTGCGGGTTTCGGTTTTGAGTCGGTCGAGGAGAGACATAATACTAATTCAGATTTACAATGTCGTATTTAGTATGTAACAATGGTTCGTCAACTTTTAGGGGTATGAAAAAGGCGTGTTAGTTTTGGGTATCTGACATCCAAACCAAACCACGCCTTTATGCAAAGACCAGCCCTGCTGGCTACAATAGTAGCCAATCTGCCCGATTTGACAAAGC
>JBBRMP010000294.1:0-5828 GCA_038230755.1 Cytophagales bacterium | reverse complement strand
TACTATTTTCATCGGTGATTGGCTGCTTTATACATCGAACGGCAAATCATATTCCTTCATAATCACCCTGGAACTGCGGGTTTTTACGTCAACCCGCGCTTTGCCCGGTGAGCCCAGAATGAGGTAATTTTTGACGAACTGATCCTCGTGCGCCATCCAGGAATGATCGGTGAGCAGGTAGTCAGTTACGCCCGCTTTGCCCGCCTGATAGGCCCAGCGTTCAACCATCAGTGGCTCGTAGTTGACGGTGTGGCCCATATACAGCACCTGTAGGCCGGGCAGGGCGTTGTTGCCCAGTTCAAGTACAGCCCACCACCGTAATGGTCAGCGAAGGGCCATCTTCCAGATCCCGCACCGACCATTCGTCGATGATTGTTTTTTCGTTTGTCATCATGCTGATCATCAACAGTTTGATACATTCATGGTTTATGCTTGCGTAGCCGTACTCACGTGCAACAGGTACATACCGGGCGGCGTACCTATCTAGTAAAGCAGCCGACGGAGCCAGCCCGGCCAGCCGGGTTGCGCCGAAACAGCATCGTGCCGCTTTTGGTATTCGACCCATTGGGTGGCGAAAATGGCGGTGAGTAAGCCCAGCATGACCGCAACGGGGATGTTGTCGTGCCAAAACCAGGTAATAAGTTCGCCGTCGAAGCGGATGCTAAGGGCCATTAGGCCGCAGCATATGGTGGCCGAGGCGCAGGCGTTGCGCTTGGTCTGGGTATGTTTCGCTATCATGACTCAGGAGATAAGTTAATACCTGGCTATGGCTGGCCGTTCGCGATGAACAACCAACCATAACCAATGTCTTTACAGACTTAACCCAATAGTGGTTACCAGATAATCGTACTTCTTCGTTTCGACAAGGGCGGCATTGGTTATCGTAAATTCCTGACGTTGGGTCACGTAGCCATCGGCGTTGAGCGTGTAGGCAAACACATTGTCAGAAAGTGCCTGTTGGCTGGGCAGAGATTTCTGCGTCACGCGCTTCATGAGGTGCTTACTTTTCTTGCCGAAAATGGGCAAATACGGGTCGGGCGGAACAATAAATCCGCCGGGATTCAGCGGGTAGCGGTCCACCAGCAGCGGGTCGCCGGTGGGGATTTCGTAGGCGTAGGTGTCCTGCAACACCGCCCCGGCCCCGTTATAATACCTTGTGACCTTGCTCAGATCACCGTTGGCATCGAAACTGTAGCTATCGTAGTTAGCGGCGTTGTTTTTATCGGCAACGGTTTTCAGTTGTCCCTTGTCATTATAGGCATACACGGCCCGGCTTTCGGTGGTTATGAAACCAGAAGGGATATACATGTAGTCGACCCGTTCCGACTCGAAGCAGCGGCCCTTAGCGTCGAGCTGGAACGTTATCTCCATGAAGATTTTGCTGCCGGCGTAGGTCGTTGCCTTAATCCACTGCGCCCCGTAGCTGTAGTCCATATGGTCGGCTACTTCGCCCCGTACATCCACCCCCTGCGTCACTTTATGCAGTCGGCCATCGCCGAGGTAGGCGAGCGTGACCGGGCCAATTTTGGTGAGCGTGTACTTTTTAGGAATGGTGCTGGTAATGTCGTCGGTGGCAGTTTTTGACGCAGCTACCGTATCGGGTGCAATGGGGGTATTTTCCTGGCAGGAAACCAGGCAAAAGGTGGCGGCCAATGTAATGCCCGCTGCGGTATTTTTGAACGATCTGTTCATTGGGAATAATGTGTTTATTGGGTTTAACTGCCGTAAAAGTGGCGGGTACCCAATCACCTTCCCAAGATTTCGTCACGAGCCGCCCCGATGAGTAGCCAAACCGTATCTGACTGACTATGAATCGTTTTAGACTGATTTATCGGTAACTGAGCCAACGGTATTGGTCACAGCAACGGCACTTTCACCACAAAATTGGTGGTGGTTTCGCTCACCTCGACAGGGCGGCGGTTGAGGTAACCATACAACGATTGCAGGCTGGTCAGGCCCTGTTTGTTCGACGTCTCTACGAAGCGTTTCCGTTGCAGGTTATTGGCCACGTACAGGTACTCGCCGTCGCTGTATACCCGGATCAGGAGCGGGCTGTCGTCGCTGAGGGTATTGTGCTTGATGGCGTTTTCAAACAGGTTCTGGAGCGTAACGGGCACAATACGCCGGGCGCGGTCGGCGGTGGCCACGTCGATCTCGAAGCACAGACCAGCATCGAAACGGGTGGTTTGCAGGTCGATGTAATGCTGCACAAAGGCCAGTTCTTCGTCGAGGGTCACGAGCTCTTTGTCTTTGTTTTGCAGGATGTAGCGGTAGATGACCGAGAGTTTCCGCAAAAACGTTGAGGCAGCGCGTGGGCTACTGACAATCAGGCTATTAAGGGATGTCAGACTATTGAACAGGAAGTGCGGATTGAGGTGATTGATCAGGTTTTGGTATTGAATCCGGGTCTTGTCGCGCTCCAGCCGGGTGGCCTGTACCTGGAGGTAATAGATCTGCACCGCCTGCCCCGACCGAAACCGAAAAAAGCCCACCAACAGCCCAATAACGCCCAGGGCCAGCAAGGCCCAAAACCAGTTTGTCCGGTAAAAAAGCGTACCGATATGAATCGGCAGCGTGCGGACAGGCGTTTCGATACCCTGCGGGTCGATGGCCTTGACCATGAACGTGTATGCGCCGCCGGGTAGCCGGTTATACACCGCCGTGGTGGTTGCCCCTACGTCTTTCCAGTCTTCACCACTGCCATCCAGTTTATACCGATACTGGTAGTTGGTGGTGGCCGACAGCACACCATATTCGACCGAAAACGAATTATCCTCGGCGGCGAGGCGGATGGTGGGGGCATCGCCGCGCAGGAGAAAGGTGGTATCGGGCAATATGACCCTGTTGAGCAGTACCGTTTCACGCGCAGACGGCACCAGTAGATTTTCGGGCTTGAACTCAGTCAGATGTTGCCACTGTACCGACAGTATATGCCCGTTACGCATCGGAAACAGGGCCGTGGGAAAACTGTTGCTGCGTTCGTCGAACGGAAGCCTGAGGTTCAGCACCTGCTTTTTGGCCTTCATAATTACTGAAAACAGGTTTGTGTAGGCTACCCAGGTATTGCCAAGTTGGTCGGGCAGGGCTGCCGTACACTGGCTAATGGCCATCAATTCGTTTTCGGCACGGATCACGTCGCGCCCACGAAGGGGGTCATACTGTATGAGGCCGTGCAGATCCGTAGCCATCAGAAACGAGCCATCCGGGCCGGGCGCCAGCGAATTGATCGTGGCTTCGTAGTCGGCCTGTCGGGTATCGGTCACCACAAAACAACTTTGTTGCGGGGCAAACTGGGCAAATCCTTCGGGGTAAATGTCGATCCACAACTGCCCCCGCTTATCGACCAGACTTTGACGCACCAGAAAAAGCGGGTCTTTGCTGGCCGACTGAATGGGGTACGATTGCCATGTTTGACTGGCGATGTCATAGGCCACTACCTGTTTGCTGTCGCCAAATACCCAATAGGCGTTATTCAGGAGTCGAAACGCCCGAATTTTGACGCGCTCGACTGCTTTGGGCAACGCAATCGACTGAAACCGATGGTGCCTTTTGTCGAAACGAAAGACCAGCCGTTCTGTACCGACAAACAAGTCATTGCCGTGCAGGCTAATATTTTTGATGAGAAACCGCCAGGGAAGGCCATCCCCCACGTCGGGCAGCATGTACCTGTCGAGACGGTGTGTGGCGGGGGTGTAGTGCAGCAGTCCATTCGCATGGGTACCCAGCCACCACGAGCCGTCGGGGTCTTCGGCAAAGGTGCTGACACCGTCCTCTTTGTCCATGTCAGGCCACAGGCCATCCAGGTCATAAATAGTATACAACGCCCGTTCGGGGTTAGTGTAGGCAATACCGTTATTGGTGCCCAGCCATATTGTGCCGTCGGGATGTTGCCAGCCCGCCCAAAACCCGGTGGTATTCAGCGACGTAGGTTTGCTTTGGGACTGCTCTAATGAGGTAATTCGGTCGGTTTCAGCGTCGATAAAAAACGTTTTGTAAGTCCAGCAACTCACCCAGATGTTGTGTTGCCGGTCTACGAAAAGTGCCGAGATATCAAAGTCGGCGTGGTGTTTCGGGTCGGTTATCGTCAGGCGTTTCAGAATCCGTTGCTGGCGCAGGTCGTAGACAATGAGGCACAGGTCGGTGATGTCGCTCACCAGCAACCGGTCGCCATCGATGGCCAGCGCGTTTACCTCATGGTCGGTGAAAATGGGCAGCTTCTGGGGGTTGAGCCGCACCGTAGTGTACTGCCGTTTGGCGATGTCGTAGTACCGAAGGCCATGCTTTTCGGCGATCCAGAAACCGGGCCGGTGGGGGTCTTCCACCAATCCCACCGGCAGAGTACGGATGCCGCCGGTGCTGTCGGTGGGGTAGCAGGGCAGGTAGTCGATGGCCCCTGTTTTGGTGCGGTAACGAAACAGCCCCAGGTGGCGGCTGGTAAACCAGATGTCGCCGGTGCGGTCGCAACGGATATTTTTGCAGACTTCGAGCGGTCGCCCGCCCACGGTGGTGATGTTATGAAACTGCCCCGTGGCCTTATCGAACCAACTGATCCCGTTCTCGAACGTGGCCCAGATTCGGCCCTGTTGGTCTTCGCAGAGGGCAAAAACGCGGTTGTTGAGGAGCGAATGGGGGTTGTTTCGGCGATGCTTGAACCGCACAAAATGGGAGCCATCATACCGGTTGAGGCCATTGGTCGTACCGATCCACAGAAAGCCGTCGCGGTCGTGGAGCATACAGGTAATGAACCGAAACGACAGCCCATCCTGCTCCCGGATATGCCCAAACTCGAAATGGTCGGGCCATTGCTGCGCCACCCCAAAAAACGCCAGCCTGAATACAAACAGACTGACCAACAAGAATTTACAAGTATGTCGGCGACAGGTTATTGTTCCAGCCATTTCTTGAACGAAGGAGCCTTGTCGCGGCTGATTTCCAGCTCGAAGGGGTGGTTGGGTGGGCGCAGCATCACGTGCAGTTTCAGGCTCGCCAAGCCCTTCACGCTCTGCACGGCGTTGCGGTTGACGTGGCAGTAGCGGGTGGCGCGGTAGAACAGGGCCGGGTCGAGTTGCGCTTCGAGCTCATCCAGCGAATCATAGTCCAGCACATACCGGTCGCCACTCGTCGTGACCATGAAAATGATCTGTTCGCGGAAGAAATACGCCACGTCGGCGGCCCGAATGGGCACCCAACTGTTGCGGGCGTTGCCCAGAAAATGTTCTTTATACGCTGGCCGACTGGCATGACCGTTGTTGAGCGCCTCCACCAGTTTCTGCACGTCGATGGTCAGCCTCGATTGCGAACGGGAGATGGCACGGGCTTTGTCGATGGCCTTTTTCAGTTCGTCCCAATCAACGGGTTTCAGCAGGTAGTCGATGCCGTTTACTTTGAAGGCGCGGATGGCATATTCGTTGTAGGCGGTGGTGAAAATGACGGGGCAGGTTAGCCGAAACTTCTCGAAAATGTCGAAGCTAACGCCGTCGGCCAGTTGAATATCGGCAAAGATCAGGTCTGGTTCGGCGTTGTCGGCCAGCCACCGCAGGGCCGTTTTCACGCTGGCCACCGTGCCGATGATCCGAACGCCGGGGTCTACTTCGGCAATGCTGGCCACCAGTTCCTGAGCCACCAGTTTTTCGTCTTCAATAATGAGCGCGTTCATGCTGGCAATGAGTGGGTTTCGCAACTGAAGGCTAAGAAGCTGTTTGAGTTAGTAAAATGCGTGTCTGATGGTGCGCCTGATATGAGCAATCCAGATGAAACTTTGAGCTGATAGAATCGTTCGTTCATAATCTCTAGCCAACCTTCGATTATTGCATAACCAGCTAATCGTG
>JBBRMP010000293.1:0-5872 GCA_038230755.1 Cytophagales bacterium | reverse complement strand
GCTGGATTCCTCCCCAGGCTTACACTGATTTAGCGACATTACGCCAAGCATTGAATTCAATTTGGGCCAAATTTGGCACCGAGTACAAGATCAATTTTTCGGCGGTAAAAACTTAAAATAATTCTGCCCGACTACTTAACAGAGATGTCTCACCATACCTCGCTGACTGCTACATGGATATCGGAAATATCTATAAAGAGCAAGGAGAAGCATTACAAAAAATAGGCAACAATGTTGAAGCTAAAAATAAATTTTTAGCTTCAAAAAAACTATGTCTTCTGTCATTAAAGATGGATGAAAAAAATGGAGACAAATCATTCACAGCCTTGATATGCGTATCTCTTGCGAATCTGGAAGTAAAATTAAAAGAATACGAAACAGCAAATAAATATTTACAAAAAGCATTGTTATTGGCAAAAGAGTTAGGCTTCAAAATAGCCATTAGAGACACATATAGTAGTTTGTCGGATTTAGAAAGTGTGAAGGGTAATTATAAAGAAGCTTATAATTATTACAAAAATTACATTGTGTACCGTGATAGTGTAGTCAATAATGAATACAAAGAAAAATCCGTAAAACTGCAAATGCAGTACGAGTTCGACAAAAGAGAATCTCTGGTAACCATAAAACAGGCAAAGAAAGACGCTGAATCACAACGATCTATAAACAGGCAGTATACCCTAATCGGACTACTTTTACTAATGATACTTATCTTTTTAACAATAACTTATTTCCAATGGCGTAATAATCAGCAAAAAAAGAAGGCAACCGCGTTATTGCAACGTCAGAGAGATGAAATAAATGAGCAACGCATTCAACTTTCTGTATCAATAACTGATCTCAAAACTACCCAAACGCAACTCATTCAGTCCGAGAAAATGGCCAGCTTAGGGGAGCTGACGGCGGGCATTGCCCACGAGATTCAGAACCCCCTCAACTTCGTCAATAATTTCTCGGACGTAAGCGCCGAACTGGTTGGTGAACTCGAAGAGGAGCAACAACGACCCAACCGAGACCCCACCCTGGAAGCTGAACTGCTGGGCGACCTCAGAGAAAACCTAAAAAAGATCAGCCTGCACGGCGGACGAGCCAGCAACATCGTCAAAGGCATGCTCGAACACGCCCGCACCAGCACCGGCGAACGACAACCCACCGATGTAAACGCCCTAACCGATGAGTATTTGCGGCTGGCCTACCACGGCCACAGAGCCAAAGACAAGCACTTTACCTGTGACCTCATCACCGACTTTGCCCCCGATTTAGGTCAGGTAAACGTGGTGCCCCAGGAGATTGGCCGGGTGCTGCTCAACCTCTTCAACAACGCCTTTTATGCGGTTTCAAAACGAGATAATCAACCTGAAAGTACTACTTACCAGCCCACAGTTGAGGTCACGACCCATCACCTGGGTGACCATGTGGTCATTCGGATTCGTGACAATGGTACAGGCATTCCGGAGTCGGTGAAAGCCAAGATATTCCAACCCTTTTTCACCACCAAACCCACTGGCGAAGGCACAGGTCTGGGTCTCTCGCTGAGTTACGACATCGTGACGAAGGGGCATGGGGGTACGCTGGAAGTACTCAGTAAAGAAGGCGAGGGAACAGAGTTTGTTATCACGATCTGACTCCAGGGAGTATAACGTGGGTTAGAACTGGCGTTGCGCTGGCTTTATCTGGAAAGCTATTAAACCAAAAGGCCTCATGGATCAGCGCATCATCAACCTCTTTGACGAGTACACGCACAAGCCGCTTAACCGCGACGAATTTTTGAAGCGGCTGGCTAAACTCACCGGCGGTACCGCAGCCGCCCTGGCCGTATTGCCCCTGCTGGAAGTCAACTACGCCCACGCCGAAACCGTGGCCAACCACGACGACCGCCTCAAAACCGAGATGATTACCTTCCCCGGCGCCGACACGACCATGAAAGGGTACATGGCCCGGCCCATTGCCGACGGCAAATACCCCGCCGTAGTGGTCATTCACGAAAACCGGGGCCTCAATCCGCACATCGAAGACATCACCCGGCGCATGGCCCTGGCCGGTTTTCTGGCCGTGGCTCCCGACGCCCTCTCGGCTGCTGGTGGAACCCCCACCGACGAAACTCAGATGCGCGACCTGTTCGGCAAACTGGACCCGGCCAAAACCCGCGACAACTTCGTGAAAGCCGTGGACTACCTGAAATCCCGCCCCGACAGTAATGGTAAGGTGGGCTGCGTGGGCTTCTGCTGGGGCGGGGCCATGGCTAACCAACTCGCCATTTACGCCCCCGACCTGAAAGCCGCCGTGCCCTTCTACGGTCGCCAGCCCGACGCCGCCGACGTGCCTAAGATCCACGCACCGCTGATGCTTCATTACGGCGGCCTCGACGAGCGCGTCAACGCGGGCATCCCCGCCTTTGAAACTGAATTGAAGAAGGCCAACAAGCCTTACGAGGTTTTTATTTACGAAGGTGCCCAACACGCCTTCAACAACGACACCGCCCCCAGCCGCTACAACGAAGCCGCCGCCAAATTAGCCTGGGAGCGCACCGTAACGTTTTTGAAGAAGAATCTGTCCTAGAAAAAGCCTAGCGGCTCGCCGGTCACCGGCTGTAACGTCGGTAGAGAAAAGGGGGAATTCAATCGAAAATAGCCCCAAGGCTCGCCGGTTACCGGGCGCAACGTGCGGTTATGCTGGCGAAGAGGCTCCGCTACAGCATCAGCACGTTGCGCCCCGCTGGGGCTTATTGCCTGCCTTACCCGACCCCTTTTCTACCGATATTGCGACCCGCTGGGCCTGTATATAGAGCAACTAACTCGCCTAAACCCAACTGATTTCCGTACTTTTGCTGTTGTCAATTGACTACCAGCTAACAGGCAAAAGACTATGAACGTATCATTCAAACGAATCGTATTGGCTCTTGGTGGCGAAACCGTTCTTCAGCACCCTGTGCGTCATGAATTTGACTTGATTGATGTAATTGAGAAAGGATTACCAATAGAGGCCTTGACCTATTTCCAGAATACTATCGGTTTCACCAATAAGGCGATGAGCCACATTTTAGCTATGTCTGAGAGCACCTATCAACGTCGTGTAAAGGCGAAAACAAACTTAACGAAGGAGGAAACAGAGAAAGTAATTGCGCTGACTGAAGTCTACGAAAAAGGCATAGAAGTCTTTGAAAATCAGGCCGATTTAGACGAATGGTTAAACGACAAAATTCCATCTCTTCAAAATCGCAAACCCATTGATCTGCTCGATTCGATGATGGGCCGAAAGCAGGTCATGACTGTGCTAAACGCTATTCTGCATGGTGTTTATCTATAATTTCCGAAAGTGAAATTTCTCTACAACAGAAAGAGATATCATGAAAGCCGACCCATGGAAAGTAGCTTCGCCTCATGAATTTATACAGGCTTACTAAAGCGAAATACGCTGACAATCTAGCGGGTACGGGTGGTGCTTTTGCAGGAGGTAGATGGCATAATGAAGGCACGCCGATCCTTTACACGTCGTCAGCCATATCACTCTCCATGCTGGAGGTGTTGGGGCATTGGCGAAAAACGCCAATCGGTTCGGTACTCGTTACGCTGGAAGTACCAGTCAACGCCACTATGCTGACTTTAAACGCGGATGACCTGCCAGAGAATTGGCAAACTATACCTTATCTCCAAGAGTTGCGAGACCTTGGTTCTAACTGGATTAACAACGCTCAACAGTGGATTCTTAAAGTACCATCCACCCACTCCCCCACCGAATTCAACTACCTGCTCAACCCACGACATCCAGAGCATGAGGCGCTGAAGTTGGTCAGCGTAGAACCGCATCCGTTTGATCCCCGACTGAAGTAGTCGGTACTCAAATCGCCGGCGACCGTCACGGCAACTTCTCGATCAGGGCCAACACCAGCTTCGCGGAATTGCGGGCGGCGATGTCCAGAAACTGACGCATATCCATCCGGGCGTTGCTATTGGCTTTGTCACTTAAGCTCCTGATTACCAGACAGGGCACCTGTTCCTGATAACAGATCTGCGCCACGGCGGCGCCTTCCATCTCGGTCGCATCGGCCCCATAATCGCGGCGGAGTTGCGCCGTTTTTTCTTCTGATGAGACAAACACGTCGCCCGTGACGATGGTCCCCACCACGAGCGAGGGCGGACGGTTAGTGGTCGGAATGGGCACAAACTCAACTGCTTTGGCCGCTTCCTGGGCGCGTTGGAGCAATACCGAATCGGCCAAGAAATAGATGGGGTTGTCCTGTTTGGTGATGGCGTTGCGCGTTTGTTGGCTGGGGCGGGGTGGGTCGGTCATGGCCATCCAGCCGTAGTCGTGGTGGGCCACGCGCCGCCCAATCACAATATCGCCGGGCTGAAGATCGGGGTTGGTGCCGCCCGCAATACCGGTAAACAACACGCGCCTGGGCCGAAAGTGGGCCAGTATAAAGGCCGTTGCCGCCGCCGCATTGACCTTGCCGATCCCCGTTTCGGCCACTACCACCCGCTGCCTGCCCACCCGCCCGGTGGTAAACATGATGCCGTTGATGGTCTGCGATTTAGGGCGTGTCAGCGATTGCCGCACCAGCCGTAACTCCGGCTCGAAAGCCCCCAGCAGGGCCGTGATGGGACGAGGTTTATAGAGTTGCGCATGGGCCAGTTGACTAATCAGCAATAGGCATAAAAAAGCGTTTAGGGGCGTTGGGAAGTGTTTTTCCATTTGGCAAAGGTATATGTTTAGCGGAGTGGTACTCCGCTATTTGTACCTGTGACAGCGGAGTACCACTCCGCTAAACGGGTACCAACTAACTCACCAGCGACAGCACGCACAACCCATCAACGACCCACAACCCGGCGGGAATGTCGCGCCACCGACCAGAAAACACCCGCACGATGGTCCACGACAAAAAGCCCCAGACAATGCCGGTGGTGATGCTGTAGCTAAACGGAATCAGCACCAGCGCCAGAAACGCGGGTAGGGCTTCGTCAAGTTGATCCCAGTTAATTTTCAGAATTGGCTTCATCATAAACGCGCCCACCAACACCAGCGCAGGGGCCGTGGCGATGGCCGGAATCATGGACAGCAGGGGTGACAAAAACAGGAAGGGCAAAAATAAACACCCCGCCACAATGGCCGTCAGACCCGTGCGCCCACCCTGCGCAATGCCCACCGCCGACTCGATGTAGGCCGTGCCGGGGCTGGTGCCGAGCAGCCCCGCCAGCGTAGTGGCCACGGCATCGGTCAGCAACGACCGGTCCAGACGCAGAGGTTCACCCTGTTCGTCGGTCAGGTTAGCGGCCTCGGCTACGCCCACGAAGGTGCTGATGCTGTCGAAGAGGTCGGTGAAGACAAACGCGAAGATGACCGGCCACAGCGACCACCGCAGGGAGCCAACCAGATCCAGTTTGCCGATGAGCGAGAAATCAGGCGCAGCCAACAGGCCCTGCCACTGCACCAGCGGCACCGTTCCGCCCCACCACCGGCCAATGGGCAGCGCGGCCAATGTGGTGAAGGCAATACCCAACACAATGGCCCCCGGCACCTGCCGGATCAGCAGCACCGCCGTGAGCAACAGGCCAATTGCGAAGGTCAGCACGGCAGGGTCAGACAGGTGCGCCGCGCCGACAAGCGTAGCGGGATGGGCTACAATAAACCGGGCATTCTCGAACCCAATCAGCGAAATAAACAGGCCTATCCCGGCAGAGATAGCATAGCGTAATGGCTTGGGAATGAGCCGCACCAGCGCCGACCGGACATTGAGTACCGACAGAATCAGGAACAGCACCCCCGCCCAGAACACCGCCCCCAGGGCTACTTCGGGCCTGATGCCCATGCCTTTCACGGCGGTGAAGGTAAAAAACGCGTTCAGCCCCATACCCGGAGCCACCACCAGCGGGTT
>JBBRMP010000292.1:0-5926 GCA_038230755.1 Cytophagales bacterium | reverse complement strand
TATTTAATGTCTAAAAGTCAAGTAGTTGATTATCAGCACATTAAGATTTTTGCTTAGTTTAACTCATAAATTAGAAAAATTAGTAACTTGCTGATTGTCAGATAATTGGCTTGAATTTGCCTACCTAAACAGTTACCATTTCTGATAACCGCTACGCTGATCTATCAGGAACGGTCGATACCGAAGAGCTATATGAGCAGATGAAATCCATGTTGAAATGTCCAACGTGTGGGCGGCTTCGGATCTTTTAGGCTGGTTTCGATGCAGAGCCCATTTATTACTGACTAGAGAATGGAAGTACCAACCGGACGCAGATTCCTGAATAAAGGCTAACCTGAATCTCACCAACGTAACTGTTTAGATAGGATAGTTCAGGCACAGAGTGCCGTAACATCGGTAGTCAAGGATAGCTCTACGCAGGAATCTTAGCCCCGGAGGGGCGCAACATGCGTATACGCGGTCGGCCAATCAGGAATCAAACAAAATACATGCTGGTGCGTGTATCCGCATGTTGCGCCCCTCCGGGGCTAGAACCTCAGGCGATGCACCATCTCTAGCTACCGATGTTACGGCACTCTGTGCCTAAGCTACCCCACCTAAACAGTTACACAAACAAAACAATGACTGCTGTTTTACAACGAGTTACCGAAGCCACGGTGCGTATTGACGGGCATATTAGGGGGCAAATTGGGACGGGGTTTCTGGTGCTGCTGGGCATTACCCATACCGATACCACCGACGATGGTGCGTGGCTGGCGAAGAAGATTGCCGGGATGCGCGTATTCAATGATGCCGACGGAAAGATGAACCTCGATCTGGCGGCGGTGCAGGGTAACGTGCTTCTGGTGAGTCAGTTTACGCTCCACGCCAGCACCAAAAAAGGCAATCGCCCCAGCTTCATCGACGCGGCCCGTCCCGAACAGGCCGTTCCCCTCTACGAACAGTTCATTACCCAGCTTTCCGCTGAACTGGGCCACCCTATCAAAACCGGCACGTTCGGGGCCGATATGCAGGTTTCGCTCATCAACGACGGGCCGGTGACGATTATAATCGACACGAAGAACAGGGCGTAGATGTATTGCCTGACGATGTTGCGGGCGGCTTCGCGCTGGATGCCCTTCGACTGCGCTCAGGGTGACAGGGAAATGGATTCAACTGAATTGGATTGATTCAAGGTCCCTGTCACCCTGAGCGCAGTCGAAGGGCATCCAGCGCGAAGCTGGGGACAACCTCATCAATTAATACATCTACTCCCTTAGCTATCCGCTTTTTCTTCCTTCTTTCCTGCAACGTTTACGTCGGCATCAGCGAAGCCATAATTGACATGTATATTTATACAGACTTACTGAGACGAACGCTTTCATCAACTCCTGTTACATGACCGTTTTTTACCGGCTTCCGGCCCTTTTGGCTTTGCTGCTCCTGCTACAACGGGTGGCCGTTGCCCAACTCCTTCCACAGTATAGCGTTGCCCAGCGTGCGCGGCTCAGTACCCTCCAACAACTTATTTCGCAGCAGCAGGCCGCCAACTATAAACTGGCCGTCGATGTGGCGACCCGGCAAGGGCGATCACTGGAAGAACCCGCCGGAAAAGGCCTCACGCGCCGTCTGAGGGGTATCGACGTGGCCACCGGCAACCTGCTCTACGACGCCGTAGACTACAACGCCCGCGCCGCCAACACCACCCGCACCAACAGCCTCTATGCCGGGGGTAGCCTCGGCGTGAACCTCAACGGCAGCAGCGACGTGGTGAAAAACCGGCTGGGTGTCTGGGACGGTGGGCAAGTGTACGCCGGGCATCCTGAATTTGGCGGGCGCATTACCCAAAAAGACGCGCCTACCCGCACCGACCGCGAAAACGAAGACGTATACCACGCCACCCACGTATCGGGCACTATGATGGCCGCCGGGCTGAACACCCTGGTGCGCGGCATGGCCAACGGAGCCAACCTGCAGGCCTACGATTTCAGCAACGACGTGGCCGAAATGACCGGCGCAGCGGCGGGTTTATTGGTGTCGAACCACTCCTACGGTTCCATTGGCGGCTGGCGGTTTAACAGCACCCGCACCACGACCAACAAATGGGAATGGTGGGGCGATACGACGGTGAATGCCACGCAGGATTATAAGTTCGGCCTTTATAACGAAGACACGCAAAACTGGGACCGGATAGCCAACTCGGCTCCTTTTTACCTGATCGTGAAATCGGCGGGCAATGACCACAACGCGGGCGGACCCGCCGCCGGAACGCCCTATTACCTGGTGCAGCACGGTAGCCGACTAAGCACGACACCCCGCGATGTACAGAACGGGTACGACCAGATCACCACCTACGGCAACGCCAAAAACATACTGTCGGTTGGGGCTATTTCAGTCATCTCGAACGGCTATAATCGGCCACAGGACGTCAGTCTGGCCGATTTTAGCAGTTGGGGGCCAACTGACGATGGCCGTATTAAGCCCGATATTGTGGGGGTAGGCGTCAACGTCGTTTCCACCAATTCATCGGCATCGTCGGCTTATGGGGCGCTTAGTGGCACGTCCATGTCGTCGCCAAACGTATCGGCATCGCTGTTGCTGTTGCAGGAATATTACAGCCAGTTGAACGGGGGCAAGCTGATGCGGGCCAGCACGTTGAAGGGGCTGGCGCTGCACACTGCCGACGAAGCAGGCGCTGCTCCCGGCCCCGATTATCAGGCTGGCTGGGGTCTGCTGAACATCGAACGTTCGGCCCGTGCCATTCAGAACAGCGATAAAAATTACCTCATCGACGAGCGGACGCTGGCCCAAAGCGGCACCTACACGCTGCAGGTTGTGGCGTCGGGAAAAGGGCCGCTGGTGGCTACCATTTGCTGGAACGACCCCGAAGGTTCGCCCACAACCGGTGGCAACCGATTCAACAACCGCACCCCCAAACTGATCAACGACCTCGACGCCCGGCTGAACGATGGCACCACCACCGCGAAACCCTGGACGCTCGACCCCGACCAGCCCGATCAGGCGGCGGTGCCCGGCGACAATATCCGCGACAACGTAGAGCAAGTGTACATCGCCAATCCAGTTCCGGGTCGCACCTACACGCTTACGATCAGCCATAAAGGCGCGCTCACGGGCACCAAACAGGATTATGCCCTGCTGCTGAGCGGTATTGGCGGCACGGCTTACTGCGCATCGGCCCCTACGTCATCGGCGGATACCAGGATTAGTCGGGTCCAGTTTTCGGGAGTCAATCAGGCTGGCGCAGCCGGTTGCACCACCTATTCCGACTTCATGAGCACCGCCCCCATTACCGACGTGCAGCCCGGCCAGCCCGTTCCGCTCACCGTGACCACGGGCACCTGCGGCGCGGTCAAACCCACCGTGGTAAAGGTGTTCGCCGACTGGAACGCCAACGGCAACTTCACCGATGCCGGTGATCTCCTGGCCACATCAGGCGTGTTGAACGGGCCAGGGCAGTTTATTACCACCATCACCCCGCCGCCATCGGTCACGGCGGGTACGTTGGTGCGGCTGCGTATTGTGGCTACTGAAACGAGTGACCCCGCCACGGTGCAGGCGTGTGGCTCCTATGGCAACGGCGAAACCCAGGAGTACCTGCTTCGCATCATCCGCCCCACCACCGACGTAGCCCTGACCGCGTTGGGTACGTTGGCAGGCCCCGTCTGCCCCAATACACAGACGCAGACCGTGCGGGTGCGCAATACCGCCGGTTCCGACCAACGCAACGTGCCGGTGTCACTCCAGATCAGCACCACAACCGGTACACCGGTGGCTTCGCTGACCAGCACGGTTTCGCTGCTCCGCGCCTACCGCGACGCCCTTGTCACGTTTACCCTGCCCGCCTCGGTGTCGCTGGCAATCGGGCAATCCTACGTGTTCCGTAGCCGGGTATCGCTGGCCGGTGATCAGGATACCACCAACAACGTGCTGACCGAAACGCGGGTGGTGAATGTGGGTACCGAAACGGGTATTTTCTCGGCGGCGGCCTGCGGCAGTGATCCTGTTGTGACCCTACGCAACGCTGGTACGGGCACCACTTTCTGGTATGACCTGCCCAACGGCGGCACCCTCCTGGCGGCTGGCAATCAGACCAGTAGCCCCACCCGGCCTGTTTATTACGCGGCTACCAATGATTTCAGCGGGCGACTCGGGCCAGCCAGCAAGAATGATTTCGGCGGTGGTTCGTATTCCGGCAATTTTGGTCCACAACCCCTCATCAGCACCAAAGTACCCCTCCGCATCGAGCGGGCGCGGATCTATACCGGCGCACCGGGCCGACTCACCTTCTCGGTACGCCGTTTCGACGAAACCGTGATCTCGTCGGCCACCATCGACGTGACCGCCACGCGGACCCTGCCCGCTTCGGCCACCAATGCCAACGGCCAGCAATCCGATGACCCCGCCGATCAGGGAGCCGTTTACCCCCTCAACCTGACCATTCCTGATGCGGGTGACTACAAAATTGCGATTGATTACGAAGACGGCGTCACCATTTTCCGCAGCAATACGTCCGTATCTGGCTTCCCGTTTGAGCTGAAAAGCCAGTCGGGCGATGTACTGGCGAGTGTCAAAGGTTCCCTCTTTCCCAACGCCACCACCGGTGTTCCCGACACGCTGAAAGCAGCCTGGTATTATTTGTACGACATGCAGATTCGTCCCCTGACCTGTGCCCCTACTCAGCGCACAGCGGTAAGGGTGCAGACGCGGCCTTCGCCAACAGCTACGATCACCGCCAATGGGTCAACGTCGTTCTGTCAGGGGGGCGGCGTGTCGTTGAGCGGGGCAGCCACCACGGCGGTGTCGGGTGAGGTGCTGACCTACCAGTGGCTGCTAAACGGACAGGCCATTGCCGGTGCCACGAGTTTGAGCTATAATGCCACCCAGTCGGGTAGTTACGCCGTGCAGGTAGCGGGCAGTTGCGCGCCGGTGTCCACCTCGGCCATTGTGGTTACGGCCAGGCCAGCCACGGCACCCACCATTACCCAAAGTGGTGTGGTGCTGATGTCGAGTGCGGCATCAGGCAACCAGTGGTTTGCGGCGGGCGTGCCGGTGCCGGGCGCGACGGGGCCAACCTTTAGCGCCCCCCAAACGGGCCGGTATTCGGTGCGGGCTAGTGTCAACGGCTGTGGCGAGACCCTTTCCGACGAAGTGTATATCGTGATTCTGGCCACCGAGCCGGCCAGCGCCACGTTCCGGGTATATCCCAACCCAGTGCAGCAACGGCTCACGGTTGACCTCGACGGCACGACCACGACAACCCAGCCCACCGTTTCGCTCTACGATTTGCGGGGCAACCGCCTCAGTCAGCAACTAATGGACCGTTGGCTAAGTGGCTGGCGAACCGTGTTGGATGTGAGTATGCTGCCTGCCGGTACGTTTTTTGTACAGGTACTGGATGACCCCACGCAACCGCCGAAGGTCAAAACGATACTGAAGCATTAACAAACCCATTTACCCTTGAGGCTGGTCCGCACTTTTTGGCATTATTTCTCCACTACGTGCAGCCTGCTTCAACCCTACGGGTTGGGTAAACTGCTCATCGTGTGGCTATTGGCTTACTATCCGGTTCGGGCGCAGTTGAGTACGCCACCGCCTACAGCATCCTCATTTTTCCGGCCTACATTATGGCAACCCGCTTCACTACCGAATCAACCGGCAGGGGGTAGGTTGGGCGTTTTGTCCCCCCACAAAAAACAATCCAATCACCGCGCCACCCGCTGGATGGGCACCGACGAAACCGGCCACCCCATTGTTTATGGGCTGCATAATACCGAAGCCGCCGTGGGCACCCGTACCCAACCGCTCTACGGCCAAAATGCCACCGGGTTGGTGTTAAACGGGGGTAATTCGTTCGTTTCGGGGAAATTAGGCCTCTGGGACGGGGGGCTGGTGCTGACCACCCACCGCGAATTTGGCGGGCGCATTC
>JBBRMP010000291.1:0-5977 GCA_038230755.1 Cytophagales bacterium | reverse complement strand
GGGTCAATCATTCCTACCATCATCGCTTCGACCCAAAACAGCCCCTGCCGGTCAATTTCCTGCTCGAACCCAACACGAGCCTGTCCGACGAAGTCCTGCTCAACGAACAGGCGATGCTACAAAACGGGTTGCTCCCGGCTGTCTTCTTCCGGTTTCCGGGTCTCGTCTCCGACAAAGCCGTATTCGACGCCGTACTCGATTTTGGGCTGCTGCCCATCGGCTCCGATGCCTGGCTGGCCAAAAATCAACGCCCCAGGCAGGGGAGCTTCGTGCTGATTCATGCCAACGGCAATGAGCCGCTGGGCATTGTCGATTTCATCCGCCTCATTCGGCAACATGCCGCCTCGATCACGAAGAAAACGTGGCTTCTCTACGAACTACCCCGTAGTGTAGCCAGCGGGCCGGGGAAGCAGTAAATCAGTTTTGTGGCCTTTCGGCAAGTCAATGCGTTGATACCTGTACAGACTCCTCGCCCACACTTAGCTTGATTGGTGAAAAAGCCTGCTAACCTATGCCGCAACGAATTTTAGCTTGTCTGATAATGAGCTGTTTACTGTCAGGTTGTGCCGGCCTGCGACGACGCGATGAAATCAATCAGCTCAATGCCGTATTCACCATTCCCGCCCGGCAACAGGTATTTGCCTATGACCAGCGCGGGCAGCTACTCTCGAAGGTGCTGAAGCGAAGGGCCAACGCGGCACTCTACCAAAAGGGCGATACGCTCTACGCCGAATTTATTGGCCAAAGCCTGCCCAGGGCCGACAACGATCCTAAAACGCTGGATCAATCAGACTCCCTGACTAGTTTGTTTATACATTACGTTCCCCTGCTTCGGCAGATCGAGGAACACAGCCCGTGGTTCAACTACCGCACCACGGCCTTCGACCTGGACCTGACCACCATGCCCTTGCGCTACCGGTTTGCCACCAACGGATTGCCCGGCCAACTCAACGATTATAACCTGAACCTAAATTTGCACGTCGGCTTCCGCACCGATATTGGCCGCTACCGGACCACCTATTTTCGGCGCAGCCAACAGTCTGACATACAGGCTTATAGCGTTGGCTTTGGGGGTATTCTCGGCCTGGCACCCACCAGCGTCAATTCCTTCAATACCAACGGGCGCGTGGCCGACGACTACCAGGCGCTGGGCATCAGCTACGGCCTGTCTACTACCTTCAGTTTCAGTACCTTTTCGGCGGGACTGGCCGTGGGCTACGAAAAACTCGCTGACCGCAACAACGCCATCTGGATTTATGCTAGCAAGCCCTGGGTAGGTTTAACGCTGGGCGTGAATCTGAATTAAGTGCCAAGTAGTGGCTCATATTGGCTGGATGAGATCACCCAAATGGCCGAGCGAAGTTTAACAGTCAATTAACGGGTTGACCGGTAGTTCGTCAACCCGACCCGGTAGCTTTGCCAGGCGAAAAACCACCGTACCTGTGATCCGTCTGCTTTTTACCCTGCTGCTTATCCACGGTGGGTTTGGCCTTTTTGCCCCGGCCTCGGCCCAAAAACTTCCCGTCACCATCGACCCGGTTTCGGCTGATAATGATACGCTAACCACTGTCGAGGGGCGGCGGCTCGATCTGATTGTCGATTATCTCAACCCGGTCAATTACCGGGCCCGCACCTTCGGGGTGCGGCAATGGGGGCTACACCCCACCCTGCGCTACACCACCCGTGACGGCTGGAGCACGTTTGTCACCGGCTACATCTGGACCGACAGCCAGCAGACCCGCTGGGCCAAAACAGACCTCGGCATCGAAAAGGAAGGGCAGATCGGTAAATACTGGAATTACTCCATCGGGTACGAACGCTGGTTTTTTGAAGGCGACCTGGAAGACCGTACCTCCCTCACCAACTTTACCGGCCTGACCGTCTCGCGCGAACTCGGCGACTGGACCGCCACCGGCGGGGTTTACTATATGTTCGGCACTGATCAACTACTGCAAAACGACTTGCTTCTGAGCCGCCGGATCGACCTGCTCGAAAACCGGCACATGGCCATCCGGCTCGAACCCGGCGGGCGGGCTGTGCTGGCCAACCAGAGCAGTGATTTTGCCGCCGTGATCGGGCTGGTGGGCAAAAAACCGACCGTCCTCAAACCTGCCGGCACGAGCCACACCTTTGGGCTGGTCGATCTGGAAATCGACGTGGCCCTGACTATCCAAACCCCACGCTGGACGCTGATCCTCGATCCGCACATCGCCAAGCCACTCAATACCCTCGAAGGCGAAAGTTCGAAGGCCTTTTTTTACCTGAGTGCGTCGCTGGTCCGCACCCTTAAACTTTAACGGTCATATAACCCCCTGCCACTTAGCCCGGTGTTACGTTTGTCGTCTAAACATCAGGTGGTTAGCCCACCGTCTCCGTCCAACTCCCGCCCTATGGACAACACACCCACGCCCGTTTTTTATACCCCTTCGCGCAGACGCTGGCGGCTCTTTCGTGGCTCGGCGCTGTTGCTCGTTTTGCTGCTGACGACGGCTCTTGGCATCGGTATCTGGACCGTCTACAGCCCCGATGCGCCTGGCCTGCCGACACTCCAAAGCCCCGAAACCGCCTTTCATGCCCTGACCCGGCCCGATGCCGTGGCCAACGAGCAGACCGGCGGGGTGCCGCGCCGCTTCCACGAGCATAAGCCACTAACGAGCCAGCACACCGCCAAAATCCGGGCCGGGTTTTACGTAAACTGGGATGCCCAGTCGTACCAGACCCTGCGCGATCACGTCGGCCAGATGAATATGGTCATGCCCGAATGGCTGTTTGTGGGCAACCGCGCTGAACTCACCACCGACATCAATGCCAAGGCCGATTCGCTGCTGAAAGCGCATACCGGCGTGGCCGTTGTACCGATGATCTCCAACTTTTATGAACAGGACTGGCGCGGCAAAAACGTCCACCGGCTTATTAACGACCCGGCCCGGCGCAAAGCGTTCATCGGCCAGGTAATCGCGGCCCTACAAAAACATCATTTTCAGGGCGTAAACGTTGATTTTGAAGAGATCGACGAACCTACCAGCGAACCCCTAACCCGGTTTCTGACTGAACTCGGCACAGCCCTGCACGGCCACAAGTTTATTCTGTCGGTCGATGTGGCTGCGCTCAATCCCGATTATGACCTCAAAGCCCTTTCGCCGGTCGTGGATCAGGTGATGCTGATGGCCTACGACCTGCACCAGACCTCATCGGGGCCGGGCGCGGTGGCTCCCTATCAGTGGGTCGAGTATGTGCTGGAGCAGACCTGCAAACAGGTGCCGTCGGAAAAAGTCGTGCTGGGGCTGGCCGCCTTTGGCTACGACTGGCCGAAAGGCGGGGCTGGATTAGACATTACTTACCAGCAGGCGATGGCGCGGGCCAACCGCAAAACAGCCTCGCCGGTGGTGTATGACAACAAAACCTACAGCCTGCACTTCACCTACACCGACGACGCCAAGCGGCTGCACACGGTCTGGTTTCACGATGCGGCTTCGGCCTATAACATCGTCCGGGCGGCTGAAGATTACGAAACGGGCGGCACGGCCATCTGGCGGCTCGGCTCGGAAGATGCCCGGACCTGGGATTTTTACGCCCGCGACCTGTCCGTACCGACGCTGCAAAGACAACCCTACCGCTGGCAACAATTAGAAACCATCGCAGCCATGCCCCGCGTCGATTTTGAGGGCGAAGGTGAGATTCTGGACATGGCCGCCTCGCCCCGCGCCGGTCGGCTCCGGCTCGAATATGACTCCGCCGACCAGTTGATCTCGGAAGAAACCTATCTCACACTGCCCACCTCCTACATCGTCCGCAAGACCGGCAAGGCCGACAAAACCGTCGTGCTGAGTTTCGACGACGGACCGGATGAGGTCTATACGCCGCAGATTCTGAGCATTTTAGAGAAAGAGCACGTCCCGGCCACGTTTTTCGTGATCGGCATCAACGCCGAACGGAACGTGCCACTGCTGCGCCAAATGGCCAATGCGGGCTACGAAATCGGGAACCACACCACCCTGCACCCGAACCTGTCCGAAGCCAGTGCCGACCGGATGTACTGGGAGTTGAACACCTGCCGCCGGATCATCGAAACCATCACGGGCCGCTCCACGATTTTGTTCCGCCCGCCCTACAACGCCGATGCCGAACCCGACACGCCCGACGAACTGGCCCCGCTGGTCCGGGCGCAGCAGCAGCATTACTACACCATTGGCGAATCCATCGACCCCCTCGACTGGCAGCAAGGCGTGACCGCCGACCAGATTATGGACCGGATCAAAGCCCAGCAGGAGCTGGGCAGCACGATTCTGTTGCACGATGCTGGTGGCGACCGTTCGGCGACGGTGGCGGCCCTGCCCCGGATCATCCGGTACTATAAACAGCGTGGATTTCGGTTTGCAACCGTGGGACAGTTGCTCCATAAACCGATGGCCGAAATCATGCCGCCCGTCGATACACAGACCGCCGGATTCTTCACCGGCTGGGCCATCTCCGACGGACTCTACTACGGCCAGCATATGCTGACGTGGCTGTTTCTGATCGGGGCAGTGCTGGCTCTGAGCCGGATCATAGTGGTCGGCTGGCTGGCGGTTCGGCAACAAAAGCAAGAAAAACAAACCCTGGCCACCACGCCGTTCGTGGGGCTGGTGAGCGTGATCGTCCCGGCTTATAATGAACAAACCAACGCGGTACGGACAGTTGAAAGCCTGCTCGCCAGCGATTACGCCGACCTGGAAGTGGTGTTTGTCGATGACGGTTCCAACGATGCTACCTACGCCACCGTTCGGGATTGGTTCATGGGCGACGAGCGGGTACGGGTGCTGACCAAACCCAATGGTGGCAAAGCATCGGCCCTGAACCACGGCATCGCCAGAGCGAGAGGCGAGGTGCTGATCTGCATCGATGCCGACACCCTGCTACTGCCCGATGCCGTCCGGCTGCTGGCCAACGCGCTGGCCGATAGTACGGTAGGGGCCGTTGCCGGGACCGTCTCGGTCGGCAACTTGCACAACTGGCTGACCCGGTTTCAGGCGATTGAATACGTGACGAGCCAAAATTTCGACCGGCGGGCCTACGCCGTGCTCAACGCAATCACGGTGATTCCAGGCGCGATTGGGGCGTTTCGACGGTCGGCCCTCTTGGCCGTCGGCGGGTTCACGACCGATACGCTGGCCGAAGACTGTGACTTGACAATCCGGCTGCTGCGAACGGGCTACCGGGTGGTGACCTGCAACGCGGCCTGCGCCGTGACCGAGGCGCCCGAAACGCTGCCCATGCTGCTCAAACAGCGTGTTCGCTGGAGCTACGGGATCATGCAGACCGTCTGGAAACACCGTGACTTGTGGTTCCGCAGCTATGCCCCATGCCCAGATCTCCAACCCGCCGACGCAGCCGGAACCGCCCCAAACCGGGTGCCGATAGCAGGCTTGGGCTGGCTGGCGATGCCTGGTCTATTACTGTTCCAATTTGTGTCCCCCCTGCTGACACCGGTGGCCGAACTGCAACTACTGCTGTCACTGCTGACCGACACCTGGGGCGTGGTGCTGGCTTATTTCGGCGCGTTTCTGCTGATCGATGCGCTGGTGGCAGTGCTGGCTTTCCGGCTGGCGGGCGAACCGCTGACCCGGCTGTGGGGGCTTATTCCCCAGCGGCTCACCTGGCGGTATCTGATGTTCTGGGTGCTAATCCGAGCTTACGGTAACGCCATCCGGGGCGAAGTTACCAGTTGGGGTTTTCTGAAACGCACGGGCCGTGTTCGGCTCGCTACGACCACCACATGATGGGATCTCCAGGCAGAATCGTAGTCAAAGACTGGGTCGACAGGAGCCGATTCGAACGTATCTCGTCCCAAAAACCGGGTGATTCAACCAGCCCAGTAAAATTTGGGCGTTCCAATCCGATTTTAACCACTTTTTGGGGGCGTGTCCTGCTAAAAAGGGTCGATGTTTCGGTACAGTGAATAGGCATTCCCCGAAGATCCGCTTCGATGAGGATGGCT
>JBBRMP010000290.1:0-6019 GCA_038230755.1 Cytophagales bacterium | reverse complement strand
TGCTGACTGACCTCATCAGCAACACCGCTGTGACCATTGTGGGCAGTGCCACTGCCAGCGACGGTACGTTTGTGGCGGGCAGCAACGGGGGCACCTGGAGTCTGAGTAGTCTGGCCGGTGGACAGGTAGCCACCCTGAGCTTCCAGGCCCAGTTGAATGCAGAAGGCATCACCTACAACACCGTCACAGCCCCCAATGGCCAGACCGTTACTACCTGTACCACCGTGCCCGCCCATGTGTGTACAGGGGAAAACTTCCAGTTCACCCTCACCGCACCGGTCTCCTACTCCACCTACCAGTGGACCAAAAATGGGGTGCCTATTGCCGGAGCTATCAGTAACACCTACAGCGTGACGGCCATTGGTGAGTATAGTGTGCAGGCTACCAGCCTGGGTGGCTGCCCCGATGGGTCTTGTTGCCCATTCGTTGTGGTGGCCGACCCCGCACCCAGTCTGACCGCCCTGGCCATCTCGGCGCAGTGCGTGGGTCAGACCCCGCAGGCCAACGCGGCCATTACCCTGGTGGGGTCCAGCACGGCCGCCGTGAGCTACAACATCACCAGGGGCAGCAGTTTCACCGCCGCTGCGCCACTCTTCGGCACGCCGCAGGCACTCTCAGCCGTGGTTGGCGGGGTGCTGATTGGTGGGTTGGCTAACCCGGCAGTGGCCCAGGATTACACCATCCGGGTGTACTCGGCCAATGGCTGCTTCTCGGATTCTGTCGTAACCATTCTGCCAACAAACTGCGCTTGCCCGCCCGACAAATGCGCCCCGTTTGTGGTGAAGAAAACCAAGTCACAGGGCAAACCGGTAGCCCCGTAATAGCCGTTCATTTGCCGGTAAAAAAGGGATCGCCCCACCTGTAGTTTTACAGGTGGGGCGATCCCTTTTTTACACTATGCCTGTGGATAAACTACCTTATTACAGCCCAGCAATAAGTAAATGGCACATTTTTTGTAGCCCTGACATATGATTTTTTAATCATCAAAACAGGCTTTTTAGGGGGGCCTTAGCTGAGTATAAATCTATGATTAGCGGCCTACTTAAACAAAAAATCACTCAGGCAAAAGAATTAGCATAATCAGCTAATCTTCAGTAGGTTGACCATAACGTATAAAGAATATACGTTTGCCCCAAAATCAGTACTGATAAGAAATCGCTGCGTTCGGTTCACACCTCTTGGCCCTATAGTTGCCAACTGGTCAGGTATTGCTTAGGCATACCGTCCAGTTCGTCAATCAGTGAGGCCATGAAACTATATTTTCCAACCCGATTAATTTGTTCCAGTTCAAGCATCGTAGTCAATGGCTTGATTATCTGCCTATTAGCCCTGATGAATACCCTGGCTCAAGGGCAGAACATTACAGGCACGGTATTCCGGGATTTCAACTCCAGTGGTGCCAGGGACAACACTTCTTCACTCAATGAAGTTGGTGTAGGTGGTGTCCGGGTAAGTGCTTACACGACCACCGGAGCGTTCTCCACCAGCGTGTTGAGCAGCACAGCAACGGCCACCCTGGGGCAGTATTCGCTGAATGTGGGTAACACGAATGCGTATCGTATTGAATTTACCAACCTGCCTTCCGGCGATTTTGATGCCTTCCGGGGTGTTGGTTCCGGCACATCCGTACAGTTTGCCAATGGGAATAGCACCGGGGTCAATCTGGGTATCAACTACCCTACCGATTACTGCCAGGCAAACCCCGAACTGGTGACGAGTTGTTACGTATTCGGTAATCAGCAGGGTGGCCCCAGCGACAACCCCACTACAGTAGGAACCTATGGGAGTGATCCGGTGCTGATTACGTTCCCCTACACGGCCGGCAGCCGGACCATTCAGGAACTGACCGGAGCAAGCGGAATATATGACCAACCGCTCACCCACCAGGTCATGATCCGGGCCAAACAGGTGGGCACCACCCTGGGGCTGGCCTACGCCCGCAAAACCAAAAAACTGTACTCGGCGGCTTTCTTCAAGAAACACGCTGGCTTTGGGCTAGGGGGCCCTGGAGCTATCTACGTGAGCGATGCCACTTCGACCTCCACCGTTATCACCACCTTCACCGTGCCGGGGGCAACTACCAATGCCCACAACACCGCCGATTACAACCGCGATAACGACAACGTGGCCTAGGATGCGGTGGGCAAAACCTCGTTGGGGGGCATGGACCTGTCGGATGATGAGGATTCGTTGTATGTCATGAACCTGCAAAACCGGACCCTGTACGCGCTCAATCCCACCACGGGCAGTGTACTGGGCAGTCAGGCCGTTCCGCTCAGCCCACTCCCACCAGGTTGCCCCACGGCGGGCGATGTACGGCCCTTCGCGGTTGAGTACCACCGGGGCAAGGTTTATGTGGGTATCGTTTGCTCGGCCGAAAGCTCAAATTCAGCCGCCAACCTAAAAGCCTATCTCTACACGGTCAACCCGGCTACGCTGGCTTTTGCCACGACACCAGCTTTTCAGATGAACCTGAATTACCCGCGCGGTAAAGCAAACTCGACCGGCCCCGCCGATTGGTTGCCCTGGAGAAACTCTTTTAGTACTGTGAATACCAATACGGCGGCCCGGCTGACCTATCCGATGCCGATCTTCACCAACATCACCTTCGACAATGGGGATCTGATCATTGGCCTCCGCGACCGCATCGGCGACATCGCCGGCAACCAGTCAAAGGATAATCCAGCCACTCAGGACTTGTATCAGGGCCGGATTGCAGGCGATATCCTGCGGGCAGGTGGTTCACCGGCAACGGGCTGGACGCTGGAAAACGAGGGACGTTCGGAAGGGAACGGCACCGCTGTTCAGAACACCGGACAGGGGCCGGGAACGACCGGAGCCGAATTCTATCACGGCGACTCGTACCCAATCTCGACAGGGGGCGTTGTCAGCGGAGCCATCAGCGGAACGACAGGTATCGGCGTCAACCACGACGAAGTGTCGCTGGGAACCATGACCCAGATTCCGGGCTTTGTCGAAGTAGCGGCCGTAGTATTTGACCCCACGCTTGACGATGGTTCGGACGGCTTCTTCGACGGGGGCGTTCGCTGGCTAAACAACATCACCGGAGCCTGGGCGCAATCGTACCGGGTGTACAACGGAGTCGGCACAGGGACCGCCCCTGATTTTGGCAAAGCAGCCGGGCTGGGCGAGTTGATCCCGTTCTGTGATCTGCCGCCCATCCAGATCGGTAACCGGGTGTGGAAAGACCTCAATAACAACGGCATTCAGGATCCCGGCGAACCGGCTCTGCCGGGCGTAACGGTTACGCTCAAAGGCCCTGGGTTACCTGCCGCCGGTGCCACCGTTACTACCAACGCCAACGGCGAATACTACTTCTCCAATGCCACCGGCACGGCAGCGGCGGGGTTTGCCTACAGCCTGACGGGACTCAGCAGCGGCAGCAGTTATTCGTTGAGTTTCCCCACCAGTTTCAGCACCCTGAGCCTGAGTACCAAAGCCAATTCGGCTACCGGCACCAATGCCGACGCCATCGACACCGACCCCAACGCGACGGGAATAGTCTCATTTACCCTGGGACAGGCTGGGCAGAATAACTTCACCTATGATGCCGCTTATGTGCTACCCGCATCGCTGGGTGATTACGTCTTCGAAGACAAGAATGCCAACGGCATTCAGGACACGGGCGACGTACCGATTCCGGGTGTGGTCGTCACCCTGCTCTCGTCGGGCAGTGTCATTGCCACCACCACCACCAACGGGTCGGGTCTCTACAGCTTCACCAACCTCACGCCCGGTACGCCCTACTCGGTGAGCTTTACTGCGCCTGCAGGCTTTGTGGGCACCATTACCAACGTAGGTTCAGACACGGCCGATAGTGATGGCAACCCCACTACGGGCCTGACGGGTACCTACTCGCTGACAGCCGGGGAAAACAACCCCACCATCGACATGGGCTATGTCAAGCCTGCTTCCCTGGGAGACTATGTCTTCTTCGATGCTGATAAGAGCGGCACCCAGAACGCAGGCGACGTGCCTATTCCGGGCGTGGTCGTCACCCTCTTCCTCAACGGCAGTGCAGTAGCTACCACCACCACCAACGGGTCGGGTCTCTACTCCTTCACGGGCCTGACGCCAGGCAGCAGCAATAGCTATGTGGTCGGCTTCACTACCCCCTCGGGCTACACGGCCACCACGACCAACACGGGCTCGAATTCAGCCGTAGATAGTGATTTGATTGCCGCCACGGGCCGCACCATCAGCTACACCCTCTCGTCGGGTCAGAACAATACCAGCATCGACTCGGGCTTTATCTGTAAGCTGCCCTCGGTCACGGCTGTGGCCAGCGGCCCGGTTTGCCTGGGCACACCCATCACGCTGACAGCACTCATCAGCCCGGCGGGTAGCTATACGTATGCCTGGGCTGGCCCTGGGGGCGTTACCATCACCGGGGGTTCCACGGCCACAGCCATCGCCACCGGGCTGCCCACGGGCACAAGCACCTTTACGGTGACGGTGACCAGTACGCCCTTCTGCTCGACGGTGGCTACTGTCTCGGTAGTGGTCAACCCCGTTCCTGTCGCCAGCCTCTCGGCTAGTTCGGCCACCATCTGTGCGGGATCGTCTACCACGCTAACCGCCAGCGGCGGCACCAGCTACAGCTTCTCGACGGGGCTGGTTAACACCACAGGCATTCTGGTGGCTAGTCCGGCCAGCACCACGGTCTATTCCGTCACCGTGGCCAACGCCAGCGGTTGCAAGAGCACCACCTCGGTGGGCATTACAGTGAACACACTACCGGTTGCCACGCTCTCATCGGCAACGGTCTGCGCCGGACAAACGGCCACGCTCACCGCCACAGGGGGTACGTCTTATACGCTCACGCCGGGTAATGTGGTGAATACCACGGGCATCTTCAGTCTCACGCCGGCCAGCACGACAACCTATACGGTAGTTGTGGCCAACGCCAGTGGCTGTAAGAGCACCACGACGGGTACCATTTCGGTCAATCAACCACCTGTCGCTACCCTGAGCAGCACTTCGATTTGTGCGGGAACTACGGCTACGCTGACGGCCACCGGTGGGACGAGCTATACCCTCACGCCGGGCAACGTGGTGAACATGACAGGCCTATTCAGTCTCACCCCAGCCAGCAGCACCACCTATACCGTGGTTGTGGCCAACGCCAGCGGCTGTAAGAGCACCACCACGGGAACCGTTACGGTCAATCTCATCCCCGTGGTTACCGTCACCAACGTTGTTTGTAATGGCCTCACCACGTATGCAGTTGACTTCACCGCCACAACCGGCGCAGTGGTCACTGCTGACGTCGGTACCGTTGTGGGTAACTCCGTCACGGGCATTCCTTCGGGCCAGCAAGTAACCCTGACGGCGACGCTCAACTCCTGCACCGCCACGGCCACGGCCAACCGCAACTGCCAATCGAACGCTGCCTCGCTCGGCAACTTCGTCTTCGAGGATGTCAACAAAGACGGCCTGCAGGATACGGGTGACCTGCCTATCCAGGGGGCCATTGTTACGCTCCTCCAAAGCGGTACCGTCGCTGGAACCACCACGACGGATGTCAACGGTCTCTATAGCTTCACGGGTTTGACTCCAGGTATTCCCTACTCAGTGAGTTTCACGACACCGACGGGCTATTCGACCACGACTACGGCCAACGTGGGCACCAACGATGCCATTGATTCTGATCCAGTCGGTGGTGTAACGGCTCCCGTTACATTGACCGCCGGGGAGAATAACCCAACCCTGGATGCAGGTTTCATCAAGCCAGCAACCCCAGCGCCTACCTATACTATCGCTAAGACCGTCGATCTCAAGCAGGTGGAATTGGGCCAGATTGTGACTTACACCCTCTCGGTCACCAACACCTCGCCCACCACCGCCACCGCCCTGGTGCTGACTGACCTCATCAGCAACACCGCTGTGACCATTGTGGGCAGTGCCACTGCCAGCGACGGTACGTTTGTGGCGGGCAGCAACGGGGGCACCTGGAGTCTGAGTAGTCTGGCCGGTGGACAGGTAGCCACCCTGAGCT
>JBBRMP010000289.1:0-6032 GCA_038230755.1 Cytophagales bacterium | reverse complement strand
TTCATGAAACTACTCTATTTATACAGACAACGTAATTCGGGGTTCAGCATCGAAGGGCTGTTTGCCGGGCTTACTGACTACCTGCGCCAGAACTCAGCCTACCAGATTGCCGAAGCCTACGCCCCCCGCCGAACGCTGAGTTTTTCCTGCCTCTACCAAAACATCCGGTTCGCAGCCCGGCAACGGGCAGACATCTTTCACATCACCGGCGACGCCCACTACCTGATGCTGGCCCTGCCCACCCGCCGCACCGTCCTCACCATCCACGATTGTGTGTCACTCAAGACGCAGTTATCAGCAGGTAACCAATTGAATTTCAGAATATTGTGGCTACTCTATTATTACCTGCCCATGCGGTTAGCCCGCTACATCACCACCGTATCAGAGAAATCACGGGAGGAACTACGCCATTTTATGGGAGCCGGGCTGGCCGATAAAGTCGTGGTGATCCCGAATGCGTATGACCCGGCGTTTGTGTTTGCTCCCAGGCCTTTCAACGCCGACCGGCCCACGCTGCTGCACATCGGCACGGCCCCCCACAAGAACCTGAGTCGGCTGCTGGAAGCCGTCGAGGGCCTGCCCCTGACGCTGCTGATCGTGGGCAACCTGTCGGCCACCGAAACCGGTGCACTTCGCCGCCACCAGATCACCTACGAACACCATACCAACCTGGGTCAGGAAGCACTGCTGAAGCTCTATTACCGCTGCGACATCGTCACGTTTGTGTCGCTCTACGAAGGCTTCGGTATGCCCGTGCTGGAAGGGCAGGCGGTGGGCCGGGCCGTGCTGACGAGTGCCCTCAGCCCCATGACCGAGGTGGGCGGGGCGGGAGCCTGCTACGTTGACCCCCTCAGTGTGGCCGACATCCGGCGGGGGCTGTTGCGCCTCTGGCACGACGAATCCTACCGCCAGGAGTTGATTCGGGCGGGGCGGGCCAACGCCGATTTATACACGATTGAACACATTTCAGCCCGGTACGTAGCCCTCTATCATACGCTGCAAACAGGCCACTGACGTTCCACCAACCATGCCCAATCCGTCGTTACTGATTTTTATTGAACACTACCTGCCCGGCTACAAGTTTGGGGGACCAACGCAGTCGGTAGCCAACCTGGTGGCGTTGCTCAAGAACCACTACACCATCTCGATCATCACCCGCGACCGTGATTTTGGTGAACAAACCCCGTACGCCAACCTCCCCGCCGACGAGTGGCTTCCGGGCGAAGGCTACCGAATCCGGTACGTGTCGTACGCCCGATCGGGCTTTGGGCAGGTGTGGGCCTTGCTGCGCGAACAGCCCTATGATTTTGTGTATACCAACAGCCTCTTCGCCGATTTCACGCGGCAGTTGCTGGGCATCAGCCTGCTGACCAACCGCCGCCTGGTGATTGCCCCGCGTGGCGAGCTTCATCCCGGTGCATTGCGGCTAAAAGCCTACAAAAAACGCCCCTACGTGTGGCTGACGCAGTTATTGTTTAAAAACCAGTTGATTTGGCACGCCACCGACGAAGAAGAACTCCGGGCCATCGGCCACCATTTCACTAGGTACCGGGTGCAGTTTGCGCCCGTCCGGTTTGCGCCCGATACGCCCCGGCAGTTGGTTCAGCGCAGCACGCACCAGAAAGAAGCCGGGTCGGTGCGGCTGGTGTTCATCTCGCGGCTGACCCAGAAAAAGGGCCTCCGTTTTTTGCTGAGCCTGCTTACCCACTACACGATCAATAAAGTAGTGCTCGACGTGTACGGCCCCATCGTGGATCAGGCCGAGTGGCTGCGGTGCGAGGCCCTGATTGCTCAGATGCCCCCCAACTGCCGGGTCACCTACCGGGGGGCAATCAGCCACGATCAGGTCAACAATACCCTAGTCCGGTACGATTTTTTTGTGCTGCCCACGCTGGGCGAAAACTTTGGCCACGCCATTTTTGAATCCCTCTCGGCGGGGGTTCCCGTGCTGGTTAGCGACCAGACCCCCTGGCGCAACCTGACCCAACGCCGGGCCGGCTGGGACCTGCCCCTTCTGGAAGCCGACTGGCTGGCCGCACTCAACGCGAGTATCGGTATGACCAACGAAACCTACGGCGAGTGGTCGGCACAGGCCACCGCCATGACGATGGCCTACGTGGCAGATAATCAGTTCGAGCAAAGCTACCTGTCGCTGTTTTCCTGACGAAACCCCACCCCATGAACAAGCAACAGGCTTTTATGAAACTCTGGCGGTTTGCCGGGCTGTATGGCTGGCGGCGGGCCGTGGTTAAGGCGGTGGCCCGCACCCGCCCCGGCTGGCTGCGCAATACGCTGGCGCGGCGGCGGGCCAAAACCGTTTCGCTTATTGGCTGTGGACAGTTTGCGTTTAGCAGCCTGTGTTTTTTCGTGCAAAAAAACCGGGGCAACGTCTTTCTGGATGCCTTCGACGTGGACCTCGAACAGGCCCGGTCGCTGAGCCGGTATTATGGCTTCACCGCCGCTGCTACCGCCAATGACCTGCTGAACAACCCTGCCGCACGGGTGCTTTACGTGGCCTCCAACCATGCCTCGCATACCGACTACGCCATCGGGGGCCTCCGGCGCGGGCTGGACGTGTACGTGGAAAAGCCAGTTTCCGTCACCTACGACCAGTTTGTGCGGCTATCGGCGGCGCAGCAAATGGCCACGGGACGTCTGTTTGCAGGCTACAACCGGCCCTACGCGGCAGCCATCCAGACGCTGCGGCGGCGAGTGGAAAGCCAGCCCGGCGCGGGCGGTTTCAGCCTCAACTACTTCATCAGCGGTCACCAGATTTCAGCCGATCACTGGTACAGACACCCCAACGAAGGCACCCGCGTGTGTGGCAACCTCGGCCATTGGATCGACTTGACGGTTTACATCTGGCAGTGGCGCGGCCTGCCCAGCCGCATTGCCATCCAGCTTGCCTGGGCCAACCCCGGCGAACCCGACGATAACCTCTGCGTGACCTTCACCACCGACCGGCACGACGTGGTGTCGATGATGCTCACCGCCCGCAGCGAACCCTTTGAAGGCATCAACGAAGCCATCAATCTGCAATACGGCGACCTAATTGCCCGCATCGACGATTTCCGGTCGATGACCATATGGCAGGGTAGCCACCTGAAAACGTGGCGATACCGACCCAAAGAACTGGGCCACGAGCGGGCGGCCATGCAACCCTTCCGGTCTGACAACCGCGCCTGGGCCGACGTCGCCCTCTCGACGCTGCTCATGCTTCACCTGAAAGACATGGTACTCTCCCGCCAGACTACGTCCGAATTTTGCGTACAACCCGCCGTTGCCCGGCTCGAAGCCGACAGTCGGCGGGTTATGAACGAATCGTTGCCCGTCCGTTTTTTATGAAGATTTTATCCGTTGTTGGTGCCCGTCCTAACTTTATGAAAGTAGCCCCGTTGCACCGGGCATTTCTGGCGCAGCCCGCCATCGAGTCTAAAATTGTGCATACTGGTCAGCATTACGACGCCCGAATGAGCGACGTTTTTTTCAACCAGCTCGACCTGCCCAAACCTGATTACTATCTCGGCGTGGGCAGCGGTTCGCCCACCCAGCAAACCGCCGAGATCATGGTCAAATTCGAGGCTATCATGCACACCGAGCAGCCCGACTGGGTGGTGGTGGTGGGCGACGTAACGAGTACGCTGGCCTGTGCGCTGGTGGCCGTGCGCCTGGGTGTGCGCGTGGCCCACGTAGAGGCCGGTTTACGGTCAAGAGATCGGCGAATGCCCGAAGAAATCAACCGGATTCTGACTGATAACCTCGCCGATTTGCTGTTTGTGACCGAGCAGGCGGGCCTTGACAACCTCCAGCGCGAAGGCATTACTGACGAAAAAATCCGGTTTGTGGGTAACGTCATGATTGACTCGCTGGTGCATTATCGCCGCAAAGCCAGCGAGTTAAACACCGTTGCCGCGCTGGGGTTAGTGCCGGGGCAATACGTGCTGCTGACCATGCACCGCCCCTCGAACGTGGACGCGCCAGAAGGGTTACGGGCCATTGTTCAGATCGCCGGGGAAGCGGCAGCGCACGGGCCGGTGGTGTTTCCGCTCCACCCCCGCACGGCGGCCAGCCTCACCCAGTTTGGCCTCATGGATTCGCTCACCGCGCTCGACAATGTCCGTTTGCTGGAACCACAGGGCTATCTGGAGTTTCTGAATCTGATGGAACACGCGCAGGTAGTCGTGACCGATTCGGGCGGTATTCAGGAAGAAACCACGTTTTTGCAGGTGCCCTGCCTCACCTTCCGCGATAGCACCGAACGGCCCATTACCGTTACACTCGGCACCAACACCCTCTTCGCCGACCTCGACCCGGTCACGGTAGCTAACGAACTTGAGGTGATCCGGTTAGGAACAGCTAAACGCGGCACCGTGCCACCGCTCTGGGATGGAGACACCGCCACGCGGATTGCGCGTGAATTGCTCCAGTTCTGATCCATGGAAAACACGACCTACACCCCGCATCCGCTCCTGCGCCAGACCCTGGGTTTTCTGGATGGCCTGCGTGGGTTAGCGGCCCTTTACGTGATGATCGGCCACGCCCGCTGGCTACTCTGGGAGGGGTATCAGGCGTACCTGACGCATCCGGCGCAGTATACCACTGCCGGGAAAGCACTGGTCTATGGCCTGGCCCTGTTCCGCTACGGGCACGAAGCCGTGCTGGTCTTTTTCATCCTGTCGGGCTTTTTAATCCATAACAGCTACGCCCGGAAGCTCAGCGCAAACGCCAGCCCACCCCCGTTTGATTACGCAAACTATGTTGGTCGCCGAGCCAAACGAATCCTGCCGCCGCTGCTGCTGGGCCTGTTGCTTACCTATGGGCTGGATACCGTTGGAACGGCCCTGGGCTACTCGATCTACAGCCAGCACACACCGAGTGAGCAAATTAACCAAAACGTTATCTCCCACCTCGACGGCCGGACGTTACTGGGTAACCTCCTCTTTTTGGAAACGGCCTACGTCCCCGTTTGGGGTAGCAACGGCCCCCTTTGGTCGCTGATGTATGAGTGGTGGTTCTACTTGCTCTACCCACTTTTCTACGCGCTCAATCGCCGTGGTCCATTACGCTCATTGTTGGCGGTGGCCGCCGTATCGGCATTGTGCTGGTTGGCTGGTGAGCCGTATCTGCCCAAAATCCTCAGCATGGTGGGTAGCTACTGGCTGTGCTGGGTGTTGGGCACCTTGTTGGCGGATGTGCTTCAGGGGCGGCTTCGTATAACGACTCCTGCGCTCACCGGGCTGTCTATGGCACTACTCCCCTATTCGATGCTGGGAAGGCACCTCCCCGCCGGTGCCGTCGCCGACACGCTGCTGGCCGTTGCGCTGACCGGCTTACTGGCTGGTCTGCTTTGGGTCAACCAGACTCACGCCCGCTGGCTGGGGCCGCTCGTGCGCCTTCGCTGGCTGGGCAACTCTTCGTATACCCTCTACGTAACCCACTTCCCGATCCTTGTTTTACTGAACGGCTGGGTGCTGTCAACCACCGATAACGCCCTCCCCGCTTCATTTGGCTATGTGTTGGTTGGGATATTGCTGGTACTATCGATAGCTTACCTGCTGCATTTTTTTACGGAAGTCCCCTTTACGAAAAAGAGGCAAAAGCCGACTCAACTAACCGGGGCAGTTCTTACACTATGATACCACCGCTTTCGCCTGAAGGCCTCTTGCCACCTAGCCGCTATACCTGTACGACCGAGGCGGTAAGGCTTCATTTCGTCGACACGTTTTCAATGACAAATCGTCGGCAATTATATGATGAATGGATTGCCTATACGAATCGTTTACAGGCACTTCTTCGGGTAGAAAGCCTCGTACAATGGGTTGACGGCAGTTTTATTTGTTTCGATGCCTACATCTGCCCTGTTTATCCAACTAATCACCAACGGTATAATCAATAGACTTGTTTAGCCTCATTATCAGTGCCTTGCGGTCTAATTCTTTCGACTATTTAATTTAAAATTCCACAAACCTGCACAAAGTTCGATACTTTCGTCAAATCTTTTCATCGACTTGCCTCGATATTTTGTTGTCAAC
>JBBRMP010000288.1:0-6175 GCA_038230755.1 Cytophagales bacterium | reverse complement strand
GCCGAGCCGCAAAGCCTCCTCTCGACTTAGCGAGATGACTTCTTTCACGCGGTTTGAAAATTTTGCTTCCATTCGCTTTAGGTCCTCAGTCGTATTAGCGTCTTACTGATTTAACGTATTTCATTTTGGGTTTGTTCGCCGAAGGATCAATGAGCGAATTATTCACTCATTTACATTATCCCCCGCAAACAGTAGGTCGATTATGCTCAGGTTGGGTACAAATTCGGGTCCAAAATTTTGCAGATAGGGCCTTGTGGGGCCAAACAGAGCCATTTCAGTCCGCTGGGCGGGCAAGACTTTCGACCGGGCGTCAAATAGGCCGGGTTGGGGGTCTTTCGCATACCATTCTGTCAGGTTAACGGGTGTTTTCAGGCGCAACCACGTCCGACAGAATGTCAGTAACGCCCAATTCAACTCAAACAATAACGGGTAACGGCGGGTCAGGATGGCCTCAATTTCGGGCATAACATACTCGAAATACGGGGACTTCGCGTAGGCCGATTGCAGACAGCGCAAATGCCGGTCGATCCAATGCTGCGAATAATCAATTTGTACGGCGCGGATGGGCGGCTTCCGGGTGCCTTCCCGCACGGGTACCGTGAGCAGGTCGATACCGTTGGCGGTCAGCACGTAGCAGCGGTTGCGGTAACTCTGTTTTTGGTAGTTTTCGTGCGCCTCAATCCATACCTCGCTGGCCTGAGCCATACCCTGAAAAACGGCAATGCAGGGCAGATAATGCAGATCAATCAAGAGTGGTTGCGAAGCGGCTGGTGGCAAGGGGTTTAGCAGTAGTTCTTTTTCCAATAAACGAAATTTTTGGATTCACTCAAGCCAACTGACCCTATTTTAATTCAAGAGGTTGTAGCGTAGTACGATTTAAGGAACAATCTGAATTTACGCACGATAAATCAGTCATAAAAAAAGCCCCACCTTTTCAAGTGGAGCAAAAGGACACGCAAGATGTGCGTATTAATCATAGCGTAGTTTGCCTTCTGGCAGGAGTTTTGTCTTGAACGTGCCGACGCAATGCAATGAGTCAGGGGCCGTGGGCATGGGCCGTCTATTGACAGCGAAATATAAATCAAATGAACCCTTCACCTCCTGCGTCTGCGTATCATAGGTAGTAATCTCCACGCGATTGAGCTTGCTGGGTGCCAACAGGTACTCACCGAAAGCCACATCACATTCGGAGACCTGAAAAATGACGTGCGGCAGTAGAGGCTTATCGGTACAGGGGGCGAGTTTCCAGCTTTGCTGGAATTGTTCGCTAACTCTAACCCCTCTCGGCAATCCGGCAAAATTAAGACTTGCTCGCTCACAGCCTCCTTTGTCGAATTCTCTAATAGCTATATTGAACACACTTGGGTTACAAGCTGGCGTGTTAGAAGCATAACCCAAAGATGCAAGAATGCGTGGATTCATAAAGGCTAGGGCATTACGGGTAGCCGTGACCTCCCCCCAGAACACCGCCCCATAGGCGGGTAGCGGTTCAGGGGCATACTCTGGTATTGGCCTACAGGTTACCAGAAAAACAAGCAGGGCCAGACAAAACCCAATGCTCCGTAAACGACTCAGCTTCTTCATGGCGTTAGCGGACTATCAGTAAGCGCTTTGTCTCTACTTTATTGCCAACCTGCAATCGGTATAAATAGATGCCCACGGGTAAGCCAGCACTCTCGAACTGCCTGGTGTGACTACCTGCTTCCTCAACGCCGTTGGCAAGACTTGAGACTACCGTTCCGGTTAGGTTGACGACATCTAATCTAACGGACGCAGAAGTGGGTAAAGAGTAGCCAATAGCTGCCTGACCTGTTACTGGATTTGGCAGAACGTCATGCAAATAAGGCTTATCCGCTTTTTCTTCTACACCCATTCGGCCACCGCCACTACGCGACAATGATTTATATGAGATTGCTGTCTGGTTGTCGGTTGAAGTAACGGTTAACCGTAGCGTCATTGAGCTGTTGACGTACATAAATCCAGCAGTACTGGTCAAAAATTCGTTTGTGCCGAGTGTGCTGTAGTTAAAGCCATTACTGCTGATTTCCCAACGAAACGAATAAGGGCCAGAGCCACACCTATAAATAGCTTCCCAGGTGTAGGTGCTGCTCGGATTAAGCGAGGATGGCCCCTGAATAGAACTGGCAAGAATAGACGATTGATTGAAGGTGGCAACTGTTAAAAACTTTTCACCGATACGGCGGGAATTATTGTTGTTGTCGTATGTCCCGGCAGCATGATGTTCGTTTTGAACATCGGGGTTTGAGTAAAGCAATACCGGTACGTAATAACTGGCATCGCCAAGAAAGCCGAAATAAGGCGAGTTTGGTGCAGAGATGAGTATGGTAGCGCGGGGGCGTTCCTGAGAGCCAAAAAATCCCCCACTTCCCACGTAAGCAAAATCATGGTTATATCCGGGCGTGTCATCACAACCAGTCTCGGAGAGATTAGCACATTGCTGATGTCTGGCACCAAACAAGTGCCCTAGCTCATGAGCAAAGCCGAACACACTCGTAGCTGCTCCAACCCCAATTACGGCTTCGAACTCATTGGACACCACTGGAAAGGTATTCGACACGTTGGCCACCCCGCCCGCATTGCCCGTGTAGTTTCCTGTTACCAAGATTACGAGGTCTGCCTGCGCCCGAATACGTAGCGTTTGAGATGAGTCGATCAACTGATTTAAGTTAGCTCGCGGGTCAGTTGTAGACTCAGATGAAAGATTGAACTGGCGAATACCAACGGCATCTACAATGGCTCCACCGATCTGACTGTTTTGAAATGCCTGATTTGTTTGGGCAATGGCTAACTGAATCGTCTGTGCTACGTTCGGGTCGGCGGCAAGTGCTCCTGCCGTAAACAAAGCCAACACCCTAACCCGCTGATCGGGACTTGTGGAGCAGGCATCCTGCCGTGCGCCAGCGTTCTTGCTTTTAGGCGTTGCTACAGGTAGCAATGATGCTTTTACTCCTCCTGGGCAGTTTGTACCCACCAACTTTTTTACATTAAGCTCAACGAGTGCATGAAGCCCATCACCAGTTGGGAAAATTTCGTATTGATCCTGATGAATGGCAAAATGCCCGCGCGTCTGTCCCTTTTGGCTCACCAGCGTGATCGAACCAGCACTATCAGCCAGCTCACCGGTCCAGGTATAGTCCGTCTCGCTGTTGGCATACACACCGGTCATTTTTGCCTCGAACTGCTCCAGTCGTCCGGGTAGTTTCAACCAGAATTTACCGTCCTTCTGTACGCTAGATAACGCGCCCAGGCGTATCGACTGTACGCTCGCGAACCCCACGTTTGCCAAAAGCTTTTGCAATGCTTTCTGGTGCTGTGCGGGCATTGCCGCCTGAGGCAGATCAACTGCCGACATAAATGAGTCCTGTTGTTGGGCAATTGCTGTCGTAGCCAGCAGCCAACAGCCAAAGATCAGTGTATAACGAGTTTTCATATGATAAGGGGGAGTTGAGTTGACGATTTGATTGAAACCTGTATGAAGGTAGAATTAATAAATTGACAAAAACAAAATAATTTTGTTAATTTTTTGTATTAAACAAAGTTATAGTAAGTAGTTTATTACACATTATAACCTTTAACTACTCAATCTGATATGCATCAATAGTTGAGTATTGTATGGCCACGGTTCGGTTCAACAGGTTTTTTTACGGATTTCAGCTAAACATACAGGCTTTTATTTCGTGTACATTTACTAGATTTCAATGCGAAGACTAGTTTTATTACTTGAATAGAAAATTTCTAACAAATATGCCCTATTTAACTGTGCAACAACGCACTGCCACCCTACTCCTATTGCTACTCAGCACCCTGTTTGCCCTGCCCCTACTCGCCCAAACCCCCACCGATTCGGCGTTTGTGCGGGCTAACTACACCAAACTCGACCGGCAGATTACCATGCGCGACGGGGTCAAACTCTATACGCTGATTTACGTACCCAAGGATGCGTCGGCCACAAAACCGTACCCATTTTTGATGGAACGTACCCCCTACTCGGCGGGCCCCTACGGCGAAACCAAGTACCCCAAACGTGGCCCTGGCCCGTCGAGCGAACTGTCGGAGGGGAAATATATTTTCGTGTTCCAAGACGTGCGCGGGCGGTATATGAGCGAGGGACAGTTTCAGGAAATGACGCCGCACGTAAGCATCATGAATGAGAGCACCGACACGTATGATACGGTGGAATGGCTACTCAAAAACGTGCCGAACAACAACGGGCGCGTGGGTATCATGGGCATCTCATATCCCGGTTTCTACGCCTCGGCGGCCCTGCCCAACGCCCACCCGGCCATCAAAGCAGTGTCGCCGCAGGCACCCGTCACCGACGAATTTGCGGGTGACGATGCCCGGCACAACGGCGCATTTTTTCTCCTCGACAATTTCTCATTCCTGAATTATTTCGACGCTCCCCGCAAAGGCCCGGTGGAGGACTACCCGGAGGTGTTCCCGTTCAAAACACCCGATTATTACCAGTTTTTCCTAGACCTCGGCCCCATCAAAAACGCCAACGGTCCGGCTTACTTTAACAAAAAGGGGCAGATTTGGAACGAGTACGTTGCCCACGAAACCAACGACGCTTACTGGCAGGCCCGCAACATCCGGCCACACCTGAACATGATTCGACCCGGCAGTACGCCCCCGGCTACGCTCGTGGTGGGCGGCTGGTACGACGCTGAGGATTTGTTTGGTGCCCTGAATACCTATCAAACGCTGGAGAAACGGGCGGGCAACCAGAACCAACTGGTGATGGGTCCGTGGACGCACGGGGCCTGGGGGGGGCGCGATTTCAGCCGGTTCGGCGATTTTCAGTTTGGGCAAAACACCGCCAAAATGTACCGTGACTCGGTGGAAACGCCGTTTTTCGATTTTTATCTGAAAGACAAAGGCCGCTATTCCCCCACCGAAGCCCGCGTGTTCGACACGGGTACAAACACATGGCGCACCTTTGCGCAGTGGCCACCGCAGCAAACTGCTGAACAAGTCATGTATCTGGGTACGGATAATCAACTTACGGCTACCCCGCCCACCGCACCTACCCGCTACGACTACGTGAGCGACCCCGCCAAACCCGTGCCCTACACCGACGGCACCTGGTCACGCCGGAATAACACCTACATGATTGAGGACCAACGTTTTGCGGCCCGGCGCCCCGACGTGCTAGTGTTCCAGACCGAACCGCTGACCAACGATTTAACCCTGGCCGGACCCATATCGGTAGACCTACGGATAGCCCTCAGCAGCACCGACGCCGACTTTATTGTGAAGCTGATTGACGTACTGCCCGACACCGCCACCAGCCCGAAACCAACTACTGTTGGCGCCAAACCCGTCACGATGGCGGGATATCAGCGGTTGGTACGGGCCGAGGTGATGCGGGGCAAATTCAGAAAATCGCTTAAGAAACCGGAAGCATTTGTACCAGGGCAAACCACGCCGGTTTCGTTTACACTCAACGATGCCCTTCATACGTTTCGCAGGGGGCACCGGCTTATGGTACAGGTGCAGTCGTCGTGGTTTCCGCTGGTAGACCGCAACCCGCAAACGTTCGTGACCATTAGCGAGGCCAGCGAGAGCGACTTCAAAAAAGCCACCATTTCGGTGCTGTCCGAACCTGCCAATCCGTCGGCATTACGGCTGCGGGTGATCCGGTAAATGCGCTACACTACAAATTATTCGGGTGCAGGCAGGTTTGCCAATAATCAACAATCGATTTGATTTGCTTTTCCAGGCCGGCATAATCGGGCGCTTTCTTGAAAAAGCCCTGCGCGGTATTATCGTAAGCCTCCTTTACCAACTGTTCGTTAGCAGCCGTCGTTAAAAAGACAAAGGGTATCGATTTTTCACGCAGGTATTCATCAGCACTAATCTGTCGGCGAAACTCAATGCCATTCATAATTGGCATATTTACGTCGCATAGGATTAAAAAGGGCTGCTCCTGCTCGTGCTGTAAATAATGCAGCGCTTCCTGGCCATTCCCGAAATAGTTTATTGCGTTAGGTAGATTTAATGATTTTAGCGATAATCAGGGCTTTCTCATAAAAATCTTAGGCCTACTTGACGTCTCAAAAGTTACTGATGCAAGGGAGTCAGATAGGGTTATAGTAACACGGCAACCAGTAAAGTATACTTCAGACAACTTGGTTAGTGTACCATTGAGCCT
>JBBRMP010000287.1:0-6243 GCA_038230755.1 Cytophagales bacterium | reverse complement strand
TTTTATACCCGATCAAAGTGATATCAAGCCTTACCGGCTCTAAAACCACACCCGAATGACTATATATCAATTTATTGCCAATTGTTCATATGTGTGTAAGCTACTTAAAATCAGTCGATTAAGCCATAGTGGGAATTGCTGCATTTATTACTAGGTAAGGAACAAGGGCTAACGACCTGCAAAACAGGCCGTTTAGTCAATCATTTTGTCCAAATCCACATTTCCACCCGTCAGGATAATCCCAATTGTTTGCCCGGCGTAGTCTTGTTTATGCCGGAGAACCACGGCCAATGGCACGGCGCACGACGGTTCGATAATGATTTTCATACGTTCCCACACCAGTCGTTGTGCGGCTCTGATTTCGGCGTCGCTGGCCAACTGAATATCGCTAACATACTGACGAATAAGCGCTAACGTGCGCTGGCTGAGGGTAGCTGTCAGCCCGTCGGCGATAGTGTTGATGTAGGGGGCCTTTTCCACATGGCCGCTTTTGAACGACAGAATAGCATCGGCAGCCCCTTCGGGTTCGGCACCAACTACGCGCGTTTTTGGCCGGGACGCCGGACCGGACAGAAAATGGGTGGCCAATGCCGTGCCGCTGATGAGTCCGCCCCCGCCGACGGGTGCCAAAATCACGTCGAACGGTTTGCCTGTTGGGTTGTCTTCGATGAGTTCGATGGCAGCGGTGCTTTGTCCGGCAATGACGCGGTCATCGTCGAAGGGATGAATAAGCGCGGCACCGGTACGGGCAATGACCTCGGCCACGCCTGCTTCGCGGGCAGCAAGGGTGGGTTCGCACTCGATTACGCTGGCACCGTAGCCCCGAACGGCATCTTTTTTTACCTGCGGAGCCGTGCGCGGCATCACCACGTAGGCGGGCATACCAAGCTGCCGCGCCGCAAATGCTACCGCCTGCCCATGATTCCCCGATGAATGCGTAGCGATTCCATTTTTTCGCTCACTATCAGTTAGTTGCAAGGCTGCGTTTAGTCCACCTCGTGCTTTGAACGCCCCGATTTTCTGGAAGTTTTCGCATTTGAATACAATGGTTGCCCCCGCCATATGGTCGATGGTTTGGCTGGTCAAACAGGGTGTACGGTGAATAAATGGCCGGATGCGGTCGTGGGCATCGAGCAAGGTTTGTAAACTGAACATATTGGGAACGAGTTGTACGTAAAGATTTACGAAGTACGTACAACCTTCTTATGACCACAACTCCTACACCGCAGCGGCCACCCGCCACAATGGTTTTTATTTTTGGCGGCAGCGGCGACCTTAATTTCCGCAAGCTCTCGCCTGCGCTCTATAATCTTTTCCTCGATGGCTACCTCCCCGAACAGTTCGACGTGGCCGGTATTGGTCGCAGCGACTATAATGACGACACTTTCCGTGAGCGGTTGCTGGATGGTATCCAGGAGTTTTCGCGGCGCAAAAATGGTTCTGACAACGCCTGGGCCACGTTTGCACCCCACGTTGGCTACCTGCGCATGGACGGGGGCGATGCTGCCGCCTACCACCTCATTGCCGACCGGGTGAAGGCCCGCGAGGCCGAATGGGGTACGCCCGCCAACATCATTTTCTACATGTCGGTGGCCCCGCAACTGGTGCCGGGTATTGCCACAAATTTGAGCCAACTGCCGTTTTGCGGCGATAAAAGCCGGGTGCGCATTGTGGTCGAAAAACCCTTTGGCCATGACCTGCAAAGTGCCCGCGACCTCAATGCGCTGCTGCTGAGCCACTTCGCCGAAGAACAGATTTACCGGATCGACCATTATCTGGGTAAAGAAACGGTGCAGAACATTTTGGCTCTGCGCTTCGCGAACACGCTTTTCGAGCCAATCTGGAACCACAACTACGTGGAATACGTGCAACTCACCGCCGCCGAAACGGTGGGTCTGGAAGGGCGCGGGGGGTACTATGAGGGGTCGGGTGCGCTGCGCGACATGATCCAGAATCACCTGCTACAACTGCTCTGCATGGTGGCGATGGAGCCGCCCACGTCGTTTGAAGCCGATGAGATTCGGAACAAAAAGGTGGACGTACTGCATGCCATTCGCCGTATTGCGCCCGAAACCGTGGATCAGATTGCCGTGCGTGGCCAGTATGGGGCGGGCGAAGAGGATGGAAAACAAACGCCCGCCTACCGGCAGGAAAAGGGTGTAAAACCTGATTCGATGACGGAAACGTTTGCCGCCGTAACGTTCTTCTGCGACAACTGGCGGTGGGAGGGAACCCCGTTCTACGTGCGGACGGGTAAGCACCTGGCGGCAAAATCGTCGGTGATTACGGTGCAGTTTCGCCCCGCCCCGCACTACGCTTTTCCGAACGAGGCAGCGAAGAATTGGCAGCACAACTGTTTGATTATCAGTATTCAGCCCGATATGAATATCCGGCTGCGCTTCCAGGCAAAACGCCCGGGTCAGACCCTGACGCTGGACCCCGTGGAGATGGAGTTCAACTACAACACGTCATTTAAAGATCAGCAGCCCGAAGCTTACGAAACGCTGCTCCTTGATGTGATGGCGGGCGATGCGACGCTGTTTATGCGGGCCGATCAGGTAGACGAAGCGTGGCAGATTGTGATGCCGATTCTGGACCATTGGGCCGCCCAAACCGACCCCGCCGACATGCCTACTTACGCTCCCGGCACCTGGGGCCCCGACGAGGTCAACGCGCTGATCGAACACGACGGATTTAGCTGGATGAATGGGTAAAGGAAACTATGAAAATCAACATCGCCAATACCCCGGCTGACTGCGCGCGGGAGGCCGCCGAGTGGATCACGGACTACGCCGAACTGGTGCTGCAAACCCGCGACCGGTTTACCATTGCGCTGTCGGGAGGAAGCACGCCCATTGCGTTACACAAACTGCTGAGTGAACCACCCTACCGCGACCGCATCGACTGGAAACGGGTACATGTGTTCTGGGGCGATGAGCGGTACGTGCCGTTTACTGACGAGAAAAACAACGCCAGAATGGGCTTCGAGACGCTGCTAAACCACGTCGACGTGCCTAGGGAGCAGATTTTTGTCATGAACACCGACCTGTCCCCCGACACCTCGATGGTGAAATACGGCGAATTACTCCACCGCTATTTCGACGGTCATGAACACACCTTCGACCTCGTCATTCTTGGCATGGGTGACGATGGGCACACGCTGTCGCTGTTTCCCGGCACCGAAGTAGTGAACGAAGAGCGCGACTGGACGAAGGCGTTTTTCCTGCCGCAGCAGGCCATGTTCCGCCTCACGATTACGGCTCCGGTGGTCAACAACGCGGCGGCGGTAATTTTTCAGGTAGAAGGCGAGAAAAAAGCTGATTCGCTCAGGGAAGTGCTACAGGGCGATTACCAGCCCAACACATACCCTTCGCAACGAATCAAACCCAACACCGAAGATTTCGTCTGGTTCTTAGATAAGGCGGCGGCGAGTAAGTTGTAGGAAGGGCTTTTCAACACAGAGAAGGCCACAGAGAACAGAGAGTTTTTTCATAATACTTGAAAACTCTGTGTTCTCTGTGGCCTTCTCTGTGTCTATGTGTTGAAAACTACCGCTGCGCGCCAAAGTCCGTCACCCAATACGCTTTATACGTGCTGGTGGTGGTGTAGGCATAACCCACGCCGACTTCCTTGAAATTGGGACTCATGATGTTAGCGCAGTGGCCCGGCGATTTCAGCCAGCCATCGACCACGGCGCGGGCGGTTGGGTAGCCCGCAGCGATGTTTTCGCCCGCTGCCCGCCACACGTAGCCTTCGCGGGTCATGCGGTTCCAGGGGAGGGAGCCGTCGCGCCCGGTGTGGCTGAAGTAATTGTATGTGGCCAGATCAAGCGCAAACTTATCAGAAGCACTGGTCAGTTTGGTGTTCAGCGCCAGTGCCGGAACTGGTGCATAAGTGGTTGTACCACAGAGACATGACTTAGAACGGGCGGCGTTCAGGTACGTCAAAATTTCCTGTTGCACCGCCACCGATGCCGCTCTTGCACCTGATGGACTGGCCGTATTGATGGTGCCCGTAACCATGCCCGACTGTTGGGCCGTGGCGCCCTCGGCACTCATACTGGTCGATGAGGTGGCCACCTTGGTTTGGTCCAGCGCTGGGTTCAGGGTGTTGTCAGACTGACAGGCCGCCGTGCCCAGCAGGGCGATGAGAAGTCCGTAGACATACGTTTTTTTCATTGGATAAAGCGTGTTTTTTTGACCCCAAAACGACGTTTAGCCGGGTGTATTGCATGAAAAAATAGCTTGCCGGGGGCCTTTTAGCTGCTATTGTGGCTGATAATTCATTGACAAATAGCTTGTTACTGGCGCACAAAAAATGCGTCAGCCATACGTCAACTTCCCCGTAACTTGCCTCTGTACACGACACTCTATCTCTATGCGCCTTCGCTACCTGATCCTTCTCTGCTTTTCTCCTTTCCTGCTTCGCGCTCAACCTACCACCATTTTGGCCGAACGTGCGCGTGCCCAGTTCGTAGACGAGGTGCTGGAAGACCGATTTACCAACCTGCTGCCCCAACTCATGCGCCGCGAGGGCATCGACATGTGGGTCATTATTTCGCGGGAATACAACGAAGACCCGGTCCTGAAAACGATGCTGCCGAGTACGTGGCTGTCGGCGCGGCGGCGCACGATCATGGTCTTTTTTGATCGTGGAGAAAAAGAAGGTGTAGAGAAACTGGCTATTGCCCGCTACGACGTGGGCAACCTGCTGAAAGGCGCGTGGGACATCGACGTGCGGCCCAACCAATGGGATGCGCTGGCGACGATTATTCAGGATCGGAAGCCCAAAAAAATTGGCCTAAACCGCTCCACCAACTACGCCCACGCCGACGGACTGACCGCCACCGAGCAGGGTGAGTTTCTGGAAAAACTGCCCGCCGACTACCGCAACCGCATTGTCTCGGCGGAAAAGCTGGCCGTGGGCTGGCTCGAATCGCGGACGGAAAAAGAGATGGCCGTCTACCCGATGATCTGCCGACTGTCGCACCAGATTATTCAGGAAGGGCTTTCTGAACAGGTTATCCAACCCGGCATCACCACCACCGACGACGTGGTTTGGTGGTTCCGTCAACGCATCACGGATTTGGGATTGGACACCTGGTTTCACCCTACGGTGGATGTTCAGCGGGCTAACCGTGGCGACGGACCGGCCAACGACTTCAATCACCTGCGCACGTTTGCGAAACGGCCCGAAAAAGAGATTATCCAACCCGGCGATTTACTCCACGTCGATTTTGGCATCACCTACCTGCGGCTGAACACCGACCAGCAGCAACACGCCTACGTACTGCGCCCTGGCGAGTCGGCGGTGCCGGAGAGTATCCGAAAAGCGTTTGTGCAGGGAAACCGCTTGCAGGATATTCTGACGGAGCAGTTTGTGGCTGGCAAATCGGGGAATCAGTTGCTGTCGGCGGCGTTGGTACAGGCCGAAAAAGAAGGGATTCGCGGCACGATCTATTCGCACCCCATTGGTGTGCACGGCCACGCCGCCGGACCAACCATTGGCCTCTGGGACCAGCAAAAGGGCGTTCCCGGCCCCGGCGATTATCCCCTGAAAGCCAACACGGCCTATTCGATTGAGCTGAACGCCGCCGTGGAAATCCCCGAATGGAAGAAGCTGGTGCGGATTATGCTCGAAGAAGACGGCTTTTTCGACGGCACCTCATTCCGATACATCGACGGTCGCCAGACGGAGATATACACCATCCCGCGTACGTTGGGGTACGTCCGGTAACTGATTTTACCAAAAAAAGCCCATCTGCCACAGGCAGATGGGCTGGGAAACGTAGCTACGCGCTTAGTTCGTCGTCTGGGTAATGACTGAGCCGTTGCCGTTGCCAATCTGCGAGACGTTGGCAATGTTGCCCACCAAACCCGCGCCGCCGGGGCTGGTCTGATTGAGTGTCAGCGTGTTAGACGTGCCTTGTTGCAGCGCAAACGAACCCGCTGTACCTGAACCATCCCGCAGGATGTTGTAATTGCCCGTCTGGTTCATCGTTGCCACGTTCAGGTCACCCGTTTGTTGCAGGCGACCCTCGTTGAAACTACCCTGCTGGCTCATAGTCGCCGTGTTGCCTTTGGAATATCCCTGCGAGCCACCGGCAAGACCCTGCCTGATCTCAGCGGTGTTGCCGCCACCGGCCGCTGTAGTGTTCTGGTTGATAGTAGCTTGGTTATTACCCGTGAATGGGAAACCACTAGGGTCGGCTGCGTACGTTTGCGTTATTGTGGCGGTGTTACC